>CAZFNK010000010.1:0-59594 GCA_964520575.1 uncultured Campylobacterales bacterium | reverse complement strand
TGGATAGCCGGAGCTTTGGATATAGCTGACGGCAAAGTCGCACGCAAATACAACCTGTCAACCGAATTTGGAGTACAGCTTGACAGTTTTGCCGATTTTTTATCATTTGTGGTGATGCCGGCGTTTTTGCTTTTTTATGCTACAAGGTATTATGCCGGAGTATCCGGCTTGGCAGAGTTGGTGTCGGGTACAGTATTTGTCTGGTACATTATCTCAGGCCTTAGACGTCTTGTAGAGTTCAACCTCAAAGTAGATGCCGGCAGTGTAGAGAAATATTTTGAGGGGGTACCGACCCCCCTGGGGGCTATCTTGTTGTGGCTTGTTTATTTGATGGTGGCTTTTGGATGGATAAGCAGCGGATATATTGTGGCTGTTTTGGTTTTGGCTATAGCATGGTCGCTTAATTCGAAACTGCGGATACCGCACCCGTGAGAATGAGGAAGTAGGAATGAGAAATTTCAGAATGCTTTGCTCCGCAAAGCTGTTGAGTAGACATAAGAGCAAAAACCATGCGTAAACTTCTCTCCGATTTCTCCGAGCTGGTGATGTTTAAACACTCGGTTTTTTCGCTGCCGTTTATTTTTATCGCGATGGTGGTGGCGGCTGATGGATGGTTTGGCTGGAGGCTGTTTTTTCTTGGGCTTGTCGCTGCGGTGAGCGCGCGCAATTTCGCGATGGGTGTCAACAGATATCTTGACAGGGACATTGACGCCATCAACCCCCGCACAGCAAGCCGTCCGTCTGTGGACGGCAGAGTTTCATCTGCGCAAATGATACTTTTTATCTCTGTCAATGCTGCGATTTTTGTATTGACAGCATATTTTATCAACTCATTGGCATTCCAGCTTTCGGTCCCCATCCTTCTGGTGCTTGGAGCGTATACTCTTTTCAAGCGTTTTAGTCCGGCTGCTCACTTGATACTGGGGCTCTCGCTTGGGCTTGCTCCCATAGCCGGAGTAGTAGCGGTAGAAAACAGTATTACTCTGTGGTCGATCTATCTGGCTCTTGGTGTGATGTTCTGGGTAGCGGGATTTGATCTGCTCTATAGTCTACAGGATATGGAGTTCGACAGAGCTCACGGGCTGCATTCTATCCCTTCGCGATTTGGGCCTGTCAACACTATGAGGATAGCCAGACTTTTTCATGTGTTGACAGTTTTACTGTGGCTTGCGTTTGTTGCAAGCGCGCATCTGGGGATTTTTGCATACCTTGCGATTTTGTTCTCAGCACTTATGCTTTGGTATGAGCACTATCTGGTGTCCAAAGACTTCACCAAGATTGACAAAGCTTTTTTTACCGTCAACGGCTATCTCGGGTTTGTGTTTTTTGCGCTGGTGATTCTTGACATCACAACAAAAAAATTGGTTTTTAGTTTTTGAGCCTATGAAAGAGTTATTGAAAGATCCCAGTTGGCAGGCGGCACTTGCCGATGAGTTTGAAAAGCCGTATATGGAAGAGCTGACAAGGTTTCTGCGCAGTGAAATAAGCGCAGGCAAAAACATCCTTCCCCCCAAACCAAACTGGTTTGCCGCACTCAACAACACTCCGCTTGAGAGTGTCAAGGTTGTTATACTTGGACAAGATCCGTACCCCACTGTAGGCCATGCTCACGGCTTGTGTTTTTCGGTCCTCCCTGATGTCAAGCCGTTGCCCAAATCACTTGTAAACATCTACAAGGAGCTGCAAGATGACATTGGGGTCAATAATTTTCATACCGGCTATCTTCTGTCGTGGGCCAGGCAGGGGGTGCTGTTGCTTAATGCCGTTTTGACAGTCGAAGAGGGCAAATCAAATGCCCATAAAGGCAAAGGCTGGGAGAGGTTGACAGATCATATCATCAAAATTGTCAACCAAAACTGTCAAAATGTCGTTTTTGTACTATGGGGATCTCATGCGCAGCAAAAAGCCTCCATGATAGACACAGGCAAACATCATATCATCT
Source organism: uncultured Campylobacterales bacterium (assembly GCA_964520575.1). Classification (GTDB taxonomy): domain Bacteria; phylum Campylobacterota; class Campylobacteria; order Campylobacterales; family Sulfurovaceae; genus S017-3. Next base: position 57,652 of record CAZFNK010000010.1, on the reverse strand, counting down.
CATCGCCTCACCCCTCACCCCTGTCAGCCTACAGAGGCTTTCTTGGAAGTAAACCTTTTTCCTCCATCAACAAATACCTGACCGCAGCCGGCAAAAAGCCAATAAAGTGGCAACTCTAATTTATCACCGATTAAAGATAAATTGATTATAATTCCCCTCCGCTTTTATTTGCACTCTTAGCTCAGCTGGATAGAGCATCGGTTTGCGGTACCGAAGGTCACAGGTTCGAATCCTGTAGAGTGTACCACTCTTCTCTTTATTTTCGCACACTTTTCACATGTCTTCATTCGACATACTTTGTGTATGCCTCACTCAGAACATGCAAAAATTGCACGAAACTCAAGAGAAGTTTTTATTTTTGACCTATGCACACTTTTCACATGTCTTCATTCGACATACTTTGTGTATGCCTCACTCAGAACATGCAAAAATTGCACGAAACTCAAGAGAAGTTTTTATTTTTGACCTATGCACACTTTTCACATGTCTTCATTTGTCATACTTCTTTTGTATGTCTCACTTAGAACTTGCAAAAATTGCACGAAACCAAGGAAAGCATCATCTGAATCCTGAACACAATCCATTTCACTCATTTGATAAAAGCTTTGCAAAGCATACCAAAATTCCTCATTCCTCATTCCTCATTTCTAATTTCTCATCCCTAATATGTTATAATCTCCGCAATTTTAGAACCGATCAAAGGATTTCCGTGAGTCTCAAAGATGAATTGCAGCATGTAAAAGAAGAATTAAGCAGCGATGAGAAGATACTTGAGAGTGCTTTTAAACTGGAAAAACTCTATAAGAGGTATAAGTTTCTCATATGGGGCGTGTTGGTCCTGCTTGTTGTAGGGTATTTTGGCAATCTTGGCTGGAATGCGTATAAGCAGAGCAGACTAAATGCTGCAAACGAGGCTTTTTTGGCATTACAAAAAAACCCTTCGGATAAGAGTGCTGCCGAAAAACTCAAATCTAATAATCCAAAACTATATGAACTGTTTGAGCTCAAGCAGGCTGTAAACGACAAAGCGCATGATAAACTCAAGGCTCTTGAAGCAAGCAGTGATCCTATCATCTCGGCTATAGCCAAATATCATAACGGCGTTTTGAACAAAAAGCCGGTAGATACTGCGCATTATCATGAAATGGCAGTGCTCGAAGAAGCTTATCTGGATCTAAAATCAGGCAAAAAAAGCGCTGCTAAGGACAAGCTTTCTTTGATTCCTGAAGACTCTCCGGCAGCCCAGGTAGCAAGGCTGCTCAAGCACTACACCATAGAGTCCAAATAGAATGATATATGAGTGATATTTTTGATGCCTTTGAAGAATATCTCTCGGTTACCAAGGCTTTAGATCCTCAGACTATAGAGGCATACACAAGGGATATCTCCCAGCTTGAAGCATCTTCCAGCAAGCCGCTTGTAGAGTTGGAGACGATGGAGATACTCGATTTTCTCTCTCAGTTTAAGAATAAACGTACACTCAATCGCAAGCTGTCTTCCATAAATGTCTTTTTTGATTTTTGCCACAGGCATGAATTCAATCGCACTTCCATCCATATACCTATGGCCCGTACACCCAAAAGCCTACCCAAATATCTGAGCTTTGAAGAGATCAGATCAGGTCTTGAGCTGATAGATAGAAGCACATTTCTAGGTCTTAGGGATTATGCGTTGATACTCTTTTTGTATGCCAGCGGGGCAAGGATCAGCGAAGCTTTGAGTGCCAATAGAAGCGATCTGCAGGATGGCTGGCTGACCATCCGATATGCTAAAGGGCAAAAAGAGAGAGTGGTCCCCATTGCTCCTGTTGCTATAGAGGCTATAGAAAAGTATATCGAACAGACAGATATGCGCAGCAGCGCTCTGTGGGTCAATTATAGAGGCGAGCCCCTCAGCCGTATATCGGCATACAAAATCACCAAAAAATACCTTGGGGTCTCACCTCATGTGCTCAGACACTCTTTTGCCTCTTCTTTGATACTTGGAGGCGCTGATCTAAGGGTGGTGCAGGAGTTGCTGGGTCATAGTTCGCTTGTAACTACCCAGATCTATACACATATAGAGAGATCTCATCTCAGATCCACAGTACACAAATACCATCCATTAGGCAACAAGAAATGAAACAGACAGTAGAAAAGCTGGCAGATTGTGGGATTATATGCAAAAAATTAAGAATGATTACGCCAAAAGAGCTTGGTTCACGAAAAAAAGTTGAGATCATGACAGGGGTGGATATCAAGGGGTACTATTGCTCAGTATTTCACTTGGTCAAAAAGAGCAGAGTCCTGCGCAAAGAGGCCAATGAAATGATGGAACTGCACAAAAGACTGGAGGAATACCAAGATACAAGAATCAAGAAGAAATATATATGGATAGAGGCACCTCTATGCTCCAAAGCAAAAGCTCTAATGGAGTCAGAGGGGTGGAAGTTTTTATAGTCTAACTTTTGCTCTTTTTGTACTCAAGGATCATCTTGAGTGCTTCGTCCTTGAGTAGAAGTTTTTCTTTTTTGATCTTTTCAAGCTCCATATCGCTCATGTGCAGACGCCCTTCATCGGCATCTTTGGCTTTTTGGTCAAGTTCATTGTGTTTTTCGAAAATTTTTGCAAAATGAGCATTCTGCATTTTCAATTCGTGTATCTCGTCTCTGTATTCTGCTAACATATTTACTCCTTGGTATTTTTGTTTATTATATTATTTATGGGGTTAAAAGGTGTTTGTCAAGTACGATACTCTGCATTGATCTTGACATAATCGTAACTTAGATCACATCCATAGGAGGTGTATTCTCCATCTCCTATACCAAGATCACAGGTCACCGCAAAACTATCTTGTTTCATGATCTTGTAAGCTTGCTCCTCTTTTTGCTTGTTAAGCTCTCTCTGGGTGTTGGAGTATATGAGCAGATCATCATAGTAAATCTTCAGTTTCTCCTCATCACACTCTATGCCGGCTGCGCCTATAGTGGAAGCTATCCTTCCCCAGTTGGGATCTTCGCCAAAAAGTGCTGTCTTGACCAGCAGTGAATTGCTTAGATCATTTGCCGCCTTTTTGGCTTCGTCATCATTTCTAGCCCCTTTGACCGTAAAAGAGACTACTTTGGTGGCCCCTTCACCATCTTTAAGTATCATCATGGCCATTTCGAACATCAGCTTGTTGAGCACCTCGGCAAATGCGGCTTTATCGTATGCCTGGCTTGTCTTGCTTGCCATCAGGAGAGCCGTGTCGTTTGTGGATGTATCTCCATCCACCGAGATGCGGTTAAATGACGCTTCGGCTCCAGCTCTAAGGAGCTCATCCATATCTGATCTTGGTATATCGGCATCTGTGATGATGAAGTTGAGCATAGTAGCCATGGCTGGATCGATCATCCCTGCACCCTTACAGATAGAGGCTATATGAAATGTCTTGCCGTCTCCAAGCTCAACTTTGTATGCCAGCTCCTTTTTAAAGGTGTCAGTGGTCATGATGGCTCTGGCCGCGGCATCAGAATCGCATCCGTTGAAATCAAGCCTATCAAATCCGGAGATTATCTTCTTGACCGGTAGACGATATCCTATCACTCCGGTTGAGCTCATTATAGGATTTGTGACATTTATATATTTTTTGAGTCCATCCATGATGGTATCTATATCTCTTATGCCTGCTTCACCTGTCATGGCATTGGCATTTTTGGCATTTATCAGTATAAAATCTGTCTGGAAACGATCTGGATATCGCTGGAAATGTTTGATGGGTGCTGCCTGAAAACGGTTGGAAGTAAACACAGCACTCACATCGCACAGTCTATCGCTGCGGATAAACGCTACATCTGCGTCTATATCAGTAACACCCGAGTTGGCAGGGTTGGTACGCATACCTACATTGACAGCACCGCAATAAAATCCGGGCACATTGGCAAGCCCGCCCTCAAGCGGGATAATCCTGTAATCTGACATCAAACAACCTCATTTTTTTATTATTTAAACAGCATACCATAACTATTCACCATTAACCATCCACCATCCACCATCAACCATCCACCATCTGCCATCCGCCACTCACCATTAACTCTTCGCTATAAAACCCTCTGAAAAATCAAATATATTTCAGCTCCTCAGGTTTTTCTTTTTGGCGAATGAGCTGTTTGGCTCTTTGGATCCCGTCGCTTGTACCTACCAGTATGAGCCTTGACTTGGGCATTATGATGGTATCGCCCTTGGGCATGGGGATGAATTCTCCCTCTTTGGGCCTGATACCTATCACGTCTACATTGGCTATATCTCGCAGCTTGGCTTGTTTGAGTTTTTGAAGAACCAGCCAGCTGGTTTTGGATACTTTTACCTCCTCCATATCAAGAGGCGTATCACTGCGATACATAAACTCCTGCAGGATATTTGCCATATCCGGTCTGACGGCTATGGCATTGATCCTCTGGGCAAGCAGCTTGGTAGCGGTGACGACTCTATCGGCTCCAAGCTTGTGAAGCTTTTGTTCATCCTCTTCGCTATTGGCATCGGTAATGATCAAAAATGGATGTTTGTCTCTGCCTATCTCATGCTGATAGAGCCTTACGGATGCTACCACAGCGATATTGTCTGCCACATTGTTTGAAAGCGATATGACGCCTTTGGCGCTGGAGAGATGAGATTTGAGTATCCCTACTTCTGTGTGTGGTTGGGCTGATACAAAATAGGGATAGCGATATTTTTTGGCTATCTCTTCGAGGTCTTCTCTTGGATCTACTACCACAAACGGTATATGGTTTTCTCTGAGTTGTTCAGTCACTTGAATGGTGTATTCATTGTGGTAGCATATGACGAAGTGATTTTTGAGTCGTGCGATCTCGTACAGCATTCTTCTCTCCTTGGCGATTTTCTGAAACTCTCCCTTTTTGACGACCTCGGCTATGATACCTACTGCGATAGAAAATACCACAAAGCCAACGATAATCAGTGTAATGGTAAATATCCTACCCAGATCTGATATAGGGCGTATCTCTCCATACCCTACTGTGGTGAAGGTGATACCTGTTTGATAGATAGCATCCATCAGAGGAAAATCATCTATTACCATATACCCCACGGTTCCTGCGAGCATAGTAAGTACCGTAAGTATCAAAGGTATACGAAACGGTGCGAGATGGCCGTAAAATTCGTCGTTGAGAGTTATATGCGGTTTTTGAGAACGCCTTTCTTTAAGGGTTCTCTTGAAGGGATTCATTGTTGTGCTTTTTTCATGCTTTGCATGCTCTGCACTTGAAGGTTAGACGGTAGCCTGCGCCTGTGCAGCTTTTTTCTTCATAGTACGAAGCGTAGAAGCTGCCACCTTGATCTTCTTGGTAGTGCCGTCATCAAGAGTGACGCGCACGGTGCGAAGATTTGGCAGTTGTCTTCTTTTGGTTTTGTTGTGAGCATGAGAGACATTGTTGCCTACGAGAGGACCTTTGCCTGTTACTTGACATCTTCTTGCCATGATATAGCCTTTGTTGATTATTATTTTGTATTCTAAAAATTTAGAAAAAGTTTTGCGATTTTACTCAAATGTCCCTTAATAGTCGATAAATCATTATATACAGTCGTATATGATATAATCTTGTCACCAAATTCCGATAAAGGAAAAATATTGAAAGTAGCTCCAAGTATCCTCTCAGCAGACTTCGGTCATTTGGCCAGAGACGTCAAAGCCATATGCGACGCCGGATGTGAACTGGTGCACGTGGATGTGATGGACGGGCATTTCGTCCCCAACCTCACCATTGGGCCGGTTGTAGTAGAAGCTGTCAAGAAAGCATCCTCCAAACCGCTTGATATACATCTGATGGTGGAGAACAATACATTTTTCGTCGATCTTTTTGCGCCGCTTAAACCCGAGTATATCTCATTTCATATCGAAGAAGAGAAGCACCCGCATCGTTTGATACAAAAGATCAGAGATTATGGTATCAAACCTGCGATCGTACTCAATCCGCATACTCCGCCAGAGTCGATAGAGTATTTGCTGGGCGATCTTGATATGGTGCTGCTGATGAGTGTCAATCCGGGCTTTGGCGGCCAGAAATTCATAGCTACTGTCATAGAAAAAGCAAAAAAGCTAAAGGGCCTGATAGAGAAACACAATCCAAACTGCTTGATAGAGGTGGACGGGGGAGTCAATAGTGATAATGTCAAGGAGCTTGCGAATGCAGGAGTTGATATTGTGGTGGCAGGATCGTATGTTTATAAGCACCCCAATGGAGTTAAAGAGGCGATAGCTTCCTTGAAAGTGAGCAGTGAGCAGTGATCAGTGAGCAGTGTCTGCATGCATCGGCAGAGCCAATGCTTTTATTGTCAGAGAACTTAGCGCAGCAAGCCAAACCGTCACTCTTCACTCTTTGCCACCGTTCTCTGGGCTTAGCAAAGGGTTCACTATCCACTTTTTTGCGTAAGGAGCTTTCGTGAAAGTCAAAATCTGCGGTATCACCAACCTCAAAGACGCTCTGCATGCGGTAGAGGCCGGTGCGGATGCTTTGGGGTTTGTGTTTTACGACAAGTCTCCCCGCTTCATCACTCCGGAGGCTGCCAAAGAGATCGTCAGGGTATTACCTCCTTTTGTGGAGAGAGTAGGGCTTTTTGTCAATGAAACACCCGAATATGTCAACAGAATATGTCAACACTCAGGCATGTCGCTGGCGCAGATACATTTCGATGTGGACGAGTCCTTTCTGGATGCTTTGAGCATCAAAAGCCTTCCAGTAGTAAGAGCCAGAAATATCGAGGATATGACAAAGTTCGCTGACAGATACAGGCTGGTGGACGCCTTTGTGGATGGGTATGGCGGAGAGGGCAAAAGAGTAGCTCTGGAATGGTTTGACGGTGTTGACAACTCCAAAACAATACTTGCCGGCGGATTGACACCGGATAATGTTTTGGAGACGGCCGGCTATGGATTTTACGGGGTGGATGTAAGTTCAGGAGTGGAGGCTGCCAAAGGTATCAAAGATCCTTTGAAAGTGGAGAGATTTATAGCCAATGCGAAAAGTCTATGAAGAATTAACCGCAGCTTTCAGGCGAAACGGCGGGGTGCTTTCGAAAGCCTCTTATGACAGGATCACAGCCAAGCATGCCACACTTTTTGAGGATAGTGACACAATATTTATCCTGCTTCAAGCAAGCGGATATCCGATAGATAATGATGGAGATCGATATATTTTTCGCCCGTATTTTACCCCATATCATGAGGAGATATTTTGCGTTGTTGATATAGAGACCAACGGCAGCAAGCCGGGTACTTCCCAGGTGATCGAGATAGGAGCGGTCAAAGTCAAAGGCGGCAAGATTATCGACAAAATGGAGACATATGTAGCATGCGCGTATCTGCCGGATCAGATCATCAAACTCACAGGTATAGAACCTGAAGATCTGCAAGGTGCTCCAAACCGCAGAGAGGCTTTGACTATGCTCAAAGAATTTTTGGGGGATGCGATATTTGTCGCCCACAATGTCGGTTTTGATCATTCCTTTTTGAGCGCATCTTTTGAGAGATTTGGACTTGGAAGCATAGGAAATCCGAGGATGTGCACTATCGATCTGGCAAGAAGGACATTTAAGAGTGAAAGATACGGTTTGGCATATCTGAATGAGTCGCTGGATCTTGGCGCCAGTACGCAGCATCGTGCCTACTGCGATGCCAAAGCGGCATCCAAAGTGATGCTCAAATCATTTGAAAATCTACCTGAGTATGTCCAGACCACAGATGATCTGCTGAGATTTTCGGTATCGAGCAAAAAGGAAAGAAGAATGAAGAATGAGGAATGAGGAATTGTGTGGTGCGTTTATTGACACACAGAAAGGAGCCGCAAATTCATTCTCGGCAAACACGACAAAAACAAAAGGAGCCTGTATGTCCGCTATTGTCCCATACAAGGGTATGACCCCAAAGATAGATGAGAGTACCTGGATAGCACCCGGAGCTGCGGTAATCGGAGATGTTCAGATCGGAAAAGAGTGTTCGATCTGGTTTGGAAGTGTCATTAGAGGCGATGTTCATCGCATCCGCATAGGCGATCGCACCAGCGTGCAGGATCTAAGCATGATCCATGTCACTCATTATAAAAAACCAGACAAAAGCGACGGCAGCCCTACCATAGTGGGCAATGATGTTACGATAGGCCATAGAGTAATGCTCCATGGTTGTACGATAGAGGATGCCTGCCTGATAGGGATGAGTGCAACTATCCTCGATGATGCCGTTATAGGCAAAGAGTCTATCGTAGGAGCCGGGGCTCTTGTGACCAAAGGCAAAGTATTTCCTCCCAGATCATTGATACTTGGCTCCCCTGCCAAGGTGGTGCGATCTCTTACCGATGATGAGGTAGCAGAGCTATATGCTTCGGCCAAACGATATATAGAGTTCGCCAGACCGTACAAAGAGCAGGAGCAGTTATGGCAGATTTGATAATCAAGACACTCAAAGATATTTTTTCCAAAGACGTATTGCCGTTTGTGCTTGCGGTGGGTATTGGCTCGGTACTGTTCTGGATCGTGCCGATGTGGTGGCTCTGGGATGGGCTGGTAGGCATAGTCGAGTGGCTGGCTCATCTGCTGCCGTGGACCAAAAACTGGAGTGCGGGAGATGATACTACATCTTTCTGGAGTGTGCTCAAAGCAGGGTATGTACTTGTGACCATCACTGTCTCAATTGCTACTGCCATATGGGGAGAAGGAATTTTGCGTCGCCTGGCATATCGTCACTATCCGCATCTAAAAGCCACCGGAGAGAGCAAGATACACAGATCGCTTTACTACAATCTCAAGGCAAACGCTATATTTCTCCTGCTGCTAATAGTCTCATTTCCTATACTTTTTATCCCGTATCTTGGGAAGCTTTGGCTGCTGTATCTGTGGTCTATTCAGATCAAGGAGCCAACTGTGTATGATGTGGGAGCATTGCTTGATTTTGACAGGAAGCAGATTAGATCCTATGCCAAGAGATTGCGCACTGTCAGTCTCATCGCCGCAGCGCTCAACTTCATCCCCATTATCAACTTTTTCGTGCCTCTGTTTGCTCAGATACTCTTTTTGCACTCGATTATGAAAGAGAGGGGTTAGGGCTTAACTCTCCTTGAGTAGTTTGTCGGCCAACTTTTTGACATAGTTGCTTTTCTTCTTTTTGACCTTATCATGCATTTTGCTGACCGATTTTTCGAGCAACTCCTGGGAGTTGATAAGCTTTTCGCCGTCTTTCGGGTCCACTTTGATATATCGGCCGTCATTTTGGAGTTGCCATCGCAGCTGATTGTCGGCAAGCTGAAGAGTAAGTATGTGCTGTATGCGTTCTTTGAGTTCTTTGTTGTGGACAGGGGTCATCAGCTCTATGCGCCTATCAAGATTGCGTGTCATGAGATCAGCGCTTGAGATATATACATTCTCACTGTGCGCAAACCAGTATATACGAGCATGCTCGAGATATTTGCCTATGATAGAGGAGACAGTGATATTTTCACTCACTCCTTCGATACCGGGTCTGAGCGAGCAGATGCCTCTAATGATCAGTTCAATCGTTACGCCAGCTTGAGAAGCCTTGTAAAGAGCTCTGATAATAGCTGGATCGACAAGAGAGTTTGCTTTGAGTATGATATGTCCATCTTCTCCGTAAGAGGCCTCTTGGTCTATCAATTTGAGCAGCTTGGGTTTGATCTGAGTGGGAGACATATATAGATTTTTCAGCTTTGTATGCGTAGAAAAGCCGGTGAGAAAATGGAAAAATCTCGTAGCATCTTTGTTGTAGTCATCCCTAAATGTGAAATAGCTCATATCGGTGTAGATTTTGGCGGTGCCGGGGTTGTAATTGCCGGTTGCCAGGTGCAGATAACTTTTGAATACTCCCTCTTTGCGTTTGATCACTTGCGCTATCTTGGCGTGCACCTTGAGGCCCGGTATCCCGTATACTACATGTGCTCCCACATCTTCCAGAGCTTTTGCCCAGCGCAGATTGTTCTCTTCGTCAAATCTCGCTTTGAGCTCTACCAGTACAGTTACTTGCTTACCGTCTCTGACCGCATCTATGAGAGCTTTGACTATAGGAGATTTGGGTCCGACACGATAGAGAGTCATTCTGATAGCCAGCGTATCTGGATCAGCGGCCGCCTGTCGGATAAATTTGACTATAGGCTCGAAACTCTCATAAGGATGATAAAGTAGTATATCTTCTCTCTCGATGGCCTGGAATATATCTTCATTCTCAAGCGGCGGAAGCGTCTTGGGTGTATATGGGGGCGGCAGCAGGTGTGAGAGAGATTTATCCCCTACTATTTGCCAGAGTGCTCCAAGATTGAGAGGAGCCGAGTGATAGTAGTAGATATCATCCTCCTCAAGGTGCATATGTTTGTTGAGGAATGCTACCAGATCCTCGTCGGCATCCTGGTTGAACTCCAGTCTTACTACAGAGCCTTTGTTGCGGGATCTAAGACCTTCTTCAAGTATCTGGAGAAAATCATCCGCTTCCTCCTCCTCGATCTCCATATCCGCATTTCTGGTCAACCTAAAAGGGGTTGATGAGATTTTGGTATATCCAGGGAAGAGATCGCCGATATAATGCTCGACTATACTCTCAACAGGCACAAAAATCTCATCGATCTTTATAAAGCGGGGCAGCACGCGGGGGATGCGCACAAGACCGTGTTTGATATTGCCGTTGGCATCGGATAGTTTGACTGCTATACCGAAGCTTAGGTTGTTTAGATGGGGAAAGGGGTGTGTGGCATCTACAGCTATAGGGATGATGATGGGATATATGTGTTCATAAAAATTTTCCGAGAGTCTCTCCTGTGTTTCGTACGGCAGGTGATCATACGACTCGATCGCCACCCCTTCGGTGCGCAGGTTGGCTACAATCTCATGATATGTGCTCTCCATGATTTTCATCTCTTCATGCAGCTTTGAATGAATTGCCTGGAGTTGTTCTGCGGGAGTCATCTTGTCGCTTCCTGTCTCTTGTATGCCGGCCTTGTAGAGAGATTTTAGTCCAGCTACCCTGATCATATAGAATTCGTCAAGGTTGGTGCCGTATATCGCTATGAACTTGAGCCTCTCAAGCAAAGGCAGCTCCTTATCTTGCGCCTGGGCAAGTACACGGGTGTTGAACTCCAGCCAGCTGAGCTCTCGGTTGATATATAGATGAGGATCATTTAGGTTTATCATTGGAATTCCTTAACTATTCAGTATTAATTATTTACCATAAAAAACGTTAGAGCTTTTTGATCTTGGCTATCTCATCACGCAGTCTTGCCGCCTCTTCAAAATCGAGCTTTTTGGCAGCTGCAAGCATCTTGGCTTTTAGTTCTTTGATGAGGCGTTGTCGTTCGGCTTTTGGCATTTTATCGAGTTTGGAGCGCTTGTTGTAAAGCTCCCCGGCATCCTCTACCCGTAGATTGGTATCAAGTTCCCTGATCGTAGTCCTGGGTGTGATGCCATGCTTTTGGTTGTAGGCTATCTGTTTGGCTCTTCTTTTGGCAGTGATGTCGATACATGCTTGCATCGAGGGTGTGATTTTTTGTGCATACATCAGCACTCGACCATTGGCATTTCTGGCCGCCCTGCCTGCTGTCTGAATGAGCGCAGTCTCGGATCGCAAAAATCCTTCTTTATCGGCATCAAGTATGGCTACGAGTGATACTTCTGGTAGATCGAGCCCTTCTCTGAGCAAATTGATACCTATAAGCACATCAAACTCACCCAAGCGCAAAGAGCGGATGATCTGATTGCGCTCTATTGCGTCCAGATCAGAGTGCATATATTGTACCTTAAGCCCAAGGTCATTGTAATAGGTAGTTAGCTCCTCAGCCATTTTTTTGGTCAGTACTGTCACTAGCACCCTCTCATTTTTGGTCACTACTTCCTTGATGCGATCGTGCAGATGTTCTACTTGTTTGCCGCTATCTATGACTTCTATCTCAGGATCGAGCAGTCCGGTGGGGCGCACTACCTGCTCGGCTATGACTGATGAAAGCTCTTTTTCGAGTTCGTTTGGTGTAGCTGACACAAAGAGATAATGCGGCGCCTTGTCGATATACTCTTCAAACATCAACGGGCGATTGTCCAGTGCGCTTGGCAGCCTAAATCCATACTCTACCAGTACCTCTTTTCTGCTTCTGTCTCCAGCGTACATCCCCCGAAATTGAGGCAGACTTACATGCGATTCATCCACTATCACCAGATAGTCTCTCCCCATCGCTTCAAAGTAGTCCATCATCGAATACGGCGTCTCGCCAGGAGCCTTGCCTGTAAGGTGTCTGGAGTAGTTCTCTATCCCCTTGCAAGTACCCGTAGTCTCTATCATCTCCAGATCAAACTCTACCCTTTGTTTGAGTCTTTGGTATTCGACCATCTTGCCAAGGCGCTTGAGCTGATCGAGCCGCTCCGAGAGCTCCTCTTCGATACTTTTGACAGCGCGGGCAAGCTTCTCCTGGGAGACTATGAACTGATTGGCGGCATATATCACCACCTCATCGAGACTCTTGCCTTTTTCTCCAGTGAGGGTGTTGAACATATATATCGACTCCACCTCATCGCCAAAAAACTCCACCCGTACAGCCATCTCTTCATAATAGGCCGGATAGATATCGACCACCTCGCCGCTGACCCTGAAATCCCCGCGGTCAAAAAAAGCATCGTTGCGCTTGTATCCCATTTCGACCAGCTTAAGGAGCAGTTCTTTTTGGCTGTACTCTTGGCCTACTACTATCTTTTGCACTATAGTGCGATAATCCTCAGGTGAACCCAGTCCGTAATTGGCTGAGACTGAAGCTACCACTATCACATCATCGTGGCTTAGCAGGCTGGCAGTAGTGGAAAGACGCAGACGCTCAAGCTCTTCATTGATGGAGCTGTCCTTTTCGATAAAGAGATCCTGTCTGGGGATATAGGCCTCGGGCTGATAGTAGTCGTAGTAGCTGATGAAGTATTCGACGTGATTATTGGGGAAAAACTGCTTGAACTCAGAGTACAACTGTGCAGCCAGCGTTTTGTTGTGCGTCATGATGAGGGTGGGTTTTTGCACCTTCTCGATGATCTTGGCCATGGTATAAGTCTTGCCAGATCCGGTGACCCCCACCAGAGTCTGATAACGGTTGCCCTCTATGATAGACCGACTCAGTTTCTCTATCGCTTCAGGTTGATCGCCAGAAGGCCGATATGGACTGCTTACTTTGAATTCAGCCATATTTGACCCCAATACCAATATTTCCCATTTCCCATTTCCCATTTCTAATTTACTTGTGGTATTATAACGCATTATTTTCACAAGGGGAGAAAATATGTCAGCTTTGGATAAACTCAAAGAGAAGATAGAATCCTGGAAAACGAGGATAGATGAGCTTGAGCGGGAGAACAAAGATCTCAAAGAGCAGCTTGAGCAAGCGGGCGAAAATGGAGAGCTTGCCGAGAAGCTTGCCGAATGTGAGAAAACAGTCGAGACTCTATATGGCGAGATAGCCGAAAAGGATCAGGAGATTGAAGAGATCATAGAAAAGGTAGAGATGCTGCTTGAATAAACCGAGCATATGATACAAGATGATCTCTTTGTGGTATAATTTCCAAAAGGCAGAAAAGGAGAGATAGATGTCAATTGCCGAAATAGAAAAGTTGGATATAGCTGAGCGTATTATACTGGTAGAGGAGATCCGGGATTCTATAGCAAGAGATAACGATAGCATCACGCTGGGAGACAAAGAAAAAAAAATACTTGATGCACTGATCTTAAGATAGCTTATGACTGGTATGAGCAACAAAGGATAGGGTTGGGTGAGGATTTTTTGATGGCGCTGGAGGATGCGTTTGCAAAAATAAGTAAACAACCAAAACATTATCAAGTAGTATATAAAAATATTCGGCGCAAACTAATCAGAAGATTTCCGTACAGTTGGAAAGACAGGGTATAGATCACTAAATACAATAAATTAAAGGAGAGAAGATGAATGAAATAGCAGTCACTATAGCAGGCAACAGATACAAAGCCAAAAATCTGGATGAAGCTTTTGTCAAGTTTGTAGAAGAGGATCTTAAGGGCGCAGGGGTCATGCTCGATCGTAATAATACTGCCGAGCAGTTCTTCGGGGCATACCTGCGCCTTGCCAACCGCTGGTACCACTATGAGCAGGAGATTGACGAGATACTTGCTTCTATCGAAAAAGAGTAACTCCTCAAATACTTGACAATTGTTTGACAATTATCCGTTATAATGCCATCAGGAATTGGTATTGACCGATTACCTAAATACAAATTTACTCAAGGAGTTACACATGAGACGTGGTTTTACTATGATCGAACTGATCTTCGTGATCGTGATTATCGGAATTTTGGCGGCGGTTGCTATACCTAAATTGGCAGCAACACGTTCGGATGCAGAAGGAGCAAAGATTGCCAACAATCTTGCTACGTGTGTCGGTGATGCAGGTGGTGCATATCTGAAAACAGGTTTGTTTAGTGGTGTTACAGGAACGACAGATACACTTCCTGTCGGTTCTGTTTCTTGTTCTACAGCAGCACTGTCAACAACGGCTGGAGAAGCATGCTATACACTCGCTGTAAGTGATTCTGCCGGAACAATGACAGTTACTGAAGCCGGTACTAGCAAGTCTTGTGTAGAAGCACACAAACTTTCTCGACAATCAGGAAACTCTGATTCTGGTGGAGCAAAAACAATTACCTTCTAGCCTAAGCTTAGGCAGAGTCCGCAGACCAACCCCCTCTTGTGAAGGGATTGGTCTGCTTCATGCATAATAGGTGGATATTATGCGATATGCTTTCACTATGATAGAACTTATTTTTATCATTGTTATTATCGGTATATTGTCTGCAGTTGCACTCCCCAAACTTTCCACACAAAGAAGTGACGCAGTAGGTGCAAAAATAGCTATAGAGCTTGCAAATTGTATCAATGATGCTGGGAATTACTATATGTTGCATAGTAGTTTTGGGCATATTACGCAAGCTGATAACAATCAATCACGCAGTTGCAAGAATGCAGATGAGTGTTTTAATTTTGTTGAGACGGACAGCAATGGATCACTTGCAGTAACCAAAGATTCTTCTGCTACGAGCAAAGAGTGTCAAGAAGCCCACAGAATTGCTGACCAAAATTTCTTACCAACGACATATGTTATCACTTTCTAAATATTTTGACTTTTTTGTGTTATAATAGAATAAGATCAAACAAGGAAACGACGTGAATCCCAAACGAAATGCATTTACGATGATTGAATTGGTATTTGTCATCACAATTATCGGTATACTTACGGCGATCGCTGTACCTAAATTTGCCGCTACGCGCAATGATGCCTTGATAGCCAGAGGCAAAGATACTCTTGCTGCTGTGCGCAATGCTTTGGCTACCGAGCGCCAAAAGAGGATCCTTCGAGGTGACTTCACCAAGATCACTGACCTGAGCGCCGGCGGGGCGGGTAAGGTGTTTGACAAGTTCAGCGCCGATAAAGACGGCAACAAAAACGATGTCCTGGAGTATCCTCCAAAAAGCTGCACCGATGTAGGATGCTGGAGCGGCAGCGGATCTACATATACATTTTATGGCCCCGGGGGCACTAATTGTACCTATACGCTCAATAGTGCGGGCACCAAGCTGACTACATCGAGTTGCTCTTTGTTTGGTGAATAACGAACCTTGCGCTGCTGGTCTGTCAAAGAATTATGCTATAATTCGATATGCGATTGTCAAAAGATGAAATAACCTTACTCAAAAATAAATTAACAACATTGTCAAGTGATGCGAGACTTTTTTTGTTTGGTTCAAGAGTCGATGACAGCAAGCGAGGCGGCGATATAGACCTGCTTGTGGTTTCTGATAAACTTAACGCAGAAGATATACGACAGCTTCGGATCGCTTTTTTGGAAAAATTTGGTGAGCAAAAGATAGATATCATTCTCGATGACGGCACGATGCAAAAACCTTTTCATCAGATAGCATACAGCAAGGCTGTCGAGTTATGATACGCGAAAAGCTGGCCATGATCATGCAAAATACCATAGACTATATCCAGACCAACACAGACTTGCAGCCTTGAAATACTACCAAGTATCATTACTCAGATCAAGTGCCCCCCAACTGACATACGCCTCCAGCAGTGATATCAAAGTCGGTACGGTTGTATCGGTGCCCCTCAAATCCACCGTCAAACAGGCAGTTGTGTTGTCCAGGATCCCCGAACCTGATTTTGAGACAGAAGAGATCATAGATATCTCCCAGAACTGTTATAGCAGAGAGCAGATGGAGATAGCGAAGTTTATCTCGGAGTATTATTTCTCTTCTTTTTCCGAGGCGGTTTCGCTGTTTTTGCCCTATAGGGTTTGGGGTTTGGAGTTAAGGATTCAGGATTCAGGATTCAGGATTCAGAAGGAGCCGGTATTGACATCTGTGCAGCAAAAAGCATATGATAAGATATTGTCCAAAGATCGATCTTTGCTCTTTGGTGTGACTGGATCGGGCAAGACAGAAATATTTATCTCTTTGATAATAAAAATGCTCAAGGAGGGCAAAAGCTCCATATTCCTTATGCCAGAGATCTCACTGACCCCTCAGATGGAAAAGCGCCTCAAAGTTTACTTTGGCGATGCGGTAGCCATGTGGCATTCCAAGATCACCCGCAAGAAAAAAGAGCAGATACTAAATGGCATAGAGAATGGTACGATCCGTATCATAGCAGGCGCTAGATCAGCGCTGTTTATACCGTTTAAAGATTTGGGTCTTGTTATAGTGGATGAGGAGCATGATGACAGCTACAAGGCCATCACACGCCCCCGCTATCATGCCAGAGATGTAGCGATACTAATGGGGCAGAAGATAGGGGCCAAGGTAGTGCTGGCATCGGCCACCCCAAGTGTTGCCAGCTATTATAAATACGATGTAGTCAAACTTGACAAACCATTTGTCCAGACCAAAAAATACTATAAATTTATCTTGGGCGAGGGTATAAATCCGCCGATAATAGACGCTATCAAGAGTAATTATGAAAAGGGCGGACAGTCACTTGTGTTTTTGCCAACACGAGGCAATTTCAAATACCTCTACTGCCCCAACTGCGGCCAGACGCACAAATGTCCGTATTGTTCGGTAGGTATGGCTCTGCACAGAAAGAGCAGACACCTCAGATGCCACTACTGCAACTATGCAGAACCCATAAGGGAAAGCTGTCTGGCGTGTGGATACGCGCCTCTAAGCAGTGAGAGGATGGGTACACAGGAGGCTATCGAGATGATCACTGAGGAGATAGAAGGCATCCGGATAGAGCAATTTGACAGAGACTCCATCACTACGGCCAATAAACTCAAAAAAGCCCTGGAGAGATTTGATAGCGGTGAAAGTCATGTATTGTTGGGTACTCAGATGCTCTCCAAAGGACACGACTATGCCGGTATCACTCTAAGTGTAATCACCGGCATAGACTATATCGGCGGCATGGCTGACTATAGAGCCAGAGAGAGAGCGATGGGTCTACTTGTGCAGATAGCAGGTCGCAGCGGCAGAGCCAAAGAGGCAGAAGTGATCATACAAAGTGCTACTCCGGAGTTTTATCGGTCTTATATCGAGGACTATGCTGCTTTTTTGGAAGATGAGCTAGAGTTTCGCCGCGCAGCGTACTATCCTCCGTTTGCTCATCTGGCGCGTATCTTGATATCGCACAGGGATGAATCCAAAGCTTCCAAACTGACACTTGATACAGTTGCTGCTCTTAAAGCTTTTGAAGAGATTGGGATCATAGGTCACGGCAAAGCCCCAATTGAGAGGATAGCCAACAAGTATCGATTTCATATATTGCTCAGAGCCAAAAACAGAATACTGTTGCTCAAAGCGTTGCATACTGTTAACAGAAGAGGGATCGAGATCGATATGGACCCGGTCGAATTTTCGTAGAAAATTTGACAGAATTCAAAATTCGAAATTAGAAATTAGAAATTTTGGATAAAATACAAAAAAGATTTAAAAAGAAGATATATTTATGAAGCCTAGAGTTCCAACCAAAAAGATTTATGTCGGTGATGTGGCTGTAGGAGGCGATGCTCCTATTAGTGTACAGTCTATGACCTACTCAAACACCCGTGATGTGGATGCTACGGTAGACCAGATCAACCGGCTCCATTTTGCCGGGGCCGATATCGTACGTGTAGCGGTACCGGAGATGGAGGATGCCAAAGCTCTCAAGGAGATCAAAGAGAGAGTAAGCCTGCCCATTATCGCTGATATCCACTTCAACTACAGGCTTGGTCTGGAAGCTGCCAAATGGGTGGACGGGATCAGATTTAACCCCGGAAATATAGGCGAAAAAAGCCGTATCAAAGAGATAGTCAAAGCCTGTCAAGAGCGCAATCTGCCCGTAAGAGTGGGAGTCAATTCCGGATCGTTAGAGAAGGAGTTTGATATCAAGTACGGCCCTACTGCCGAGGGGATGGTAGCAAGCGCTGAGTACAATATCAAATATCTCGAAGATCTTGGTTTTACAGATATCAAAGTCTCTCTTAAGGCAAGCGATGTGGATCGTACCGTGGATGCGTACAGGATGTTGCGTCCCAAGGTGCCTTATCCGTTTCATCTGGGGGTCACTGAAGCTGGTACGATATTTCATGCTACGGTCAAATCGGCCATAGGGTTGGGAGCCCTGCTGCTTGAGGGTATTGGAGATACCATCAGAGTTTCCATCACCGGAGAGCTCGAGGAGGAGATCAAAGTGGGCAAAGCAATCCTCAAGGACAGCGGCAGAGTCCAGGATGGACTCAATATCATCTCATGCCCAACATGCGGACGCATAGAGGCAGATCTCGTCTCGGCTGTAGCCGAAGTGGAGCGTCGGACTGCCCATATCAAAGCCCCGATGGATGTATCTGTCATGGGGTGTGTGGTCAACGCTATAGGCGAAGCAAAGCATGCAGATGTAGCCATAGCTTTTGGCAAAGGGCAGGGGCTGATCATGGTCAAGGGTGAGGTAGTGGAAAAATTACCCGAAGACAAGCTGGTCGACAGGTTTGTCGAAGAGGTCGAGAAATTCGCTGAGGCGAATTTTTAGCGAAGAACTAAGAGTGAAGAGTTATGGAAAACTTATACAATCTAAACATCGAGCGGGCAGTGCTGTCTGCTATCATGTTTGATCCGGCTATTGTGGAGGATGTGGCTGCAAGACTCAAGCCCGAAGATTTCTACCTGCCGTTTCATCAACACCTTTTTGCGGCTATGGAAGAGCTCTCTTTGGAAGAGAAGCCTATAGATGAGGAGTTTTTGCGCAAAAAACTGTTAAAAAAAGGCAAATTTGATGAAGTAGCCATGGTCGATGTGCTCTCTGCTAATCCTATCACCAACACCAAAGCTTATGTCGAGGAGATCAAAGCCAAAGCCAATAAAAGAGCGCTGGTAACTCTTGCTACCGAGATAAAGAAAGTGACCATAGAAGATGATCTGGAAGCCGATGAGGTGATGAATCTGGTAGAAAAGAAGCTCTATACCATCACAAGCGAAAGCACGGCAGATGATTTCAGAGAATCATCCGAGGTGACCGTCTCTATGATGGAAGAGATCAACCGCCTCAAAGAGATGGGCAACTCCAAGCTCATAGGCGTAGATACAGGCTTTAGGAATCTAAATGACAAAACAAGCGGATTTGGCAAGGGTGATCTGGTTATCATAGCCGCCAGGCCTGCAATGGGCAAAACTGCTCTGGTGCTCAATATGGCTCTAAAAGCCATAGAGCGTGGTGAGGGTGTGGCGTTTTTTTCACTGGAGATGCCGGCTGAGCAATTGATGCTCAGGATGCTCTCAGCCAAGACTTCCATTCCGCTGCAGGCTCTCAGGGTAGGAGATCTAAGAGACGATCAGTGGAGCCAACTGAGTGCGGCGGTAGATGATATGAGCAGACGCAAGCTCTTTGTCGATGACGGAGGGTATGCTACTATACACCATGTTCGCAGCAAACTGCGCAAGCTCAAATCCCGTCATCCTGAGATATCTATGGCGATCATCGACTATCTCCAGCTAATGAGCGGGGATCGCAGCAGAGAAGGAAGACAACAGGAGATCAGTGAGATTTCACGCGGCCTCAAGCAGCTTGCCAGAGAACTTCAGATGCCTATCATCGCTCTTTCCCAGCTCAACCGAGGACTCGAATCGAGAGAAAACAAACGCCCAATGCTCTCCGACCTGCGCGAGTCAGGAGCCATAGAGCAGGATGCCGATATTATCCTCTTTGTCTATAGGGATGATGTGTATCGTGAAGCTATGGAGAAGGAAAAAGAGATGAAAGCCAAGGCTGAGGGCAAAGAGTATACTTCTACATTCCGCTCCAAGCTACAAGAAGACACAGAGCTCATCATCGGCAAACAGCGAAACGGCCCTACCGGCACGGTGGAACTGATCTTCCAGAAACGATATACGCGATTTATAGATGCCGACAAAGGCAGAGGAGATGTGCCTCCAATCGAAATGATCTATGAAGATGGCAATATAGATACCAGAGAGGGGCATATAGACATACCTATAATCAATTGACCCCCTCAAAATAATTGCCAACAGCCATCAAATACTCCGGTCCTCATAAACGCAAGCGCCCGTTTTACGGGTTGGGTGCTCCTTTGTCGTATTTGTGTTTGCTTGGCAATTTGATTTTTTGAGGGTTTAATTGTATATGATAGAAAAACCAAAACTTTTTAATACCGGCAAAGAGTTTGTTATTTTTACTATCCTGATGCTTGGCGTTGTGGCTACCCGTCTTGGCTGGGAGTATAGAGAGTTCAAAGCATTTGTCTCCAAACCGTTTTATTACACCTACGCGACTGTTGTCAATACCTATCCCAAACAAAGGAACGGCAAAAAATACACCATCCTCAAACTCCGCACCAAAGAAGGCAAAACAGTTTATACTACCACATACCGCAAAGATGATCTCGCAGGCAAGGATCTGTATCTTCAGCTGATACCCGGCAGGCAGATTGGTTTTTGGGATTATCTGGGCGGGATGTACTGCAAAAGCCGCATCAAAAAGATCATCAACAAAAAGGATAATATCTCTTCAATCCTTGGACGCCTGATAGCTGCTGAACATAGCAATCCTCAAATAAAATCTTTTTACAAGGCTGTATTTGTCGCTTCACCCGTACCAAAAGAGCTAAGAGAGCAGATAGCATCTCTTGGGGCGAGTCATCTGGTCGCACTCAGCGGATTTCACCTTGGGATACTTTGGGGGGTGCTTTATACTGTTTTGCTGCTTATTTACAAACCTTTGCAGCAGAGATATTTCCCGTACAGATATTCCCTGAGTGATGTGGGTGCTGTGGTGATGCTGGTACTTGCGCTATATCTTTGGTTGACAGCTTTTCCTCCGTCACTTCTCAGGTCGTATGCTATGCTTTTGGCAGGATGGGTGATGGTGTTGATGGGGATAGAGCTTGTTAGCTTTACATTTTTGTTTACTATTGCTTTGCTTCTTTTGGCTCTTTTGCCTTCTTTGACAGTTTCGCTTAGTTTTTGGCTCTCTGTAGCTGGAGTGTTTTATATTTTTCTGCTTTTACAGTATTGTCAGAAATATAACAAGTGGTTGATAACACTCCTTTGCATACCTGTAGGTATATTCGTACTGATGCAGCCTGTTGCACACTATTTCTTTGCTTTGACAACCCCCTATCAGCTTTTGTCACCGCTATTGTCTCTGGTGTTTGTCGTTTTTTATCCTTTCTCTATACTGCTTCATCTGATCGGTCAGGGAGATCTGCTTGATGGTGGACTCAAATGGCTCTTCGATCTTCCCATGCATACGGATGCAGGCGAACATCTGATGCCTTTATGGGGGCTGGCGGCATATTTGCTTTTGTCGTTTTGGGCTATATGGAGCAAAAGAGCATTTTTTGCTCTTGTCGCTATCTCGGTAATATATACTGCAGCTGTGATGCAGTAGGGTATGAGGGATTAGAAATCTATTTTCAAATCTTCTCTATCTCCTCTTCTTTGTCAAGCAGGTAGCAAAGTCTCAGTCCGTGCAAAAATATAGCCCATGAGATATATATCCACAAAAAGAAAAACAACAAAGTACTCAAGCCACCGTAGATGCTGGCGTATGTATGGTTGTATAGTGCATAAAAAAGAAAGAGACTTTTTGAGAGATACCATACCAGAGAGGATATAAATGAGCTGATCAAAGCGGCAGATGGCTGGATATGCTCTCTGGGGGAGAGCTGATAAGTGATATAAAAAAGCCCCCATACCACCAGAAACGGCAATAGAAAGTCAAGATGCAGCAATGAAGCCAGATGAAGCTTGTCCAACATGGATGAAAGCCATATAGAGGCGATCACTACAAGTGGAACCAGGAAGAGAAGCATAGAGTATGTCCTGACGGCTATAAGCAGTTTTCGTCTGGGAAGCTCAAAAATATCGTTGACTATATAGTCGTAATCCCTAAAGAACATTACCGCGGCAAAAATCACATATCCTGTTCCCATCAGACCCATTTTGCCGGCATTGTCAACAAATTTGTCCACATATTCCATGATCACTTTGGAATTGGTAGGAAGGAGGTTTTGTGCCAAAATAGCGTGGATACGATCGTAGAGATCATCAAAGACAGGCAAATATGTCAACAAAGAGAGTATGATCACCAAAAGAGGAATGATAAAAAATAGAGTGCTCCAGCTGAGGCTTGCCGCATGAAACCCGAGCCTCTCATCAAAAAGATCCCTGAAAAAATCACGAATAAAGATGTAGTAGGTCCGCAGCAGTCTCTTTAGATTGGAACTATGCATGAAAAACTCTGCCCCCTAATCCGGAAGTCCCATTTTGCCCGGATTGAGTATGTTGTTCGGGTCGAATGCTTTTTTGATATCCTTAAACAGTTGCAGCTCAGCAGGCGTAAACGCAATATCCATGAATTCAGCTTTGCTAAGCCCTATACCGTGCTCGCCGCTGAGTGTACCGCCCATATCCACGACCAACTCAAATATCTCTCGTATAGCTTTGTGGCCGTTTTCGAGCTGTATGGGATCGTCTCCGTCAACCATCACGTTGACATGTATATTGCCATCGCCTGCATGCCCAAAGCACGGTACTTTGACTCCATATTTGTCGCCTATCTTGTAAATCTCTGTCAACGCCTCCGGAAGTTTGCTTCGTGGTACTGATATATCTTCGTTGAGTTTTTTGGTGCCATATAGTGTGACCGACGGAGAGGCATTGCGTCTGGCCACCCAGAGTTCGGCTCTTTCTTTTTCGTCGGTTGCTATCCTGAACTCCTGAGCGCCGTTGGCCATGAAGGATTCTTCAAGGATACTTAGCTGGAACTCCACCTCTTGGGGCACATTGCCGTCCACATCACCGATCAGCAAAGCCCCTGCGTCCTCAGGAAGTGATATGCCGATCTTTTCCTTGAGCGCGTGCACTACAAGAGAATCAAGGAATTCCATCGCCACAGGATTGGCTCCATTGGCAAGGGATTTGAATACTGCCTCCATGGCTTGCTCGACACTTGGGAAAATACCCATATACGATTTGGCATATTTTGGCTTGGGAAGAAGCTTGAGTGTGATCTCAGTGATCACAGCCAGTGTGCCTTCAGAAGCTATAAGTATGCCGGCGACATTGTATCCGGCTACATCCTTGATGGTATGTTTGCCGGCTCTGATGATATCTCCGTTGGCTCTTACGGCCCTAAGCGACATCACATAGTCCTTGGTCAGTCCATATTTGGCAGCCCTCATCCCTCCGGCATTCTCACTTACGTTGCCTCCAAGAGTGGAGTACTCTTCGCTTGCAGGATCTGGAGGATAAAAAAGTCCCAGTTTTTCCACGTGCCTTTGCAGATCCTTATTTATGACCCCCGGCTGGACCGTAACCAACATATTTTCCATGTCAACATCAAGTATTTTGTTCATATGTTTTTCCATGGCCAGAATGATACCGCCGTTTTTGGGTAGTGCCCCCCCGGTAAATCCGCTGCCCGCACCTCTGGCTGTGACGAAGATCTTGTGAGTGTTGCAATATACAAGTATGCGGCTTACATCCTCTTCGTCTCTTGGAAATATCACTGCCTCGGGCTTGTAGTAAGTGCGCGTAGCATCATAGCTGTATGCCCGCAGATGGGCAGTATCAGCATAAATATTTTCGCTTCCTACGATTGCCTCAAGGGCATTTAGGTGTTTTTGATCCATATATAAACCTTCTGTTTGCTTAGTTTGATTATACATCCAAAAGATAAAACTTCACTTGAGCTCGGTATAATTGCACTACTTAAAACCGGAGCGGCAGATATGAGATTGTTTGTATCATTTTTGATATCATCTGTTTTTTTGTTTGCTGCTATAAGCCACAAGCTTGTTTGGCCGGAAAATTATTCTCTTGGCAAATATCTAAAAGACAACAATGCCGGTTCGGTGATGTTGACTATGGGAGAAGAGGATGCCAAATACGTCGCGGATATTCAAGCGGGTGAAAACTATTATGAGCTAAGAGATACAGAAGGAAAGCTTCTTCAGGCATTGATACCGCTTGGAGAAGAGATGCAGATTCATTTAATGCGCCGCAAGAGCGGAGACTATAGTTTTGATATCATCCCTATCCAAAGCCGCATGATCAAAGACAACGTCTCATTGGAAATAGGAGAGGGTTACCGTAAATGTATTATTGATTCCTCTAACAATCCCGGGCTTGCGAGTGCTTTTGCAAGAATGTTTAAAAATAATTCGTTTTTCAAAAGGCTCAGGCCAAAAGATCTCATTGCCTTTGAGTACAGCCAAAAAGAGTATCTTGGAGAACCTATAGGTAAAACTCATATAAAGGCAGCTTTGGTAAAAAGCGGAAAAAAAGAGTATTTTGCTTTTGCTGACAGTAGGGGGCGTATATACCAGGGGACTCACAGAACCATCTCATACAAAGACAAAGTCAAACGCCCTTTTACATACACTTCAATTCGCAAGGTCAAATCGAGAAACTTCAGAATGCCTCTGGATCATCCCCGTATCACATCTCGTTTTACATATCGCAGGTGGCATCCTATACTCCACAAATATAGACCCCATTTTGGAGTAGATTTCGGAGCGAAACGAGGCACGCCGATCAGAGCTGTAAATGACGGCAAGGTGGTCTATGCAGGATGGATGCGAGGATACGGCAAGGTGACCAAGATCGATCATGGCGGAGGTTTTGTGTCTTTGTACGCACACCAGAGCAGGATCAATGTCAAGCTCGGCCAAAAAGTCAAAAGAGGCCAGATAATCGGCAGGATCGGCAGCACCGGACGCAGCACAGGACCGCATTTGCATCTTGGACTATACAGGAGAGGCAAGCCTGTTGATCCGCTCAAGTATATTTCTCGCAAAGGGACAGGGCAGATACGTATCATCAAAGAAAAGCATACGGTGATGAAAGAGGTGTCTGTGCTCAAGCACAAACGAGTAGAGATCAAAAACGCTATAAAAATAAAAAAAAGACTTCAAAGGCTGATGCAAAGCTCAGATAAAGATATTTATCAATGGATCAGACCTGAAAAGAGTTTCATTTATGTCAATGATATAGGTATAAAAAGGACAAAGGAGGAAGCTGATGGCCGAGACAGTGCATCTTGAAGAGGGTAAATCTCTGCTGGATTATTTGCTGAGCCATATCGATGAGTTTGGTCATCATCACGCCAATGAACTTGCCAGGATCCTCCGTCAGATATACCATGAAGAGGGCACAGAATCCTTTTTGGGCTATATCCAAAATATACCCGAAGAGTATCTGGGCGAGATATTGTTGGAGTTGCCCGAAAATATCAAGGATGAGGCTCTTGGTGAGCTATCAGCCAAAAAGCTGGTAGATGTAGTAGATGAGCTTGATTCTGATGATGCTACAGACCTGATGCAGGATATTGAAGAGATCGATGAGATCAAAGAGCAGGAGATACTCTCAAATCTTGATGAAGAGGATGTAGAGGGGATAGAGCGGCTTAAAAACTATGAAGATGATGAGGCCGGATCACTAATGCAAACTGAGCTTTTCAGCGCTGAACTCGATGAGAGGATCGATCACGCCATAGAGCGTCTGAGGGTACTCAAGGAGGAGAAGAAGCTTGGCAATGTTCATCAAGTATTTATCGTCGATAAATTTGGTTTTTTGATAGGAATTTTTTCTCTTGAAGAGCTTATTACGCTTGATTTTGGTAAAAAATTCAGAGATTATTTTGATGAGCACCACAAGGTATTTCAGTCCATAAAAGCTACCGATTCAATAGATGAGGTGATCAAACTGTTTGAAGATTATGACCTGGTGGTTCTGCCGGTAACTGATGCCCGTGGCAAACTGATAGGGCGTATCACATCGGATGACATATATGATATCATTGAGGACAGAGCTACAGAGCAGATGTATAAAATGGCAGGTGTCAACGAAGAGGCCGAAGAGGACAGGGAGATAGCTGTCATAACTAAAAAAAGAGCGATATGGTTGGGGATCAATCTAATTACCGCTATTTTGGCATCTCTTGTGATCGGGTTTTTTGATCAGACTATACAAGCCTATGTGGCATTGGCGGTACTGATGCCTATAGTCGCATCCATGGGCGGTAATGCAGGCACACAGTCCCTGACTGTAATGGTCAGACAGATAGCTTTGGGTGAGCTTGGCTGGCATGAGGCCAGGGGAGCGATCAGGCAGGAAGTTCTCGTCTCTTTACTGAACGGGTTGATTTTTGCCGTGGCGATGGGTGCGATAGCGATGGTCTGGTTTCATGATGCGAAACTTGGGCTTGTGATAGGACTTGCCATGGTGATCAATCTGCTTTTTGCCGGTTTTTTCGGTGCCGTCATTCCGCTTGGGCTCAAAAGGGTTGGAGTCGATCCGGCAGTTGCCAGCTCAGTACTTTTGACGACAGTGACTGACGTAGTTGGATTCTTTGCCTTTTTGGGGTTGGCAAAAGTCATATTGTTGTAAAGGGAGAAAAATAATGATCAAAGATTTCAAACTCAATACCCTTGAGCATCCGCAATACATAAAAACCTATCTGGCAACATATAGGCAGGATGGAGTGGCCAAAGATTGGGAAGTGCTTGATGCCAACGACAGTGTGGCGATCTTGATATACCATACTGAGCACGATAGCTTCATACTTGTAAGGCAGTTTCGTCCGGCTGTGTATCTGAAAAATCGTGACGGCACAACCGTAGAGCTGTGTGCCGGATTGGTTGACAAAGACAAACCCCTGGTGCAGATAGCCAAAGAGGAGATATTCGAAGAGTGCGGATATGATGTACCGGTAAGCAGCATCGAAAAGATCACATCATTTTATACCTCAGTCGGATTTGCCGGCAGCAGACAGACTCTGTATTATGCCGAGGTAGATGAATCCATGCATATAAATGACGGCGGCGGTATAGACGATGAGCAGATAGAAGTGATAGAGATGCCTGTATCTGATGCCGGAAAATTTGTATTTGACGAATCTGTAGCCAAAACTCCCGGGCTTATGTTTGCGTTCTACTGGTGGATGGATCGACAGGAGCAGTAGTTATTCTGCTCTGGCTTGAGAATATGCGGCATAGTAAATACTGCCATCATCAAATGTATTGACAGTCAGTTTGGAGAAATTCTCCAAATAGTTCCAAAACTCTTCAATCAATTTTTCATCTACATGCTTTGCTTTGGCTTCGAGTGATTCACGCATGGTGCCCAGCCATTCTATTCTGGACTTTTCAGTGATCGAAAAATCATCATGTATGCGGATCATATATTCATTAAGATCCATCCCTTTTGACTCATCTTCATATACTTTTGGGCCGCCGCAAATCTGAATAAAAAATTTAGTGTTTTTTTCTTTTACTTTTTCAAACTCATCTTCTGCCTGAGGAAAAAAATGTGCTATCTTGCTTTCATATATTCTGTCATAAAAATCATACATAAGTTCTCTCATCCCATCTTCTTCACCTATGGCATGATAAAAATCTTTTGGGGGATTGCGAAAGTGAACTTCCTGGGCTTTTTGCACCGGCGATATTGGCAACTTCATTATTTGTACTCCTCATATTTGTCTTCGCAGTATCTTTGCAAAAGACATCCATAGTTTTCTATCCGCCTATCACGCAGGAATGGCCAAATGTCTCTGATATCTTTTGTACGGTTATGGTCTATATCCGCGTATAATATCATTTCGTTTTGTGTGTCTGCCTGAGCTATTATCTCCCCTTGGGGACCGCATACAAATGAATTGCCCCAAAACCTGATGCCCTCAAGCACTCCGGAAGGATCTGCCTCAAAACCGACTCTGTTGCAGGCAAGCACCGGTATGCCGTTGGCTACAGCATGAGATCTTTGGATGTTTACCCATGCATCAATCTGTCTTTGTTTCTCATCGGAACCGTCGCTGTCAAACCACCCTATAGCAGTCGGGTATATGAGCATTTGGGCTCCTTTGAGAGCCATTATGCGGGCAGCTTCGGGATACCACTGATCCCAGCATACCATTACACCCAGCCGACCCACAGAGGTATCTATCGGCTCAAATCCCGTATCTCCGGGAGTAAAATAGAATTTCTCATAAAACCCGGGGTCATCAGGTATGTGCATCTTGCGATACTTTCCCGCTATGGAGCCGTCTTTGTCAAATACCACTGCAGTATTGTGATAAAGTCCCGGTGCTCTTTGCTCAAAAAGTGAAGTAACCAAGACGATATTGTTCTCTTGTGCTATTTTTGACCAAAAAGAGACATCTTGATCAAAATCTTTGGCAAGATCAAAATATCCGGTATCTTCTGTTTGGCAAAAATACTCCCCTTGGTGGAGCTCCTGCATTACTACCAGGTCAGCCCCGTTCTTGGCAGCTTCACCTATCATCCGGATACTTCCATCCAACATACTCTCTTTGGTGCCGGTATATTTTTGCTGTATCAGTGCTGTTTTCATGGTTGACAGTTTAGCGAAAGTTTTGTTATTTGACTATTGTTTGACAATAAATTTGTACAATGCCATATCCAAAAAGTAAAGCCAAACCTGTTGCGAAGCAGGGACGGAAAGCCACGGGTCTCACTGGGGAGACAGCCGGGTTGCCATCACATAATCTTGATGTGATGTATCTGATCCCACTTTGTAACGCTATGAGGCTTTGCTATCAAATAGCAAAGGGAGAGCGTTATGAAAAATTTCAATTCAAAATCACTTGCAATTTCAGCAGCGATAGCTGCCATGTTCGTATTTTCAGGTTGTAACTCTGAGATGGGGAGTGTGCCTTCTGATCCTTCTATAGTCAAATCAGCCAATTCCGACACCGTATCCAAACCAGCGGCATCTGCAGCAGACAACAGTGACAATCTTGCCGCAGAAACACCATCAAAAGTATCGGCTGCTCAACGCCAGGAGTTTCTGGATGCTATCAATGCCGCGCGAGCAGAGACTCAAGACTGCGGTACAGAGGGTATATTTGAACCTGCTCCTGCACTGAAATGGAACAACAAACTTGATAATGCTGCTTATGAGCACAGCTATGACCTGGCGCAGAGCAATACATTTTCTCACACAGGTTCAGGAACTGCATCAGACATTACAGCTCTAGAGGAGCATCTTGACAGGGGCAGTAAGTTCTATGAGCGTATCAGACATCACGGATATACAAGCTATCGCACTGTTGGAGAAAATATTGCCGCAGGATATGATAGCGCTCAGGAGGTTGTGGATGCATGGCTAGAGAGTGATCATCACTGCGCTAACTTGATGAATCCGAAATTCACAGAGGTTGGAATGGCTCTTGTAGAAGATATCGGAACAGAATACGGAACTTACTGGTCTCAGGAGTTTGGAGGCAAATAGTCAGTAGGCTATCTGCATTGTCGAGCAGTGGAGGCTCCCGCCCTGCTCAATGAGACCAATGCAATTTATAGGTATTATCTCACGTTCCGGAAACAGCCCTTTTAGTGTCTCTCCCGCTTTTTTATCATTTTCTTTATCGCCGTATGTCGGATAAACTACAGCACCATTACTGATAAGGAAATTTGCATATGTGGCAGGCAATCTGCGGCCGTCATTGCTATATATTGCAGACGGCATAGGAAGCGGAATAAGTCTGTAAGGCTTGCCATCTGTTCGTCTGAAATTTTTTAGCTCTTTTTCCATTTGTCTGAACTCTTCATAGTGCTCATCACTCTTGTCGTTGCACTTGAGATATACTATTGTCTCCGGATTGACAAATCTTGCCAGTGTGTCAATATGTCCATCGGTATCGTCACCCAATAGATAACCGTGATCAAGCCATAAAATATGTTTTGTTCCCAGCTTGTCAATAAGAACCTTTTCAACACTTTGTTTGTCAAGACCGCCGTTGCGATTTGGATTACACAGACAGCTTGTCGTTGTCATAATGGTCCCTGCTCCGTCAGTATCTATGGACCCTCCTTCAAGCACAAAATCTATCTCTTCGATCCAGACTCCTCCATAGAATCCTTTTGAGGCAAGAAATTTGTTGATCCTATTATCAAGCGCAGCCTCATATTTGCCTCCCCAACCGTCAAATTTAAAATCAAGCAGTTTTTTTGATCCATCCTCTTCGATGCTTATGGGACCATAATCCCTGGTCCAAGTGTCATTATAATCGGCCTCTATGAAGATGATATTTGAAGTACTGCAAAAAAGAGGCTTGATGGAGTCGCAGTCTTGACACAGCATATAGACCATCTGATAATAAGCCACTGCCTGAGCTATCCTGACAAAAGGAGCCGTGACGGTCTCCCAGTCATCATATTTTGCCCAGTCAGTCCCTTTATGCGGAAAAGCCATCAGCACCACATTGTGTCGTTCCCACTCTGCCATCAGCCTTTTCATTGATCTCTCCTAATAGAATCGTCTAAATATTTGTTGGCAATTGTTAAAAAGATTTAATCGATATCAAAATCATAATCACCCTTTTCGCCCCTGTTGGAAGCTCGAATGGCTCTAATGATCTCCTTGACGGTCAAAAACAGTACTACGGCACTTACGATAAACCCAAGTCCCATCCAGGCATATGTCAGCATATGTTATAATCCTTTCATGGCTTTTATCAAGATAAACAAAAACAATTTTTTTCACAATCTTAACCAATTGGCCTTGAAAGCTGGCTCAAAAGAGAAGTTGGCCGTAGTGCTCAAGGATAATGCATACGGTCACGGGCTTGAACTCATGGCCAAGTTGGCAGAAGAGTTTGGCATCACACAGGCTGTAGTGATCAATACATCTGAGGCACAAAAGATCAGACAATACTTCGATCATATACTTATACTTAACGACATACCTTTTGCGGACAAAAAATTCTCTTTTGCCGTGACCGATCTAAGGGCACTCAAAATTGTCGATCCAAAAGCCAATATAGAGCTCAAAATAGATACTGGTATGCACCGCAACGGTATCATGGCGCAAGAGGTTGATGAGGCGATAGATATCATTAATCAACGGGGATTGAATCTAACAGGAGTTATGACCCATTATCGCAGTGCAGATGTGCTCAGCAGTGAGTTTTTATGGCAGAAAAAGAATTTCGAAACCATCAAGCAACGGTTTCTGGATGAAGGTTTTGATCCAAGATTTCACAGCCATAATTCCGCTGCACTGCTTCGCTCCAAGAGATTTGATGAGGATATAGCAAGAGTAGGGATAGCCATATACGGGTATAGTGAATTACCGCCTGTATACGATCACATAGAGCTCAAGCCGGTTTTGTCTCTTCATGCCAGGCGCGCATCTACAAGAAAATTAAAAAAAGGCCAGAGAGTGGGATATGGGGGAGATTTCACTGCTCCAATGGATATGTTGGTATCAACATACGACATAGGATATGGTGACGGATGGATAAGGGGAGACAGCAGCAAGCCGTATGTGACTGCAGAAGGCCTGCCAATACTTGGTAGAGTCTCAATGGATTTTGTCTCCATAGAGGGTGAGGCTGATGAGGTATGCATCATGGATGATGCCCTGCAGGCTGCCAGGCATTTTGGTACTATCAGCTACGAGATGACCACGATGCTCTCATCATATATCCCAAGAGAGATAGTCTGAGCTTAAAACCCCATTTTTTTGAAAATAGAATACAACTGATCGGATGAGAGTATCCCTATGTGCCTATAGACCTCTTTGCCTTTGCCGTCATAGAATATCTGAACTGGTATGGCGCTGACGCCGAGTTTTTCCTGATCGGACTGCTGAGGCCTGGAGTCAAGTATGTTGACTGCCGGTGCCCTGAGTATAATATCAAAGATCCTGTAATTTGGATGTTTTTCCATTATCGGGGCAAGTATTTGATTCATTTTTTTGCAGTTGACACAGCTCTCCGCTCCCACTTCCAGCATCACAGGCTTCCCTTTGCCTATATATTTTTGCGCCTCGTCAAGTGTGCTAAATTTGAAGCCAGCCGCCATAAATGCACTAAATACCAGCATAATTATCGATAGTTTTTTGATCACGTAAACTCCTTTTTTGTGATTTGGTCGTCATATTACATTATTGGGATTAATAAAATATTAACTGAAAAGATCGGTACTAAGATATCTCTCGGCAGTATCAGGCAATACGGTGACTATGTTTTTGCCTTGGTTTTCCCGTTTTTTGGCGAGCATATATGCGGCTGCGAGATTAGCTCCTGATGAGATACCTACCAATAGACCGGCTTTGGATGCTGCATCTTTGGCATAAGAAATTGCCTCCTTATCTTCAATAGTAATTATCTCATCAATCAAGTTCATATCAAGTACATTTGGAATAAAACCGGCTCCAATACCCTGTATTTTGTGCGGCCCAGCTTTTTGGCCGCTAAGAACTGCCGAGGCGGCGGGCTCAACGGCCACTATTTTGATATCCGGATAGATCTCTTTGAATCTTTTGCCGATACCGGTGATGGTGCCGCCTGTCCCAACTCCTGCCACAAAAACATCTATCTTGTCATCCAACTGACTTATGATTTCCTTAGAAGTGTTCTCATAGTGAGCCGAGGGATTATCGGGATTGGAGAATTGGTGCACAAGAAAACTCTCAGAAATAGTTTTGGAGAGTTCTTGTGCCTTTTGTACACTCTCGGCCATACCGCCTTTGGCAGAAGTAAGCACTATTTTGGCCCCAAGATGCTCCAACAGTTTGCGCCTCTCTATACTCATCGATTCAGGCATTGTCAGTATTAGATTGAGCCCTTTTGCGGCACATACCATTGCCAGTCCTATACCGGTATTGCCGCTGGTTGCTTCGATAAGAGTGGTATCAGCGGTGATCTCTCCTCTCTGCCAGGCTTTTTCTATCATATTGAGAGCTATGCGGTCTTTGATGGAGCCTCCGGGGTTGAGATATTCGGCTTTGGCATAGATGCGGGTTTGGTTTTGCGAATCTATCAAATGGGATAGCTCAATAAGAGGGGTATTCCCTATATTTTGTGTCATATTCTGTTCTGCCATCTTACTGCTCTCCAAAAGGATGGAATTTAGCTGCTTCGTTATCATAGTATTCTATGGTTCCATCTTCTATGCTGTAGTGCCAACCGTGCAAAAAAATCTTTCCTTCATCTACTCCCCGTTTGACTGCCGGGTAGCTGAGCAGATTTTCAAGCTGATAAACCACCGAGATCTTCTCAGTATATTCCAAAAGCTCTTTTTTGGGGGATTTTGGCATTGCCTTGAGGGCCGCTTCTTTGGCATCTTTGGCAAGCTCCAGCCATTTGACGGTATGAATATTTTCTTCTGATACTTCATGCTCTTTATAAAGAGCCTTGATGGCACCACAGTCAGAGTGACCGCATACGATTATGTCGCTTACCCCAAGTTCGCTTACCGCATACTCAATAGCTGCGGCTGTACCGTGAAAATCGTTATCAGGCTTATATGGTGGCACGAGGTTTCCGATATTGCGGGTGATAAAAAGATCCCCTGCTCCAGTACCCGTGATAAGATTTGGAACGACCCTGGAGTCGCTACATCCTATGAAAAGCGCTTTTGGGTTTTGCCCCTCTTCTACGAGTTTTTTAAACCTATCCTCATTCTCTTTGAACTTTATAGACCTGAACTCTTCATGACCCTTTTCAAACTCGGCGATTTTGTTCATGATGCACCTTTTTATATCTTATTTTGTATGCTCCAGCCTAACTCTTCTCCTGCAAACATAGGTACCACGGTATCGTATTTTTGTGGTACGATAAAGGGCTTTTTGATGAGCTTTATCTTTTTTTGAGGCGGCGTTATACCGTAGATCTTTAGAGCATTGTCGCTGACAAAAGCCTGAAGATTTGATAGTTTGCCGTGTTTGTCAAAAAGCTGCGCTAGAGCAGGTAAAGCCACAGGAGCAGTAAATACACCGGCTGCGCATCCGGGGGCTTCTTTGGCACTTTGGGGGTGTGGAGCAGAATCAGAGCCAAACATCACCTTGGGGTGTGCATTGAGTGCAGCTTCAAGCAGAGCATCCCTGTCTTCGGGTCTTTTGGCAATGGGTTTGCAAAACAGATGAGGCTTTAGCATGCCTCCTGCTACATCATCAAGAGTGATATATAGATGATGCAGCGTGATGGTGGCATATAGATTTGGGTGTCTATCGAGCGCTTTGAGACTATCGGCTGTAGTGATATGCTCCATTATGATCTTCAGATCAGGAAATGCCTGTGCAAGTTTTTCGTATATCGGTACAAATTCCGCCTCGCGATCCATCACGAAGCCGCCTGTCTCACCGTGGATACATAGCGGGATCCCCAGATCGCCCATAGCACTCAACGTAGGACGCAGATCTTCCAGATCGAAGCCGCTTACTCCACCTTCCGAGTTGGTAGTGATACCGGCCGGATAGAGTTTGATGGCAGTCAGCTCATCCTGCACCGATGCAAGAAATGTGTAGTCATATTCGGACTTGAAAAATAACGTCATGTAGGGGGTAAATTGATTATCGGTATGTCGCTTTATTCGGTCTCGATATTCGATCAACTGCATACGGCTTGTCACCGGCGGGACAAGGTTGGGCATGATGATAGCACCGGCGAAATGTGCTGCACTTAAAGGCACGGTAGTTTTCAACATGTCGTTGTCCCGCAGATGCAGATGCATATCCATAGGTGAATTGAGTGTAATTGTCTTGGTTTCCATAGGAGATAGTATAGCAGGTAAATTAGGAATTGGGAATTAGGAATTAGGAATTTCGGAAGAATTTTTGAATATTTTGACGACAAAGTAGTGTTTGGTATCTTTAGGGATAAGCCAGTAGATGATATTTGCAAGGTCTGTTGATTTGGATTTGCAGGGCACTTTGCATATTTTTGGGCGCCAGTGGACGACCGGATAGTCGATCCCGCCAGAGAAGAGCTGATTGCAGCTGAGTATCCTGAGAGTTGATGAAAGGAGTGCGCGTGGAGGTGAGTTGAACTCAAACTGCCACTTGGCATATTCTGAGCATGTAGGATAATATCGGCAGCTACCGGGCAGCATGCGGGAAATGTACTGATATGCCTGTATCGGAGCTATGAAGAAGCGCTTGGTGTTCATAGTGATAGGGACCTTTTTGGTGTGTTAAAAAATTATATCACAATTATCTTCTTTGTATTATATACGAATCGGACATATTGGCAGAGTGGTATATGGTAGTACCGTACTTTCGATTATAGTATTGCAAAAGAAGACGCTGAAATGTCGGCTCGATAGATGGGACAAACCATGCGTTGTTGCTGATAAGGATCATGTTTTGAGGATTGTCATTATAAAGTTGCTCACTTGTTCCTTCATAGCAGATAGCGTTGCGGTATCTCTTGCCTCCTATCCCCCAGTCAGTCGGTTTGTTTGATGCGGTGTAGTCAATCGCTCCGTCAAAAAATATCTTGTTGACAATTTTGCTTGCCCAATGCGGCAGTGGGTTTGACTCACCAAACGGCACGAGTACTACCTTGTCGGCTACAGTATATCTGCCGTTATCAAAAAAATATGTGCTGTTGCGATGGACTCCCCGGTCCCAGTAGAGTGCCCCTATAATGATCTTGATCTTTTTTGATCTTTGCAAAAGCTCTCCAAGCACTCCTGGATCTCGGTTGACAAAAAAAGGCATTATGGATTCGGGCAAGACAACTACTTTGTAAAGGTTGTCAATAGCATTGTCAATGGCTTTTAGAGCTTCGTTGATGTGTTTTTGCTTTTGGGATATATCCCACTTATCTTTTATGGTAGTGTGAGTAGATATGAGTTTGATCTCGCGCGCAGTGTCACTATACAGCACTTTGGTGTGTACAGGCGAATACGCAAGTATAGCAAGTACGAGCCAAAGAGGCTGCTTGCGCCAGATCGCAATGAGTGATGCTGTCAAAACGATAGCAAATTGCCATTTTGCTACACCTATGTAACTTTGGGTAAAGACAAGCTCAGGCTTAAACCAGTCAAAACCAAAAGGGTGGATGTAGCTGACAAGCAAAAGCAGGACACTTTTGCTTATCAGAGGCAGGAGGCAGGAAGCAGGAGGCAGGAGTTTGTGTACGATCAATACCGGCAACCAAAAAAGCACTCCGTACACCAAGCCTACTCCAAGCATGTCTATGGGGACCAACCAGGCAAGATCGTAATAATAAAGACTCACTCCTATCCACCAAAACCACAAAATACCGATAAAAAAGCCGCTCCAGAACCAAACCGGTGCTTTGTTTGATCTGAGCAAAAGGTAAATGAAAATCAGCCCGAAAAATGTATTTAACAGATACGAATCAAGTCCAAAATATGAGCTATATAGCCACCATGAACCTGTTATTGCGTATGTCAAGCCCTCTGTTAGTGCCGAAATGGTAAAATATTCGCTAATTTTCATACAAAGGATCTCCAATGTCACAAGGGATGGCACAGTTTTTACCCCTGATACTTCTTTTTGCGGTTTTCTATTTTCTGATCATCAGACCGCAGCAAAAACAACAAAAAGAGCACAAAGCAATGCTCGAATCACTCGCCAAAGGCGACAAGATAGTCACCAACGGCGGTTTGATCGCAGAGATAGTCAAGGTCGAAGAGGATTTTATCAAAATCAAACTGAGTGACGGTGTTGTAGCCAAACTGGACAGGCTTTATGTCGCCCGCAAAATAGAAGGGTAAAGGACAGCTATAATGCTAAGCAGACTTAACTACAGAGTAGTGATATTTATCTTTGCGCTTATTTTCGGGGTGGTTTTTTCTATCCCGTCTCTAGTGCAGAGTGACAGCGGCAAGAAGATCACGCTGGGACTTGATCTTCAGGGGGGGCTCCATATGCTGCTGGGTGTCAAAAGCGAAGAGGCGATCAAGTCCCGTATCAAATCAATAGCAGGAAGCATAAAGTATATACTCGATGATAACGATATAGTACTGGATGATCTAAGGATCGAGGACAATAGTGTCAAATTCAAGCTTCTTGATGAGGATGATATCCCCAAAGCCAAAGAGTTGCTCCAAAAAGAGCTTGAAGGAACCGGGATGGAAGTAAATGGAGCCGATTTTTCCTTCAGTCTGACTCCTGAGGAGATCAAGCGTACCAAGGACAATGCTATCAAACAAGCAGTCGATACTATCCGAAACCGTCTCGATCAGTTTGGCCTGGCAGAACCGACAGTAGCCAAACAGGGAGAGGACAAGATACTTGTAGAAGTCCCCGGCATCAAAACTCAGGCTGATGAGAAGCGTATCAGAGAATTGATCGCCAGAGCCGCACATCTTCAGATGATGGCTGTCGATGAGGATCGTGCCGCACGGGTTTATACAATGAGCCCCAACGAGGCCAAAAAATATCGAGACGTGATACTGCCGGATGTCAAAGATCCTCAAAAAAAATATCTTCTCAGGCAGATACCGATACTTGACGGCTCGATGCTAACGGATGCCAAAGTTGGATTTGATCAAAACAATCAGCCTGTTATCAACTTTGTTCTCAACGGTGAAGGCGCCCGGATATTTGGAGATTTTTCGGGCAAGAGTGTAGGCAAAAGGATGGCAATAGTACTTGATGAGAAGGTTTATTCCGCACCTGTTATCCGAGAAAGGATAGGCGGAGGCAGGGGTCAGATATCGGGCAACTTCACCCTCAATGAAGCCAATGATATTGCCATAGCCTTGCGTTCAGGTGCTCTATTGGCTCCAGTGTATGTGATGGAAAAACGAAGTGTAGGCCCAAGTCTCGGGGCTGATAGCATCAAAGCAAGTACGCTTGCTCTGGCATTGGGTTTTGTCGCGGTTGTGATATTTATGGTCATTTATTATGGATATGCCGGCATCATATCCGATATCGCTCTGATAGGTAACCTTTTCTTGATACTTGCTGTGATGGCGATGTTTGGGGCTACTTTGACACTGCCCGGTATGGCGGGTATAGTATTGACAGTAGGTATGGCGGTAGATGCGAACGTCATCATCAATGAACGTATCAGGGAGCTGCTCTATGCGGGCAAATCGATCCCAAAAGCGATCGAAGAGGGGTATGACAACGCCTTTACGGCTATCTGGGATGCCAATATCACGACATTGATATCATCAGTGGTGCTGTATGCATACGGTACAGGGCCGATTAAGGGCTTTGCTTTGACTATGAGTATCGGTATCCTTGCCTCAATGCTTACTGCGATTCTGGGTACACACGGTATATATCAGATGCTTTTACCAAATATTCACAAAGACAAACTGCGCCGCTGGTTTGGCATCAAAGTTGAGGAGGCAAAATAATGGAACTGTTTCACTACAAAAAACCAATAGGGTTTATGGCTCAGAGCCGCAAGTTTGGTCTCCTGTCCTTGGTATTGGTGCTTCTATCCTGGGGACTTTTGTTTACAAAGGGCTTTAACTACGGTATCGACTTTGCGGGTGGTACATTGATACAGGTCAAGTATGATTCCAGGGCGCCTATCAAGAAGGTGCGAGAGGCTTTATCGGTTGACAAGGCTTACAAGGGTGCCAATGTAACATATTTCGGAAGTGACGATGAGATAGTCATACGAACCAAGACAAGCTCCAAAGCGGTAGGCAAAGATGTGGGTGATGAGGTCAAAGAGCTGCTCAAAAACACAGGCAATTTCGAGATTCGCCGTGTCGATATGGTAGGTCCAAAAATAGGTGGCGAACTCAGAAGCAAAGGCTTGACGGCGATGTTGCTTGCGATTGCAGGCATACTGATATACGTATCATTCAGATTTGAATGGAGATTTGCTATCGCTTCGGTACTTGCTCTTGTGCACGATGTAAGTATCGCATCAGGGGCTATAGCACTGTTTGGAATAGAAGTAAATCTCGATACGCTTGCGGCGATCCTGACGCTTCTGGGATATTCTCTCAATGACACCATTATAGTCTTTGATCGCATCAGGGAAGGTATCCGTACGATCAAAAAACCCGATCTGGCATCAATCATAGATGAGTCTATTACCCGTACGCTTTCGCGCACGACATTGACATCCTTGACCACCTTCTTTGTCGTGTTGACTTTGTATCTGTTTGGAGGAGAGATCATCAACAGTTTCAGCTTCACTTTACTGGTAGGTGTGATAGTGGGTACTTATTCTTCGATCTTTATCGCTTCTCCGATTTTGATGTGGCTTGGCTTTGATGTAAGCGACTTCCGCGCCAAAGAAGCCGCCAAGCTTGCCAGAGAGAAGGAGAAAGAAAAGATGCGTGCAATGTATGAGCAGGGAACGGTATGAGAACAGTGAGCAGTGAGCAACGAGTGGTGAGCAGTTGGAAAGATAAAAGCATCTTTTCTTCTGAGCCGATAGGCGAAGCTTCAGTGAGAGGAATTCGTGCGGGGCTTTGCTCCGCGCGAAGGAGACAGATGATCAAAAAGATGCGTGCAATGTATGAGCAAGGAACGGTGTAAAAAGTGGGTAGCAGGTAGTGTGTTGTGAGTAGAACGTAGGGGCAGATCCGTGTGTCTGCCCTCCCATGGTGTGTTTGCCAACGCACCAAAAAGATGCAGCAATACATAAGCAGCATTCAAAACAGAAATTAAAGGAGCAACGATGAAATGGAGTAAGGTTTTTTATGTATTCTTTACCTTGATGAGCTTGACTACAAGTGCGGGGTTTTTGTATGAGCAGACACTTTTTGCGCTGTTTTTGGCAGGAAGCATTAATGTAGCTTCGACATTACTCAAGATAGGTGTGCGCAATATCCTCTCGGCCGAGCTTTTGGCGGGCTCCTTTGTCGCTGACATGCATTTGATTCCAGCTTTTTTTGCCTTTAAATTTTATAATGCGGGTAATGTAGCAGAGGGATTGGTCATCGGAGCAGTCATCGCCAATGTCTATACATTGGTGGTCAGCTTAATCGAAAGCTCAAAAGAGCATGTCGAGTTTTAGGACCCTTCATGATATTTGATGTCATAGAGAGAAAAGGTACTGACTCTATCAAATGGGACGATGCACGCAGACGCTTTGGCCGCAAAGACCTATTGCCGTTGTGGGTAGCCGATATGGATATACCGGCCCCCGAGAATGTACAAGATGCTATCAAGAAGCGTGCAGAGCATCCGGTATTTGGATACACTTTTTATCCAGAAAAGTTTTATGAGTCTATACAGTGGTGGTACTCACACCATTTCGGGTGGGACGTTGACAAGGAATGGATAGTGCCGGAGCAGGGTGTTGTCGTATCGATCAATGTTGCCATAGAGGCCTATACTTCAGAAGGGGACGGAGTGCTTATCCAGACACCCATATATCCACCGTTTTTCAACTCTATCAAAAATCACAACAGAGAGATAGTAGAAAACCGCCTTGTGTATGATGGAGAAAAATACACAATAGACTGGGATGACTTTGAAACCAAGGTCAAACGATCAAAACTGTTTTTGCTGTGCTCACCACACAACCCTACCACAAGAGCCTGGAGTGATGAAGAACTGCACAAAATGGCCAAAATATGTAAAGATAACGGAGTTCCTGTAATATCTGACGAGATACACAGCGATGTAGTGTATGAGCGCCGCCATACTCCTCTTGGGATGATGGATGTAGCCAAAGATATCACCATTGTACTCCATGCTCCGTCCAAGACATTCAATATAGCAGGACTCAATACCTCATATGTCATTATCCCGGATCCTGTACTCAGACAGAAGTATCAAACAAGTCACGACAAGACAGGTTTGTCCCATGGCAATCCTTTTGGTATAGTGGGACTTGAGGCTGCATATACACCCAAAGGCGCGGAGTGGCTTGAAGAGTTGATACTCTTTTTGCATGAGAACATATCATTTGTGACAGAATATTTGCAAAAGTACATACCGCAGATAAAGCCCGTCAAACCTGAAGCGACATTTTTGGTCTGGCTTGACTGCAGAGAGCTTGGATTGGATGATGCCGATCTTGAGAGGCTGTTTTTTGATGATGCCCGATTGGCACTGAACAAGGGGATAAGTTTTGGTGAGGCAGGGAGCGGTTTTATGCGCCTAAATATCGGTACATCGAGACAAAATCTTGAGCAGGCGCTCGATCAGTTGAAAAATGCTGTGGAGAAAAAAGGTCTATGAAAAAACTTCTGATCATGTTTTTTGGCAGTGCTGTGGTGCTTTTTGGCGCAGTGCCTGAAGCTATCATACATATGATCAATGCCAATAAAATCGATCCGTCTCAAGTCAGTATCTTGATAAAAAAGGTAAATAACGATCAGACAGTGGCTTCTTTGAATGAAGCGCAAAGTCGCATACCTGCGTCGGTTATGAAGATTTTGACAACATACAGTGCTTTGTTGGAGTTGGGGACAGACTTCAGGTGGCCGACCAAGTTTTATTATACGGGACAATTCAGCAAGGGAGTTATACGCGGCAACATCGCAATAGAGGCTTTTGGTGATCCCACATTGAATTCAAAAGATCTTTATCGGATAGCTAAAAGACTCAGGCGTCTTGGTATACGCAAGATCACTGGAGATATGGTTTTGGATCGTTCATTTTTCTCCACATCCAACAGAGTCAGTTCGGGCTTTGACCGCAACAGATACAGCGAATACAATGCCATGCCTGATGCCCTGATGCTCAATGACCACCTTACCAAGATAATTGTAGGACCCAAAAACGGCCAAATAGTTGCATCCAAGGCAATCCCCGAAGATGAGTATAATATCGTCAATCGCATGCAGCCGACCTCTGCACCATGCCGAGGCAAAAACAGCTGGCCATATGTGTCCGTCAAATCCTCCGGAGACAAACCTACTGTCATATTTACAGGCACTATATCTACTCATTGTCCCAGACGGGCGATATACAAACTTTTGACACACTCTCATGAAAGCTTCTATCATGCCTTTGCATCAGCACTTAGGCGTGCAGGAATATCCTTCAAAGGGAGAATGGTATTATCGCGTGTGCCCAGATCAGCCAAGGCATTGATGATCCATCACTCCAGACCTTTGCTGCAAATCGTAGCCAAGACCAATAAAAAGAGCAATAACCTATATGCTAGACATATTTTTTTGCTTGTCGGAGCCGAGAGAGAGGGAGCCCCTGCGACAGAAGCCAAAGGAGCCAAAGCGATCAAAAGTATACTTTCTGCAAGAGGAATTTGGGATGAGCACATACGTATCAATAACGGCTGCGGACTATCCAGAGACTCACGAATCACTGCAAACGCCCTTGTGAGTGTTTTGGAGGATGCATATAAGAAGTACGGCAAACGCTGGCTCAATGCTCTCTCTATAGCCGGAAAAGACGGCACGATCAGGAGAAGATTCAGGCGCAGCATAGCCAAAGGCAGGGCGTGGATGAAAACAGGTACTTTAAACAATGCCAAAAATATAGCCGGCTATGTGCGCGGAAGATCGGGTACCATGTATGTAGCGGCGATCCTTTATAACGGTCGTGAGAAATGGAAGGGCAGCAGTCTGCAAAACCAGATCATCGAGTGGATCGTAAGAAATAAATAATTGAATGAGGAACGAGGAATGAGGAATGAGAAGCCAAAGGAAGGTAGACTGTTTGAACCCTATCCGTTCGAAAAATTAAACAGCTTATTGGTTGACATTACACCCAATTCTGCATTCACGCCGCTGAATCTTACGATCGGCGAACCTCAGTTTGATACACCTCAATTCATCCTTGATGAGCTGGTGAGAAATGCTTATCTTTTCAACAAATATCCCAAAACGGCCGGAGAGGATTTTTTGCGTAAAGGAATGTTGACATATCTTGACAAAAGATTTAGCCTCCAGCTTGACAACACTCAGATTATTCCGACATTTGGCACAAGAGAGCTGCTTTTTAACTTTCCTCAATTTTTACTTAAGGGCATGGATGATCCTACAATGGCTTTCCCAAATCCGTTTTATCAGATATATGAAGGAGCCGCCAAAGTAAGCGGCGCAAAAGTTATTTATCTAAACTTGGATGAGAGCAAGCAGTTTTTGCCACAAATTGATATAGATGAGTTATCACATTGTCAACTTGTCATACTTAATTCGCCCGACAACCCCACAGCCTCAGTTATGCCGCTTGAAGAGATGAAAAGATGGGTCAAGCTGGCACTTGAGTATGATTTTGTTTTACTAAACGATGAATGTTATGCCGATCTGTATCTGGATGAGGCAGTGCCCTCTTTGCTTAACGCCAGCATAGAAGCCGGCAATCCAGGCTTCAAAAATATACTTGTGGCCAACTCCATA
Source organism: uncultured Campylobacterales bacterium (assembly GCA_964520575.1). Classification (GTDB taxonomy): domain Bacteria; phylum Campylobacterota; class Campylobacteria; order Campylobacterales; family Sulfurovaceae; genus S017-3. The sequence continues at coordinate 14,120 of CAZFNK010000010.1, read as the reverse complement.
TCCAAGCGCTCCTCTGCTCCCGGGCTTCGCAGCGGTTTTATTGCCGGTGATGCTAAGATTCTGTCAAGATATATGCAGTACCGCACCTATGTAGGGTGCGCAGCACCCCTGCCGCTTCAGCATGCCGCAGCCGCAGCTTGGGCAGATCAGGAGCATGTAGAGGTGTTTAGAGGCAAATACAGGCGAAACTTTGAGCTGGCAAAGGAGATACTTGGAGCCAACCCCCCTAAAGCCACATTTTACATATGGCTAAAAGTGGATGATGAGCTTAAGTTTACAAAAGAGCTTTACAAGGAGTATAATATCAAGGTGTTGCCCGGTTCATTTCTTGGTCGAAAAGGTCAGGGCAGAGGGTACGTGAGGCTTGCATTGGTTTATGAAGAAGATCTGATGAGAGAGGCTTTGGAGAGGATAGAGAATTTTAGATTAGGAATGAGTCCTTCGACAAGCTCGGGAAGCATTTTGTAATGCTTTTGTCTTAATGGAACAAAAAGGAGAATAAATGGGTGATGATAAAATAGATATAGAGAAACTAAAAAACGATACAGAATTTCAGGAGAATGTCAAACTGCTGGAAAAAGAGATGAAGGAGCAAAACTCCATAGCCAAGGGTTATCAACTGCTTGATATTAAGCTCTCTCTTGGAGAGAGCGAGGATGAGATCAATGAGATATTTACATTTATTGTAAATCAGGCATTTGACACACTTGCGGGGTATCTGACCCAGAACAGGCGGTTCAATCTTTCAGACCCAGAGGAATATGCTACTGCAAGAGCCATATATGAGCACGGTATCCAAAGGTACAGCGAGAACGACCGCAAAGGAGCTAAAGAGATATTTTTGGTGTTGTATCACCAGATCACAGAACCGGAGATCAGGGATGCGATGATGATACATGCATGTGCAGTGATGGATGGGTTTGATTTTGATACTTTTATAGATAAATTCTGCGATGTCAGCAATCTTGATCCTGAAGACCCAAAGAGCGTATTTATCACAGAGTTTACCCAGCCTCATGATATGATCTTTGCTATGTGGGCCAAGCATGTGGAAGATGGCAAAAAAGAGTTAGAGGTCTTGGAGAAATAATATTGAACTCTCTGAACAATTGCCGACACCCGTCAAATACTCCAGCCCTCATAAACGCAAGCATCCCTTCGGGGTTGAGTGCTCCTTTGTCGTATTTGTGTCTGCTTGGCAATTTGGTGTTTTGGGGTTCTATAAAAACAACAGTGAAATATGTTAGTAGCATACAATGGAGGGTAAAGTGCATATACATTTCATAGGCATTGGAGGCATTGGGCTGTCTGCTTTGGCCAAGTTTTTATCGGGCAATGGCTATACTATAGGCGGAAGCGATATCAAACAGACTGAGATCACGGACGACCTTGCGACCAATTTCGGCGTTAAAGTCACTATTCCTCACCATCCTGATGCGGTTGTCGGCGCGGATATGGTGATACACTCAGCTGTGGTCAGACCCACCAATGTCGAATACGCCAGAGCCAAAGAGCTAGGCATTGAGGTGCTCTCTCGCAAAGAAGCCCTTAAGTTTATCCTCGAGTCAAAAGAAGTTTACGCCGTAGGCGGCGCACACGGCAAAAGTACCACTTCAGCCATGCTCTCGGCCCTCCTGCCTGATACCAACGCTCTCATAGGCGCCATCAGCAAGCAGTTTGGCTCCAATGTACGCCATGCAGATAATAATCGAGTGGTTTTTGAAGCGGATGAGAGCGATGAAAGCTTTCTCAATTCTAACCCCTATCTTGCGATCGTCACAAATGTAGAGCCTGAACATATGGAGTACTATGAGTATGACCAAGAGAGATTTTACAATGCTTACAAAAGCTTCATAGATCTTGCCAGGATCAGAGTGCTAAACGGTGAGGATGAGTTCTTGAGCACTCTTGATGTGGATGCTATCAGATTGTATCCGTCTCGGGATATATTCGATATAGAATTTGTCATAGTCGACGGCAAGCCGCATACGAGATTTAGGCTCAAAGATTTTGGAAGCTTCGAGGTATTTGGGTTTGGAGAGCATATAGCTATAGATGCATCTTTGGCTATATTGGCCGCGCTTGAATTGGGAGAGGATATCGAGGATATCAGATCCAATCTGCTTGAGTACAAAGGGATCAAAAAAAGATTTGATGTGATACAGGATAGAGATGAGAGTGTAGTGATAGATGATTATGGACACCATCCTACAGAGATCAAAGCAACGATGAATGCTCTTAAGACCTATAAAGAGCTTAGAGGCTTTAATCAGCTCAATGTCATCTGGCAGCCTCACAAGTACAGCCGCACTATAGACAATCTCCAAGGCTTTGTAGAGTGTTTTGAAGGTGCAGATGAGCTGGTAATACTCCCTATCTGGGCTGCCGGAGAGATAGAGGTGGAGATAGATCTCAAAGGAGCCTTCAGCAGATACAAACTCCTTATGGCAGATCGCGTTACCAAAGAGGACGGCGTGGTCAAGGTACTTAGAGACGGACATACGATACGAGAATACAGCGATGGCCTTGTCGCGGCATTTGGCGCAGGGGATATCACATATCAGATCAGGGGTGAATAATTAGTATTTTTGACAAGAGAAACACATGAAAAACAAGGAACTGATAGAGAAGCTTGATCTGTCAAGTTATGTTGACAATCTAAGCTCATTCTTTGCCCGTTCAAAATCCATCAAGCTAGATGGCGATACCAGCCAGCATATGCGATATATCCGCGCTTTGGAGCAGATACAATTCCCCGAGCCTCCAAATATTGACAGTGTTGACGATCTGTTGATGAGACTTGGCAAGTTTGCTACCCTTTCGCTTGGTGAGATATTTCAATTTGTTCAGATGCTTAGATATTTTAATTCTATCAAAGCACTTACTCTTCAGGAACCATTAAGGTCATGGATAGACTCAGTCGAGATACCTCAAGCTCTTAGAGATATAATGGACTATTTTACCGATGAAGGTGACATAAACCCGCATAAAGAGCCTGAGCTTGGCGATATAGCAGCTGCTCTGGAGAGAAACAAAAAAGAGATCAGAGATCATTTGTACAGACTCACCCGTTCCGGTAAGCTTGGGGAATATCTTGTGGATACCCAGGTGCATCTCTTTGGAGGTGAGGAGGCTCTGCTTGTTAGAGGAGGCTTTACTCAGGCGATCAGAGCTTCTGTGGTCGGGCGTAGCAGCAGTGGGTTTTTTTATATAGTTCCAGACAGCATAAAAGAGCTCAAAAAACGTCGAGATGACCTGCTTGGGCGCAAAGAGATGATACTATGGCGATATGCACGGGAGTTTTCTGAAACTCTTCATAAATGGGTGAGATTTTTGAGGTTTGCTGATGAGACCTTTGAGAGATTCGATCATTATCAAGCTAGAGTCAGGTTCGCCAGAGCAAAGGATCTTCTATTTGTGCCGCCATCCAAGGGCCACACTATTGAGCTGCACTCATTTGCGCACCCTGCATTGAATAATCCTGTACCTGTAGATCTGAGACTTGACAAAGAGGTAATGCTGCTAACAGGAGTCAATGCCGGAGGCAAGACTATGCTTCTTAAGTCAATCCTTGGCGCGGTATTTATGAGCAGACATTTGCTACCGTACCGCTGCGATCCAGCTCGTACACAGGTTGGGAGATTCAAAAGTATCGAAGCGATTATCGACGATCCTCAGTCTGTGGCCAACGACATATCCACATTTGCCGGCAGGATGCTTGAGTTTGGCAAATTGTTTAGACTCAAGGATGCATTGATAGGGGTGGATGAGATAGAGCTGGGAACAGATGCTGATGAAGCAGCCGCGCTTTTTAAGGTACTTATAGATCAACTGCGCCAAAGAGGCAATATATTTGTCGTCACCACTCATCACAAAAGGCTGGCGGCCCTGATGGGAGATGATGACGGAGTAGAGCTGGTAGCAGCGCTTTATGATGAGGAGTCGAGGCGACCCACATACAGATATATGCAAGGAAGCATTGGCAAGAGCTATGCGTTTGAGACAGCTCTTAGATACGGCATACCGGAATCTGTCGTAGAGAGATCCAAAGAATTCTACGGACAGGACAAAGAAAAACTTGGTGAGCTGATAGAGAGATCAAGCCATCTTGAGAGGGAGCTTAGATCAAAGATCAAAGAGATTGAAGATCAGAAAAAGTCTATTGACAAAAAGCAAGCCTATCTAGAGCGTCTCGAAGAGCAGATGAAAGAGGAGCAACGGAAAGTGCTGGCTACTTATGAGAACAGATACAATGCAGCGACCAAAAGAGCGCTAGCCGCCCTTAAAGCAAAAGATTCATCAGAAGGGAGGCGCAAACTCAACGAAGCGCATAAACATAAATTAAAAGCCAAGACAAGGCCGCAAAAGAGAGAATATACCCCATCGGTAGGAGAGCGTGTCAAATATAGATCATACAGTGGTGATGTGATCTCTATCAAGTCCAACGAAGCCACAATAGAGGTGGACGGACTCAAGATGAGAGTTCCGATCTTGGAGCTCAAACCTTCATACGATCCCAAGCCTAAAGCTCCCAAATCCAAAGCAAGTTCAAAGATAGAGATGGACAAAAGCAGAGCCAGAGTATCTATCAAACTCCTTGGAATGTATGCTGATGAGGCGGAGGAGACGCTCGATAGATTTATCTCAGATGCACTTGTGGCAGGACTTAATGAAGTAGAAGTGATACACGGTACCGGAGGAGGAGTGTTGGCAAAACTTGTGGGTGAGTATCTTGCACGACACCCCAAGATACAAGGTTTTTATCGTGTGCCGGGAAATCTGGGAGCTACTATAGTAGAGTTATAATAGCACTATTTGTGAGGCTTGGTGATCAGCTTGTACCCTACGCCGTATTCAGTTTTGAGATATTGCGGTTTTTTGCCGGTATCTCCGATCTTTTTGCGTATGTTTTTGATATGGTTGTCAAGTGATCTGCTGGAGCTTAGTGATGATAGTATATCGATAAGCTCTTCCCTCCTTGTGGTTTGATTTTTATTCTTGATCAGCTGAGCCATTATTTTGTATTCGATAGCTGTCAGATCAAGTAGTTTGTCTTTGAAGTATATATTGAATCCATCCATAGTGAAGATATTATCTTCTTTTTTCTCGGTTTCTATAGCGGTATGTCTGCTTAGTTGCACCCAAATACGTGCTTCAAGCTCTTCTAGATCTATAGGCTTTACCATATAATCATTTGCCCCATACCTAAAAGCAAGGATCTTGGATTTGGTATCGCTGTAAGCACTCAATACAATTGTTGGCAAAGGTCTGGTGTCTTTGATGGATTTGAGTACCTCATAGCCGTTAAAATCGGGCAGATTTATATCGAGCAAAAGTAGATTATAATCATACCTTTGGATGTGCGATATGCCATCGGTAGCAGAGGTCACGGCCGTGACGGTAAAATCATTATCTTCCAGGTAGTTGGAGATAAGATCGCATGCCAATTCATCATCTTCTATAATAAGTATATTGATATTTTCCATTCCTTACTTCCAATAACTACAGATTCAACAGATTCTAACGGGATTTTACTTACAATCAAATTGTACCATACCTTTAAAAGTCTTGAATATAGATAGATTTTATAATTAGGAACAAAATGGGGATACGCAAATTTATATATTTTATTTTCTTGTTTACTTTGACTATGGTCCAAGCAAATGAGTCGAATGCTTCTTTTGCCGATATGCTCACGCCGCAAGAGAAAGCCTATTTAAAAGATCATCCTGTCATAACGGTTCACAATGAACCTAATTGGCCTCCGCTTAATTACAATGATAACGGCAATCCAAAAGGATTTTCAGTCGAATATATGAATCTCCTGGCAAAAAAAATAGGCTTGAAAGTTAAATATGTCAGCGGGTACAGCTGGGGAGAGTTTGTCCATTTGCTGCATACAAACAAATTGGATCTGTTGATAAATATGTCCATAACCAAAGATAGAGAAGAGACGATAGCATTTTCCTATCCGTTCATTCAGACCAAAAACGCGATCTATATCAACATAAACGGACAGCCCTATTATTCCCTGAAAGACCTTGAAGGGAAAAAGGTTGCTCTTGTCAAGGATTTTTTTATCCAAAAGTATATCAGCAAACACAACCCAGGTATCAAGCAGGTTTTGGTCCAAGATCTGCTAAAGGCACTTGAGCTGCTGTCTTTGGGGAAGGTCGATGCAGTTGTGGGGAAGCAGGTCGTCGTTGATTATTTAATGAGAGAAAATATGATATCAAGCGTGATCGCAACAGATTATATCAATGACCCTGGCACTGTCAGCAAGCTCGCTATCGCGGCGGACAAAAAGGATAGGGTGCTTATTGAGATACTCAAGAAGGCCCAGCAGAGTATGGATAAAAATACACTATCGCGCCTCAAGCACAAGTGGTTTGGCATAAACGCGCTTTTGGACACCAAAGAGTTGCTAACAGACGATGAAAAAGATTATCTCAAATCAAAACATATTATTAGGGTGTGTACACATTCCAATAATCCTCCTATAGAGTTTACTACCGGGAATAAACCCAAAGGGATAGCCATAGATATATTAAACACTATCACCAACAAACTCGGTGTAGAGCTGCAGTATATATGGAGCAAATCTCACCAGGCATCCAAAGAATTGCTTAGAGAGGACAAATGTGATATCATACCGGCAAGTGCCAAAACCTATGCTTTCTCAAGGTATGCGCTTTTTACCGATCCGTATTTGAGCTTTAGAACAGCATTGATAACCCAAAAGGATAAACCGGATATAAATTTGCTTAGTGAAGCAAAAAACAAAATCATTGCCGGCTGCAAAGGAGATCCGATAGTTGAAAGGATCATCGAAACCCATCCCTATCTTGTCCCATATAAGACAGATACCAAGCTAAAAGCAATTACTGCTGTTCAAAAAGGTTATGCCTACCTTGCGGCGATGCCGCTTCCCGTGTATGAGTACCACAGAAAAGTCTCTAATCTAAAAGATATCAAGATAGCCGGCTATGCTCCGATAAAAAGTGAATGCAGTATAGCCGTCAGAAAAAGCGACCAAAAACTTTTTACTATATTGAACAAAATAGTCAGAGCTACACCAAAAGTAGCATACAAAGCTATTGCGGACAGATGGACCAAGGAGACAATCGTCGAGAAAACCAATTATACTCTACTGTTTGAGATGCTTGGGGCGGCACTGCTGGTGATTGGAGTTGTTTTGCTTGCGTATCGCAAACAACAAAGGCTCAACAAAGAGATCGAAAAATTAAATCTTACACTCGAATCAAGGATCCAAAAGGCACTTGAAGAGAACAAAAAACAGCAGATGTTGATGCTGCATCAGGACAGACTGGCTAGAATGGGTGAGATGATAGCCATGATCGCTCACCAGTGGAGACAGCCTCTTAATAACTTATCCTTGGTCAATCAACTTTTGATATCCAAATATAACAAAGGCAAACTCGATGATGAAGAGATAGAAAGCTTCAAGACAAATTCCCAAAAGCAGATCAGGCAAATGTCCGAAACAATCGATGATTTCAGGAATTTCTACCAGCCCAAAAAAGAAAAAAGCCTGTTTGACCTCAAGGATCTTGTCGACGAAACGATCAAATTTGTAGCACCATCCTATGCCCAGAAAAAAATAGATGTAGACTTTGAAGCAAAAGGCTCATTTATGATTTATGGCTATGGCAACGAACTGCAACATGCAATACTGAACATAATGAACAATTCCGCGGATGCTTTGATAGAAAACGATATCAAGCATAAAAAAATAAAGATAAGAATCAAAAAGGACGGATCAGATATAGTACTAGAAATCGCCGACAACGGTGGGGGCGTAGATCCTGATATCCAAGACAGGATATTTGATCCTTATTTTTCTACCAAAGAGGAGAAAAACGGTACCGGTCTTGGTCTATATATGACCAAAGTCATTATATCGGAACATTTTGGTTCAGATCTTGATTTTTATAATAGCAAAGAAGGGGCAGTGTTTGTTATCAGACTAAAAGAAGAAAACATAAAAGCCCCCTAATATAGGGGGCATCTATTTTTGTTCCGGTCAAAGAGGATTGCCGGTTTTTTTGTCGGCTTGTCCTGTATTGTCGCCTTCCTGTGTGGGAGTAGCAGTCTCGCTTTTGGGGCTTTGTTTTGTGGCATCGCTTTTGCTGCTGCCGGTAGTACTGCAGGCTGATAAACCGACAATTACCAAAGCAATTAAAACAAAAGAAAAAATCTTTTTCATGTCGATTCCTTTCTCGTTCTTTGCGAACAAGTCACTATAGTACTATTTCGTTACTGAAGTATTACTTTTGTACAAAGGATATCGATCAGAGTGCTTCTTCGTCCTCTTCTCCTGTACGTATGCGGATAGTGTGTGTGATATCGGAGACAAAAATCTTGCCGTCACCTATCTTGCCTGTTTTGGCTGCCTCTTTGATGGCATTGATAGCTGTATTGGCATACTCGTCATTGCTGACTACTATCTCTATCTTGACCTTGGGAATAAACTCCACTACATACTCCGTACCTCTGTATAGTTCAGAGTGCCCCTGCTGACGACCATACCCTTTGACTTCGGATACGGTCATCCCTTCGATTCCTGCTTCTACCAGAGCGTCTTTAACATCCTCGAGTTTGAACGGTTTGATGATCGCTTCTATTTTTTTCATTTCATTTTCCTTAAAATTTATGTTACTGAAATAAAATTTATGTTACTGAAATTATACTCATTTTTAGAGATTCATAGCTTTTTCGCCGTGAACTTTCTCATCCAGACCGATCAGCTCAGTCTCTTCATCTACTCTTCCGCCGCCTGTGAGCATACTCGCTACAAAATAGACTATAGCAGTGGCAACAGCGCTGTAAACTACAGTCAGTCCTATGGCTTCAAGCTGTTTAATTATCTGAGCTCCCATGTTGTAGTCTTTGTCCATCAGATACGGAGCTATGAAAAGCGCTGTAGCTATAGATCCCCAGATACCCACCATGCCGTGTACCCAGAAAGCGTCAAGGCTGTCATCTACATTGAAAAGCTTTTTGATCTTGGCTACAGATACAAATCCCAAGATACCGCCGACAAGCCCTATAATGATAGCGCCGGTCACCCCTGCGCTTCCGCTTGCGGGAGTGATAGCTACCAGACCGGCAACCGCGCCGGAAGCTCCACCGATAAGTGTAGGTGTCTTGTATACTATATACTCTGCCAGCAGCCATCCGATCACACCAAGCGCAGCGGCTACATTGGTGACCAGGAAAGCATTGCCGGCTACTCCGTCGGCTGCCATTTCAGAACCTGCGCTAAATCCAAACCAACCGAACCAAAGCAGGGCAGCTCCCAGCACTGCATATACCGGAGAGAACGGCTTGATAGCCGCTTTGCCGTAGTCTTTTCGCTTTCCAAGTATCATAGCCATCACGAAGCCTGCCACACCGGCATTGATATGTACGACCGTACCGCCGGCAAAATCCATCTCGCCAAAATTCAGGCTTTCTCCTCCGCCCCAGGCCCAGTGCGTGATGGGAGCATATACTGCCAGTATCCAAAGAGCCGCGAAGATGGTAAATGTAGAGAATTTCACCCTCTCGATCATCGATCCGCTCGCGATAGCTACCGCGATAGCCGCAAATGTACCCTGAAATGCTACAAAAAGCAGCTCAGGGATAGTACCCGAAAGTGACTTGTCGGTGATACCGCCAAGCAGTATCTTGCCCGTACCTATATAATCACCGGAGCCAAATGCTATACTGTATCCGGCTACTACCCATACGAGTGTGCCTACCGCAAAAGCTATCAAGCTCATCCCCATGGTGTTGAGCACGTTTTTGGAACGGGTCATACCGCCATAGAAGAGTGCCAGTCCAGCAGGTGTCATCAGCATGACAAATGCGGTGGCTACAAGCATCCATGCTGTATCTCCTCCGCTAAGTTTGTCTTCCGCGAAAGCAGATACAGGCAACAACAGTGACAAAAGTGCAAAGAGCTTCAATTTCATGTCGATTCCTTATCGTTTTTTTGAATCACAGAGGAATCTTATCATACAAAAAACATGTGGTGTACAAATAGTTGCCTATTTATTAAGCAACTAGAAGAGACTAGTTTATAAAAGGGATGTCAAGGATGATGTTGTTTTTTTGCAGGATCGGTATGATGTGGCATGATTCTGAGAGCTTTTTGATATCATTGTCAGCATCTGCATATCTGCCGTTTGCTTTGATGGAGAGCTGAATGATCCGTTCTTTTTTGTCATTGATAATCATATGTTCGCCAAGGTGAAATTTGAGTTCTATATGTATCGAATCTGACGACCTGAAGGCATCGAGCGATTTGCGCAAGAGCCTGGAGAAGCTGTTTTGATCTATCTTGAAGGGGGGCATATCCCGGTCAGTCAGAAGTTTTAACTTGTTGCTGTTCTTGGTCTGAAACAGAGCTATATTGGCTTCGAGTATGACATTGATATCAGTAGGGATCAGCTTGTCCGTATCGACAGAGGAAGACGTCTGGGCAACCGGAGCATGATACAGTCTGATCGATATCTGCTCATCATTCTCATATCCTACTGTCACGGCATAAAACCTCATAGACTCAAAGCTCAGCGTTACCGGTGTAGTTTTGTAGCCATAGCTTAGGGGAGCATTGTCCAATGCCAGTTTATACAGATCACCCCTCTTGATATATCCGAACAGCACCTCGGCAGTTTTGTTGAGATAGAGTATTTTCCCATGACTGTCAAAAAGTACAAACGGAGAGTTATCCCACTCTACAAAAGACTGAAAATCAATTGATGCCGTGTTCATATATCTTTTTCCTGAGAGTATTTCTGTTGATACCGAGTACTGATGAGAGTTTCAGCTGTGAGCCATATTTGGCAAGTCCTGCTTCAATCAACGGTTTTTCGTATATGTCAAGATACTCACGATAGGCATTGTTGCCGTCTATACGCTCCAGCAAGTATCTGTATATGCCGGTATACAGGTCGTCCCTGCTCATAGTGTGGATTATCAGATCTCTGTATACTCTGCTTTTGAGACTTTTTGCATTTTGGGATAGATCAGTGGTGCAATCATCTGCATTGCACTGCACATCTTTGAGCATCAATTCCTCTTTGGCACGGGAGAGAAAGATCTCTTTTAGAAGCCTGATATCCTCTGGTCGTTCCGCAAGCGGAGGCATCGTGTATATAAAAGCAAATAGTTTGTCAATGCTCTTTTTGTTACCCATATAATCGGCAGTTGCTATGATTCGTTTGCCGTCAAAATCAAGTGTCTCATAATTTTTGAGTTTTTCAAAATTACATATTATTAACTCATCGTTTTGCGATAGAGCCGCTTCAACAGCATCTTGGTCTGATCCTGAGACTACAGGTGTATCGGGAAAAAGATATCGCAGCAGAGACTTTTTCCCTGTATGTCTCTCTCCTATTATTACGGAAGAGACAAAAAGCCCTCTTGTAAGCTCAAGCCCTTTGATGATCTGTTTGACTTTTTCTGATGTGGTAATATACTGTTCCATGCAAAAATGTCTGCCTAAAAAATAATCACGACATTATAGCATGGCTGTTGTAATTTATGGGCACGACCAAGCGTCAGGAGGTATGTTGCCGCTTCCCCATCCTGTACAAAACTCTGTATGATCATGGACGCTGCCTACATCCCAGCTTGAGAGATCGTGTCCGCTGAAGCCAGAAGCATTGAAAAACATTCTGCTCATGTCAGTCACATTTGCAGTATCCCATCCGCTGATATCTTGATCAAAAGAAGTGGCTTCTTCAAACATCGCTTGCATATTTCTTATATTGCTTGTGTTCCAGTCCCCTATGGGAGCATTGAATGATGATGCGCCAAAAAACATATATGAAGTATCTCTTACTTCAGATAAGTTTGGCTTGTCTGTGGCGGTGATATTCATATTGGCACACCCCATAAAGGCTCTTTCAAACGATGACCATATGTGTGTTCCCCATTCTTCAACGGCCAAAAGCTTGTTTTTGTCGCTGCTGTTGTTGAAATCAATCTGCGGGAAGCTGCCGTATATGGCAATAGTATATTGGCCTGGGTGATTATAATCGCAAATATAGACCCCATCTATATTTTTACCTTCATCTCTCCCGTCATTGTTACAATCCACTCTATAATCATATTCGCTATTTGCCAGATTGACCGGTATGGCAAACTGGTGTGCGTTTGTAGCACCTGTGATGTTAGTGTCTATCTTTATCCTGAACGGGCGCTCTTTGACCGTGATATTGACGATAACTTCGGTAGAGTTGTCTTCACCGTCTGTAGATATATACTTGAAAGTATCAAATCCATAAAAGTCCCTATGAGGCGTATAGGTCAGGTGAGGTGGCGTGCCAGAGAGCGTTCCGTGTTCTGGATCATGGGTGATTATGAAGCTCAGATTGGCATCATCTATATCGGATCCGGACAGTGTGATGGAGGCATAGGTATTTTGGTCGATTGTCGCACTCTTGGGATCAGCTGTCGGGATATCGTTGACACTTTTGACGGTGATGTTTACAGTCGCCTCATTTGATGCTGCTTTGCCGTCACTGGCTTTGAACCTGAAGCTGTCATTCCCGAAAAAGTTTGGCTTGGGAGTATAGAGAAGATCAGGTGCTTTCCCGCTTAGAGTGCCGTGTTCTGGCTGTGAAGTGACCGTAAATATCAGATCATCCTCATTACTGCTAAACTCAGTATCATCCACATCGTCAGGATCGTATGCCTTGAGTGTGATGATCACGGCACTGTCCTCATTGGTAGTGACCTTTTGAGGGTATGCCGTAGGCGGAGTATTGGTTTTTTCAGATTTACAGGCAGTCAGCATTGTTATGAATACTGCCAATGTCATGTATGCCCATACTGGATATTTTTTCATCAAATCCCCCTTCTTTGGTAAGCCAAATCCTAACGAATAAGATCGTTTTTTTACATTATACTATTTTTTGAATAAGAAAATAGGAGGCATTATTATGCGTTTGCATCTAAACGATTGATCCTATCTTGTGGGCAAGTTTGAGTTGATCAACAATATCATATTATATGCCTTGAAAGTACGGTTTTACCGAGGTTTACAAAGGATAGTGATTTTTAAAGATTTTTTATGAAGTGTTACGAAAAGTAGCTAATGGTGGAGGTGACGGGAATTTTACTTCCCCTCTACACCGTGCTTTGAGAGACTAGGCTCTAAATCGTGTACCAATTCATGTACCACTTCAAATATCTTACATCTTATCTGCAAGATAGATAAAGAGTTATTGTATCTTTGAGCTGCTTAAATTTGACAATCAGCTCATATTATGATACGATTATCTAAATTAATCAGCTCACACAGACCAAGGATAGAAATGCAAGATGAAAAAATATGGATATGGCAAGATGATCACTATCCTCATTTCAGATACGATAAGGATGCATTGAGTACAAGCCTGTTGTCGGTGAGTCAAAACAGCGGCAGACTAGATGGCATACTCACTATGCTTGGCGTTCAAAAAAGCAACGCTCTTAAAGTGGAGTCTTCTATTAATGAAATCGTTACTTCCTCTCAAATAGAAGGTGAGGTCTTAGACCGTCAGAGTGTTCGTTCATCTATTTTAAAAAAGATGGCTGGTAGAGTTACAAAAAAAGATACCTCTACTAAGCATACAGATGGGCTTGTAGCCATGTTTATGGATAGTAGTACAAACAATTCACCACTTACTATAGAGCGTCTTAATGGGTGGCACAATACGCTTTTTCCTGATGGATATAGTGGACTGTATAAAATAAATGTGGCAAAATTTAGAGAAGAGGAGATGTCTGTTGTCTCCTATAAGGGTGGCAGAGAGCAGACGCACTATATCGCACCCCCACCAGATATTTTAGATAAAGAGATGGATGCTTTTTTGGCGTTTGTAAACAATAGTGAAGAGGAACCCTACACCAAAGCCGCCATAGCCCATTTTTGGTTTGTGACCATACACCCTTATGATGATGGAAATGGTAGAATCGCAAGGGCGATAACCAACTATGTACTCTCAAAAGAGCTTGGATTGAATGATGGTTATTACTCCATATCTACAGCCATAGTAGAGGATAAAAAGAACTACTATGACCTTTTGGAGCATAGTCAAAAGCTCATGTATAACAAAAATTTGGAG
>CAZFNK010000009.1:58048-67650 GCA_964520575.1 uncultured Campylobacterales bacterium | reverse complement strand
CCCTACATAAAAGCCGCTATCGTCTATAGCAACGACTTTTGATGTTGCAGCTTGTATATCTTTGCCTCCGGCAACAAGCAAAAGCGGCAAAAAAAGTGTGATCAGTAGTGTGTGCAGAAGTGTACGCATATCCTCTCCCCTTGAAATGTAATAAAACTAGCATATTATATCAAAAAAGGGGGGAGGTCAAGGGATATATCTACAACAATATCATTGAGGCAGCAGCAATAGCGGCGGTCTCGCTGCGCAGCACCATCGGTGTATCGAGCCCTACGACATTCTCAGGTCGGATCAGGGCGGTTTCTCTCTCATCAAACCCTCCTTCGCAACCTATAATGATAGTGTTGATATCTATATCTCTATCTCTGGACAGTTTAGTGTCTGAAAAATTGAGCATATAGGTCTGAGGATGCTTCTGTATGAATTGCTCGATACTATCGACAAAGTTTATTCTCATAGGCGCACTTCTTCCACACTGCTGGGAAGAGTTGATGAGAATTGTTTCGAGTCTTTTGGTATCTATTTTGAAATTGCTCTGTGATCTGCCGCATCGGATAAAAGTAACGGCAGATACCCCGATCTCATTTAGAGCAGGGAGGGTTTTTTCTATCTTTTTGGGTTCTATGATGCACCAGCCAATATGGAGATACCGGTTGGGTGTTGTGGGGAGAGTTTTGCTTTCGGATTTGTACAGTTGAGCTGTTTTTTTGTCTATATTTTCTATGATATAAAAGTGAATATCTTCATCAGATAAATTTCGTAAAGCGATAGTATCTCCTACTCTGTGTCTGCGTATCTTGGTGATATATCGATGATCATCTCCAGTGAGTTTTATACTTTCTGCTCCAGCTTCGCCGTGATATAGAAACTGCACTGATCATACTCCGTATATTCCGTACAAAAGAGTGATGAGTGTCATTACGACTTCAAGTCCCACTAACGAAGTATTGAATCTTACACCGTTATCTCCGGAGAGCCAAAGCTTTTTGAGTTTGATCGCACGGTAAGCATCCAGCAATGGAAGAATAATCGAGACTATTATCATAAGTATCACTCTGCCTGGGAGTTCTCTGTGGGTAAATATCCAAGTGATGAGTCCGTCAAATGCGGTCATAGTCCAAAAAGCCCAAAATACAAAATATCCGACCCTAACCCAGAAAATCATCTTGACGATATTGGATCTGAGCATATAAGGAACAGAAAGGTTGATAAGCAGGATCACGAGCAAGCCTTCGGCTGCCCACCTGTGATAATTCAATAAATAATCCATACCTTAAAAACGCTTCTTTAAGTCACCGTGATAAACTATATCTTTGGCATCTATAGTATCGTCATTGAGCATCTCGGCCACAGGATCAGCCTCTTCGAGCTTTTTGATCTCATTGTCAAGCATATCCTCCTGATATGTCTGCATCATATCGGCAGCTATGACATGAGGCATGGCCTGGATAGCAGTGAGCTTTTTGATCTCTTCCTCGACGTCTTCGCCTTCTATGGTGATGATGATCTTGCCTTTTTCCTTGTCGCCAAAATGATAATCGCAAAGTCCACTATCTTTAAGCCGACCTACTAATTCATCATAATATTCGCTACGGCATTGAACAACTATACTTGATATATTCATTTTTGCTCCTTTTGTTAGTGTTACGTGTTACGTGCTAGGTGTTATATTTTTTTCGGATGCTCTTAGCACGTAACACTTAGTACACAGCACGATATTACGGTAGTTTCCAGACGAGTACAGTGTCGTCATCGCTTGCACTGACCAATCGTTTCTCATCTATGAAAACTATTGCATTTAGAGTGCTTTTTTGCCCTTTGAGAATGGCAATTTTGGCTTTGGTGCGCAAGCTGAAAACTGTAATATTGTTATTCTCATCCATAGCAAAAGCTACTTTGTCGGCTTTTGGGCTGAGCCCTGTAGCATATATGAGGAAGCTGGCCTGCCAGAAGTTGCCTCCGCCGGTCGATACATCATAATATGCCGCCCTTCTATCCTGTCCTGCTGCGGCGACTATCCCATTTTTGAAATCGACTTTGTATACATTGTCTTTGTTGATCTCTTTGAGTTCTTTGACGACTTTGCCGGATTTGGTATCGATGATACTTATGGCTCCACTCTCACAGCTAAATGCCGCTTTGGATTTGTCATTGTTAAGTGCAAAATCGGAAAATTTTGATTCGCTAAGTTGAGTGCGATAAAGGAGCTTTTTGTTTTTTATATCCAGCAGTGCGGCTTCATTGCTTAAAAATCCAAGAAGTATATGGTCTCTGTCTATGAAGCGAGCCTTGACAAGCGTCATTTTATCTTTTGATGAAATTAGCTTCTTGGTGATGTTATTTTCGTGTATCCAAAGATCAGTATAACCCTTTTCTCCGCTGTCACTAAGCAGCAGATATCGCCCGTCAATATAGTCTATACTGGCTGCAGCCGCAAATATCTCATCCCCCATAAAATCCTTGATCTTGGGTAGGCTGATCTCTTTGATGAATTTATTTTGATTCATATCGTAAACTTGCAACTTGCCGTGAGTTGTGCCTATATAGATATTTGGATATTGTACAACCAGATCCTTAGCCTGTCCGCTTATATGTATAGAAAGTGTAGGTGCAAGTATGGGAGCAGCACCAAGCAGTCCCAGACTCACTCCAAGAAGGAGCAATAATTTTTTCATTTACCAGCCTTTGTCAAATTACGAAAGTATACCACTTTTTACCCAAGTGAACCCTCAATCTCATCCAATATCGCCAAAGCTATCTGTTCTTCGTCCAGCTCGGTAACAACCCCCCAGAGATCACCTTCTGAGTCATAGCACTCCTTAAAGTCATTACGCTTGTTTATCAGCTCAGGTATGGTTGAGAGGTGATCGCTGCCTATAGCGTTGAGCACATCTTCATGTATATATACCATATGAGAATATACACTGGGATCATAGAGCTCATCTGTTAGCTCATCGTCATCTACATCGTCATCGTTTTCGTCCACTGTGATTAGATTGCGCAAAAGCACATTCTTGTCATCAAGTTTTTCAAATAGTTTCGGGTATCTGTTTTGCAACTCTTCAGATGTCATTGTTATTCCTTGATTTTATCGTGTTACTGGTGTGAAATTATCTCACAAAACAGTAAACAAATAGTAGGGTCACGATACTTCGCGTGCCGGATGAGTATTTAGATCCAACACCGAAAAACTGATCGCCTCTGTCGGGCAGCGACCGAGACAAAAACCACATCCGTTGCATAGGTTTTCATCAATAATTGGGTTGAACATACCGTTGAACACTATGGCATTTTCCATGCAGGGCTCTTTGCAGGCGAAACATATCACCCCATTGTGCGCTATACAGCTTTTGGGATCGATACGAAACATGGCATTGATCCACTCTATGCTTTGACTGCGATCCAGGCTCAGTACTTCTGCTTCACATGCGGTTGCGCACTCTTCGCAAAAAGTACACCCGCTGGATGAGAAATCCAGCTTCGGTATCCCCGCATCATCAAGTATGATTATCTTCTCATCACAGGAAGCTACGCATGCTTTAGATTCGCATACGATACACTCACTCTGAAAAAGAGATTCATCTATACCATAGGGGGGGCGCAACGCCAAAAAGACGGCTGCCTCCTCCTTGGATTCGGGGTTGGCCCCAGCGGCAAGCGAGCGGAAAAAATCTCGCCGAGAAGCCACTTACTGAACCCCTTCGTTCATTACATCTACCAGATTCGACTTAGACTTCAAAGATCCGTCTTTGCCAAAATCTGCCTCAAACGTGTTGCCCACTACGGCATCTATATTTGCCTGCGGAGCATGACATTGAGAACAATTATATCGTCCTTGATACAGAGTGTTAAGTTTCTTCGCTTTGGCAATCACGACATCAGATGTGTTATTAGCACCCAACTCTTTGCCTTCTTTGATTACTTTTCCGTCTTTCATCGTAGTTTCCGGGCGGAAATTCATGAAATGTGACGGAGGGATAGGTGTTGCACCGGCGGCTTTTGCAGCCTCTGGCATATGGCACCCCAGGCATGTATTGTTACCTTTGGTAATAGGCAGCATTCCATCTACGCTGTGAGGGATCATCGGCGGCGCATTGACAAATGCCCTCTCGAATTTAGGGGCAGTTCCCGGTGCTGGTCTGTCATACTTGACCTCCGGCAATTCCACATTCTCTTTTTTGTTCAGCAATAGAGCTGTTTCATCGTAAATCTTGTCCTTTACACCAAGATCCTCTTTGGCGATCCTGTCAGGATTGTCCAATCCTTTATTGATATTGACCACTTTGTCTCCGGCAGCTGCCGAGAGGGTTAACATCCCCAAAGCAGCCATGGCTATCAAACTGTGTTTTAGCATTTTTACTCCTTATTTTTTGTTTCCAAGTGCCAGAATATCAAATCCCAGCGCATCATCGTCACATACATCGATACAGCGTCCGCAATTGGTGCACTCTGGCTGCACAACTCTTTCGCTGCGCTTGCCGATCATGTTGAGCACCTGCACTTCAGGGCACACATCCTTGCATTTCATGCAAAGAGTACAGTTATCGCTGTTGTGTTTGACGCTCAACAGGGCATATTTGCCCAGTAGTGAGTGTACACCGCCAAGCGGACAGATGTGTCCGCACCAACCGTTTTTCAATACAAACAGATCCAAAAGAAAAATAGCTATAAGCAGTCCGGCACCTGCACCAAAACCAAATATTACGCCTCGATTGAGGATGGTGATGGGAGAGACTATCTCAAATGCCGCAAAGCCCATCAAGGCAGATACTACCAAAGCGATAGCTATCATGTAGTATCGGGCATTTCTGGTTACCCAGACTTTTCTTTCTATTTTGTCTATAAGCAGCTTACGTCTTACCCAGGCGGCTGCGTCAGTGATCATATTGACAGGACATACCCAACTGCAAAATGCCCGTCCGCCTATAATGCCGTAGAATAAAGCTATAATAACAGCTCCAACTATGACATCAAGCCCTAGCGAGGCTCCGGCAGCAAGCATCTGCAATACTGCAAACGGATCACTCAAGGGTATCTTGCCAAGTATGGACGAGCTTGAGAGGTTGCCTGAGAGTATTTTCCAACCATAAGCATGCGCACCAAAATAGAGCACCAGCAGAGTTATTTGTGTGATACGGCGCAAAATGAGATATTTCATATTACTCATAGCTTACTCCGTCATTAAGATAGTCTGCGGCGTCTTTTTCACTGCGCTTGTCATGAGTGGTGATCTGTGAGAGATCCCTCTCTTTGACCCTCTCTTGATCCTTTTTGTCCCATCCTTTGACATAGTGAGCGCCAGGCTTGCCAAGAGCTATTTCGCGCGGCAGCACAAATATGGCGGCTTTTTCTGTGACGCAAGCTTTCTCGCACAGTCCGCATCCTGTACAGATATTCATATCTACTACAGGTTTGAGAAAGGCGTGCTTACCGGTACGTGGGTTGCGATCATATTCGAGCCTGATCGCCTCATCCATCAGAGGACAGGCTCTATAGCAGGCATCACACTGGATACCCCAGAAAGCGATACAGGAGTTTGAGTCTACGACTGCCAGTCCCATATCCATTTTCCTAAAATCAAGCTCGCCTTTGTCGTTGGTGACTGACGCCTCATCAAGTGCACCGGTAGGGCATGCCGGAACACATGGGATATCATCGCACATATAGCACGGCACATCTCTGGGCACAAAGTATGGTGTACCTATGGTCACCCCATCCGTATCGGCTTTGGCCAGCTTAAGCGTCTCCGGTCTTGGCTTGCCTGTTTCTTTATCTATGTTGCTTTCACGATTTCGGCAAGCTTCGACACACAACCCGCATTTTATACATGTGCGCAGAAAATCCTCTTCGGGCAAAGCTGCGGGTGGACGCAGGGTAAGCACGTTGGAGCGTGCCTTGTCCGCATAGCCTGCCCACAACAAAGCCCCGAGTAGACCCAAGCCGGCATGATGAGCGGTATCGGTAAAGAACCGACGTCGCTCACTGATGACTGGCTTGTTTTTGCTGCTCATTTTACTTCCTTTTTTCTCTTATCAGTATTTAGACTTTAGTGATCTTGACCGCACACTTTTTATAGTCTGTTTGCTTGGACATAGGGCAGGTCGCATCAAGTGTTACTTTGTTGATAAATACTTTTTCATCAAACCAAGGTACAAATACAAGTCCTTGTGCAGGTCTGTTTCGTCCATGAGTCTCGACTCTGGCTTTGACTTTGCCGCGGCGGGATTCGATCATGACCAGATCGCCTCGCTTGAGCCCTTTTTCTTTGGCATCCTTGGGATTCATGTAGCACAGAGCTTCAGGGACCGCACGGAAGAGTTCGGGTACACGCATGGTCATTGTGCCGCTGTGCCAATGTTCAAGTACACGACCGGTACAGAGCCAAGTATCGTAGTTCTCATCCGGCTTCTCAGGCGGATCCATATATGGACGGGCGTAGATCTTGGCTTTGTTTTTGAGGGATTTTTTGGTTTTGTCTTTGATCCCTTTGAGATCACCCTGTGCAAGAGCTTTGGCAAGCGGTCCATAGAATGCAAAATCTCCGCCCGGATTGGCTTTGGCTGCGTATGGATCGTACTTGCAGTTAAATCTCCACTGAGTCTCTTTGCCGTTGACAACCGGCCATTTAAGTCCACGCACTTTATGGTAGGTGACAAAGTCAGCCAAGTCGTGTCCGTGACCTCTACCGAAGCTTGCGTACTCTTCGAAGAGATACTGGTGGATCATAAATCCGTAACCTTTGAAGACTTCACCGTCGCTTCCTACTACATTGCGCGAGTCACCGATACATTCGGAGTTGTCGTACCCTTTTTGTGGGAAGGAGTTCAGATCGATCTTGTATTTTTTGGCCCGCTCATTGGCAAAAAGGATCTCAAACATGGTGGTGTCTTCGGAGTAACCCATTTTCTTGGCCTCTTCAATGACACTTGGTAGTGGCTTTTTGCGTGGACCGCTTGGGGCATATTCACCCCAGAGATCTTTGACTGTAAAGCGCTTGGAGAGCTCTACCCACTGCCATGTATCAGACATAGCTTCTCCCACAGGAAGTACCTGCTGTCTCCAGTGTTGAGTTCTTCTCTCAGCGTTTCCGTATGCTCCCCATTTCTCATATATCATTGCTGATGGGAGTACGAGGTCAGATACCTTGGCCGAGATACCGGGATATCCGTCTGAAGTAACGATGAAGTTGTCCATCTCACGGGCAGCTTTGATCCAGTGGTTTGCGCTCGCACTGTCCTGATAGGGGTTACAGACGTTGACCCACGCAAACTTGATCAGGCCGTCTTCGATGCCGCGGTGGATCGCCATGATGTGCTGCTTGCCAACCGGGTTGAGTGTGCCCGCAGGAATGTGCCAGCCCTTCTCGGTAATAGCTCTGTGTTTGGGGTTTTTGACCATCATGTCCGCCGGCAGTCGGTGGCAGAAAGTACCGACTTCTCTTGCTGTACCACAAGCACTCGGCTGACCTGTCAGAGAGAATGCACCTGAGCCCGGCTTGGCCTGCTTGTTGAGCATGAAGTGGACGTTGTAACTGAGTGTATTGACCCAGGTACCGCGGGTGTGTTGATTCATACCCATTGTCCAGAACGATACCACCTTGCGACCTTTTTCGATGTAGAGATCGGCGAGCATTTGGAGTTTTTTCTTAAACTCTTCAATGTCTTCGTTTGGATCACCCTTGGCTATTTTGGCTACATAGTCCAGAGTGTATGGCTCAAGAGACTTTTTGTACTCTTCAAAACTGATCTCCCAGTGCTTGAGGGTTCCGGCTGTATGTTTCATTACATCACCCTCTTTATAGCCGTAAGGAGCAAGAGCAGGAGCTTCAGTAGCAGATACTTTTTTCTCCATCTCTTTTTTGATAGTCTCCATCTCTTTTGCAGAGTATTTGCCCTCTTTGAGCGATTTCTCACCTGCACGGCGCATACCGTAGCCTATATTGACAGGACCAACAGCAAATATCATGTGTTTCTTGACAAAATCCCAGTCGATGATCTTCTCTTTCTCATCTCTCATGACGATCTCACGGGCTATATAATTCCAAAGTGCTAGGTCAGTCTGAGGGGTGAATATGATCTCGAAGTCCGCCAAGTCAGATGAGCGGGTGCGATAGGTCGTGATGTTGACGACTTTGACACGCTCAGGATCGCTAAGTTTGCGGTCAGTAACACGCGACCAGAGGATCGGGTGCATCTCTGCCATATTTGATCCCCAGCTGATGACGGTATCGGTCAATTCGATATCATCGTAGCAGCCGGAAGGCTCATCGATCCCAAACGTTTGATAAAAGCCGACAACCGCTGATGCCATACAGTGGCGAGCATTGGGGTCAATGGCGTTGGAGCGGAAACCACCTTTCATCATCTTTTGAGCTGCGTACCCTTCCATGACGGTATATTGCCCTGAGGCAAATACAGCTACACCTTCAGGACCACTCTCTTTGAGCGCTTTTTTGATATGCTTTTCCATCTCATCGAAAGCGCGTTTCCATGAAACCGGTTTGAATTTGCCGTGCTTGTCAAATTCACCTTTGTCGTTGACTCTCAGAAGCGGAGTCTTAAGGCGGTCGGCACCGTACATGATCTTGGCATTAAAATAACCTTTAATGCAGTTAAGACCTCTGTTGACCGGTGCTGCAGGGTCACCCTTGACCGCTACTATCTTTCCACCTTTGGTAGCGAGCATGATGCCACACCCTGTACCACAGAAGCGACATGCCGCTTTGTCCCAGCGCCAGCCTTCTTCACCTTTGGCTGCAGCTGCCTGAACCTCTGCCGGTACTGCGATACCCACTGCACCGGCTGCGGCTGCGGCAGCTGAACTCTTTAGAAAATCTCGTCGATTCATTCCCATTATAACCTCCTGTATGTTTTAGGGATGCAAGAGATTATAACTCGAAAATAACAAAGGACAGTTGATTTGAGTCATTAAAATCTAAAATATTTGTATAATTTTGAAGTAAAGTAACAGGTTAAGAATCAATTAAGTAATCGGAGGAGATTCCTCCGAATAGAAAAGCTATTTCAAAGACGAGATATATGCTGCCAAAGCAGAAATATCTTCATCGCTCAGCCCTGCGGCCTGACCTTTCATGATATTGCCCATGTTATGTTTGTTGAGAGTACCCGCTTTGTATCCTTTGAGATCCGCCACAGCAGCATCGATACTCATACCTGCAATCACATCAGACTGTCCGAGCGCTTTGGTTTTGCCGTCAGCTCCGTGACATCCGGCACACTTGGCATATAACGATTTGCCTTTCTCGGCATCACCTGCTCCAGGAGCTGCCGCCTCAGCTTTTGGTTCTTCGGCTTTTTTGGGAGTTTCAGCAGGAGCCTCTTCTTTTTTAGGTTCTTCTGTTGTAGCAGAGGCCTCATTTTTTACAGGCTCTTCCTGCATTGTATTTGTTGTTTCAGATACCTTTTCCTTCACAGTTGTTGCAGCCTCGGTAGCTTTTTCTTTGGTAGTTTCGATAGCTTCTGTGGCTTTCTCTTTGACCTCATTGGCAACTTGTGTCGTTTTCTCTTTTGCAGCATCGACAGCTTCTGCGGCCTTCTCTTTGGTTTCCTGAACTACTTCTGCAGTTTTTTCTTTGACGGCTT
>CAZFNK010000009.1:0-57948 GCA_964520575.1 uncultured Campylobacterales bacterium | reverse complement strand
GCGGCCTTCTCTTTGGTTTCCTGAACTACTTCTGCAGTTTTTTCTTTGACGGCTTCTGTTGCTTCCGCGGCCTTCTCTTTTGTTTCCTGAACTACTTCTGCAGTTTTTTCTTTGACGGCTTCTGTTGCTTCCGCGGCCTTCTCTTTGGCCGTATCTGCTACACCTGAAGCCTTTTCTTTAGCCGCCTCTACTGCCTCAGCAGCTTTCTTTTTTGCAGCATCGGCCATTTCGGCTGCTTTTTCTTTGGCTGCTTCCATGGCCTCAGAGGCTTTTGTTTTGGCGGCTTCTGTGGCTTTTGTTGTTGCTTCAGTTGCTTTGTCTTTGACGTTTTTCACGGTATCACTACTACATCCGCTCATCAGCAGAGCAGCAGCAACTATCGACATATATGTGAATTTTTTCATTGTTTCTATCCTTTTTGGTTTGTAAGATAGTTGTTATTATACCAAAAAAACAACTATTTAGTATTATATTTTGACTGGAGGCACGATAGTCTCGTGGTTGAGCAGTTTTTCCCATAGTGCAGGATCGCTCCACTCAGATATAATCTGTGGCGAAAAGACGATTTTTTTCAGATCTATTTCGCCCATTTTTTTGCTATGAGCATCTTCATAGAAGCTTTGTGCATATCCAGTTTCTGTCTCATGAACTATGATGCTGTGTAGATGCACATTGCGCTCTCCGTTTTGCATATGGGTGCACTCCAAGACCCTCTCTACCATTAGATATATAACTCGTGCGAATTGCTCAGCAGAGGGGCTTACCGGCAGCTCGATCCATCTCTTGGAGAAGCGCTTCATAGCTATGATATATTCTTCATTGTCTCTGCTCCACAGAGTAATACCATGGTCAAAAGAGTCTATCAACTCTTTGATATATAATTTTGTCAACCCAAAGTCATAAACCATCTGCCCGTGATCAAGATAGTCTGACTCAAGCAGCACTTCTACTTTGTAGGAGTGGCCGTGTATATTCTCGCTGCATCGGCGGGTTGAGCAGTCTCTTACGATATGTGCATTTTCAAATTTAAAAAGTTTTCTAATAATCATAAATCTATTATATCAAAATTTTCTATTTACACTCCAAGTGTGGTATCAAATACTCTGATATGGAGTCTGTCGCTGTATATGAAATTGTGTCTTTTGCAAAACTCAAGCACATCCTGATCGTTGCGCCAGATGGTGTCGCGACTTTCACCTACCGGCATGCAGTAAATTGGCAGTGAAGGTTCAATGTCGGATATCTCTTTGATCTCATCATAGGCAGTGGTTTCGACAAGATCCGCATCTAAGGTAAATTTGAAAAATGCATCTTTGGTATTGGCTGTCAGATGCTTGAGTGCTTCTTTGCGGAAACGCTTGCTTTTGGGCTCTCCTGAATTTGAGAGCTTGATAGAAAGAGCAAATATACATTCCCGATAGGCAGGGTATCTGGCAAAATCGACAAAAATTGTTCCGTTGGTCTCAAACGTAACCTTGATGCCGCTATCAATAAGCCAGGATACTATCTGATAAAAAACATCATCGCTGTGATAGAGCAAAGGTTCCCCTCCTGTAATGACCACATCAGGCAGATATCCGATAGAGTCAAACTCATTTTTAAGTCCGGATATGAATGAGGATGCATCGGTGATGGCTTGCCATCGATCCTCAAAAGCCCTATCTACGGCGAACCAGGTATCGCACCCTTTGGATTTGATCCCGTTTTTTTCATATTCGGCGCCAAATCCGGGGCAGCTAAGGTTGCACCCTCCGGTTCGAAGGAAATACGACGGAGTACCGGCATACTTCCCCTCACCCTGAATAGAGAAGAACTGCTCTGTCAGATAAAACAAACTAACATCACCCTCCCGTCTCATAAAATGCACGGTTGGAGGTCTCGCTCTCTTCATCGCTCCAGCGGTTCTCCTTGGGCTTGTCAGCCAGGACCTGACGCAGCGTCTCTACTGCTCCGTCGAGATCACCCTCTTCGACAGCATCTTTGATGCTCATCGCTTCATCAAAATAGAGACAGGGGATCAGATAGCCTTCGGCGGTGAGACGTATGCGGTTACAGGTCTCGCAAAAGTCATGTTTGTGCGGATCGATCAGGCCAAACCGATACCCATCCTCAAGCTCATAAGTAAACGACGGACTGCTTCCCTGGCGACCGATTTTCCTGATGGTATATTTCTCTTTGATCTTTTCGAGAATCTCTTTGCCAAGGAGCCCCTGGAGTCCATCTTTGGCCAATGTGTTTTCCATGTACTCAATGAAACGGATCTCAATGCCGCGGGCTTTGGCATATTCCATCACATCAATAATTTCGTTATCGTTGATCCCTTTAAGCGGCACCATGTTGATCTTGACTCCCATGCCCGAAGCCAGCGCGGCATCGATCCCTTCGAGGACCCTTCCCAGTACATTTTTTTGGGCGATCTGAGCCGCAACAGCCGGTTTGAGCGAATCGAGCGAGATATTAAGCCGCTTGAGACCGGCAGCAGCCAGCTTGTCCGCAACATCCGAGAGCAGATATCCGTTGGTAGTCAGTGCCAGATCAATATCGGGCGCGTAATCATGAATCATTCGGATAAAAGCATCCAAATCCGAGCGCAGCAGCGGTTCGCCGCCAGTTAGACGTATCTTGGTGATCCCCTCATCGATTGCCGCTTTGACAAAGGCAAACAGATCTTCAAATGAGAGCAGATTTTCTTGGGGTACCCACGAGAAGGGTTTGTCCGGCATGCAGTATTGGCAGCGAAAATTGCACCGCTCGGTCACAGAGATACGGAGATAATTGACCTCTCGTCCGTGTCCGTCTATGAGCATAATGCCCCCTCGATAAATATTTTGCTAAGCGTACCCTAAAGTAGATAAAAAGGGGGTGATACAGGTCAAGCCAAAAGCACGATCACTCTTCGACAAACATCTGCTGTTGACGTCGATACAGAGCTAAAATACCAAACAAAGCCGGCAGAATCATGGGCCATAGTGATATATCTGCGCTGTCATATTGGTCCTGGTCTTGATTGTTCTGCCAGCTGGAATCAAGCCTGTCAGGCGCAATACTGTAGGTACCTTTCATAAATATGGCCCTTTGTTCATCAGTAAAGTTCCACTCTTCAGAGTTGCCGTGACTGTCGGTAACAGTAAAGACAAGATGCGATAAAAGGAAATTTCCGTTGTATAGCCCGCTAAAGCCCCAATTAAAATGATAGTATCCGTCATTTGTGTATCCATCGAGGACAAAGGCGTGACCACCATACGGAGGATTTGGATCGAGTCCTCCATACAGTACGGGGTTGCCATCTTTTAGAGACGTTTTTATGAGTCTTTCCCATCGCTGATCGCTGTAATTACTCTTCAGCTCTGCCTTTGCTTTGCCAAACCCAAAATAATTTTTGAGGGCATATGCAGCACCGTGCTCTCCTATGTAGCTGGCATTAGAGCCCTTGATGCCGTACTCCATCTCGACTGCAACCCCGATATGATAAAGCAATTTAGCTACATCTTCTACCTCATCACTTGAAGAATTTTCATCCAGTTTGAACGGCATATTGCTCCAATTGTAAACAGTGTCGCCAAAATTGGCATATTGCCACCCATAATTGTAATCTTGATATCCATGGGAGCCTTTGCCTACAGTAGGCCTTTTATAGTGTCTGAGTACCTGCCCTACAGCGGTGGCGACACAGCCGGCAAACACATGTCCGCCAGCCTCCGGAGGTGCGCTGGAGTCAGCCGGACATTTGTAGTTGTAGTATTTCCCTTGGTCCCAGCGTATCCCACTCTCTTCACCATTGCCTCCTTCCCACAAAAGAGGCTCGACTACATACGGGCCCCCTGCGGATAGCTTTTTTCCTGATGAGCCAAGAGGCTTTTGCGAGATAGAGGGGTCTTGTCTGAGAGTTGCCCATAAAGATCTGAGTTTATCTCCGGAAGAGCCGAGTTTGGCTTGAGATGGAGCCTTTTTATTTGATCTGACTGCACTTTTGATCTTGCGGTCCACCCCCTGCATCCATTCTGCAAATTGAGGGGGGACATTGGATGGATCGATCCTGGATTGACCGTATCCGATGACTGGCCAAGCCGAGTCATCAGATGAGACTATCACCCATCCGCGGGGTTTGAGCTGAATGATGCGGTACGTAGAGGCGCCGAAAACAGAATTTTTTGTTGATGTCTGTGAGGAAGAAAGAGATTTGGTGTGCTCATTTACACTAAAGTATTTTCCTGTTGTTCTGCTCATCCAGTTGAGTGCTACATTTTGGGCATCTTTGAGTGACACTGGTGCTGCATGCAGATATGGTGTTGCCCAATATGCGGCTATGATCGTAAGCAAAAGTTTAGTGGTACTCTTTTTGATATTCATTACAATAGCCTTTTTCTATTTCTATGATTTGTATGTCGATATCTGTGCGGATAGATCGGCACAAAGCTATGATTGCCTGCCGCAGGGACGTAGTAGTGTCTTTTGCGGTCCAGATATGCTTTGTATATCTGCTTGGATCTTAGCAACGGTATGGGAGCTGGGCCAAGAAGCTTGCTACTTCTGCGAGCCTTTGTGATGTATCTTATTGTGATCCATCTGCTGTATCTGGTGCGCCTGGATGATCTGTAACGGCGCAGCACTTTGGCTCTGGCTTTGATGAGTATTCTGTTGCCACGCAGTCTATATTTTATTACTCTGCCTATTTTGACAAGTAACACTTCGGATGCTCTTGCCTTGGCATTGGAATATACTGCCGGAGATATCGCGGCCGAAAGCATATATGGCATAAAAAATATTAACGAAATTAGAAGAAGTTTTTTGATCATATTATTACTCCGTCACATTTTATATATGGGATTGTATCAGAAAAAAGTGAAGTTTTTGTGGGAAGGAGCGGCTCTGGAAGTAAAAAGCAAAAGGTAAAAAGTAAAAATCCCAATAGGGTCTCTACGGATATTTTGCTTGAGTTTTGTCAGATTCGTGCCGGAAGGTGGCATGAAGTAAGGGAGCTTACATAGAAGCAAGTGACTGCATGAAGTGCCATCTTCAGGTGCGAAGATGGCAACAAATCATGCAAAAGATCAGTGGAGATCTTTCCACTGGGACCTCTTCCATAGATACGCCAGTATCGTAAAGATAAAGAAGAATCCAAGTACCCACGGACCAACAGCAGCACGTTTTGGCTTGCTGGGATCACCGGTCTCTTCGAGGTACTCTATGACCTTTTTATATCCCTCTTTGTTCAGACCCACGCGGGGCATAGCTGTACCTGGAAGCTCTGACTGAGGATCTTCGATGAAGTTTTTCATAAACTCTTCGCTTCTGGCTCTGACAATGATAGACAAATCAGGAGGAAGCTTGCCCATATATTTGGCCAGTTTGTCCTGGTATTCCGCAACCTTGAGGTTGAATTTCATAAGCTCAGGATCTTTGCCGGTTGCGATGTTTTTCTTGGTCTTGGGCACATCCCCGATCTGTGTCCATTTGCCGTAACGATTGGCATGACAGCGTCCACAGGCAGAAACAAAAGCTTCCTTGGGTGTGACTTCTTTTGGTGCGATTGATTTGAAATACGCTACAAGATCAGCCGCACTTTGGTCGTCTGCCGCCATAGGAGGCATCGGGTGCATTTTGCCGTTTTTGAATTTGTGCTCAACTTTGAGGGCGTGAGCGGGATTTTTCATCAGGTTAAACAAAAACGCCTCATCATAGATTGCGCCAGCATCACTCAGATCAGGCGGATTGACGCCATAAGCCCCGGCAGAAGCCAGTGCATCCATGGGTGCAGGCATATTCTGAGATTTAATAGAGTGGCAGCCGACACATGCAGCCGAAAGAGCCTTGCCGTTTTGGGCATTTCCCTTGATGCCGGCAGGCATTTTCAGATCAGGATATGTAAAACCGTTGTGTTTATAGACGATCTCTTTGCCGTTGGCATCGACCTTTTTGTGCATTTGATGATGCGCATACGGCTCAACTCCGTAGTAGGTAACCAGCGTGAAAAACGCTACAACAGCTAATATTTTCAACTCTTTCATTATTTTTTACCTCCTACGAGTTTTTCTTTCATCGTGATAAACGGCAGGATAAACCACAGGATGATAAACGTATATGCTGCGATCTTGCCAATCATAGCAAATGTAGGATCTGTCGGAGGCAGTTTACCCATAATAGTCAGGACCACCATATCGATCAGAAGCAGCCAGAACCAGCATCTAAACGGTCGACGACGATTTGCCGGTGCGACATTTGGACTGCGATCAAGGAACGGCAGCAGCATGAAGATTACCTGCGCAAAAGCAAACCAGATCAAACCGACATCCTTGGAGAATGGCCTGAGAATCTCATACGACCATAGGAAATACCACTCAGGATAGATGTGGGCAGGGGTCTTGAGCGGATCAGCAGGGTCGAAGTTGACTGGATCCATAGCAAACTCGAAATGGTAAAACACTAGATAGAAGAAGAGGATGAAATAGACCCCGAGTACAAATACATCTTTGCTCATAAACACAGGATTGAAAGGTATCACTTTGGATTCTTTTTTGCGTCCGGCCTTCCAGAGAGCCGCAGCTTCTTCGAAGTCTATCTCTTCACCATCCTGATTGTTGACGTGAGGAAGTCTAAGGGTACCGAAGTGAAGTACGATCAGAGCTATGATAAGCAAAGGCATCAAGAGAACATGGAGCATGAAGAATCTACCCAAAAAAGCCTGTCCCGGCACATAGTCACCGCGTATCCACTCTACGATACCGTTTAATTCAAGTGAGCCGGCAGAGAAGAGGTTGGTGATGACCATACCAGCCCAGTAGCTCATTTGTCCCCAGGGAAGCATGTAGCCTGAGAAAGCCTCAGCAGAAAAGCTGACAAACAGCAGCATACCGCTAAGCCAGATCAGTTCTCGACCTTTTTTGTATGAGCCGTAGTAGATACCTGTAAACATGTGAATATATATGATAAGAAATACTATTGATGCGCCTACACCATGAATATGTCTCCATAGCCAACCGTAACCGACTTCACTCATGATGGTGTAGTTTACCGCATCAAAAGCCTGCTTTGTATCAGGAATATAGTACATCAGCAGGAAAATACCGCTGATGAGCAGCAGTCCAAATGTCGCTGCCAGTACCATACCCATAGCCCACAGGAAGTTGATGTTCTTAGGGATCCAATACTCTGTAGAGAGTACCTTCTTGAGTGTGTTTACCCCAAGCCTTTGATCCATCCATTTGTTGCTAAATGGGAATGCTTTGTCAAAATGTGCCATGATATCCCCTTTATGCTACCAAGCCGTCGGCTTTCATTTTCTTGTACTCAGGACCCTCTTCTCCAAGAACGATTTTGGTACCATCCAACTTGAACGGAGGTATGACAAGAGGACTTGGTGGAGGTGATTTGAGGACCTCGCCCGAAGCGCTGAATTCGCCGCCGTGGCATGCGCAGAGAAACTTTTTTTGTTCGCCGTCATAGGCGGGGATACATCCAAGGTGTGTACACAGGCCGATTGCAACCAGAAACTTGTCATTGCCTACTTTGATAAGACGTTTATCATCGTACGCATTGGCCATATTGCCGTTGGCTGCGGATGAAGGTTTGGCGTCTTTGGGTACCTTGAGGATAAATATTGGTTTGCCCCTCCACATTTCAGTATTTGGCACATTCTCTTGTGCCGCGCTTAGATCGATAGTGGTAAAACCACCCGCCTTGACACTCGGCAATGGATCCCAGGTGCGTTTGGCGGCATAAAGGGCACCAAGTGCACCCAGACCGGCAAACGCGCCCAGAGCCTTGCCGAAGAAATCTCTTCTTTCGCTCATATTCATTCCTTTGTAAAAGTTTTAAACACATTATTATAGGACTATTTAAGTTAAAAGGGATTGATATATATCATTTTGGGATATTTGCGCCGGAAAGATGAGTCGATCTGTAACAATGATTAGATTAAATGATATTTATGATAACTATAGATGAACTTATGAACGATCTTTGCTTTTCATTCTGATATAGACATGAAGTATCTCAAGAGCGGCGGGAGTAATGCCGCTGATTTGGGAAGCGCTTTGGAGAGTAGGGGGAGTAGCCTTTTGGAGCTTTTCTACTATTTCATTGCTAAGCCCCTGTACTGCGCTGTAGTCGAAGTCTTCCGGTATCCTGACCTTGAGCATTTCATGCATTCGTTCTATTTGGGATTGTTGTTTTTCGATGTATCGGTGATATTTGGCCTCGATGAGTATTTGTTCAAGAACCTCTTCGTCATATTTGTCAAAATCAGGCAATATAGATACTAGTTGCTGCTGAGTCCAATCGCCTCTGCCTATTACATCTATCCAAGCTGTTTTGTCGTTGATCTTATCGTGTCCGAGATCTTCAAGTTGTGACAGAAACTCTTTGGTAGGTGTGGCGTAATGGGATCTTAGCCGCTCAAGAGCCTGCTTGATCTGCTCCTTTTTTATCTCAATTGCTTTTGCCGTCTTTTGGTCAAGCAGCCCAAGTTTGGCTCCATAATGTCCCAGTCTGATATCTGCATTATCCTCGCGCAGGAGCAGGCGATACTCGGCACGTGAAGTGAACATTCGGTATGGCTCCTGAGTGCCTTTGGTGACTAGATCATCGATGAGCACGCTGATGTAGGCTTCGTCTCTGCCAAGTATGAACGGTTCTTTGCCCTGCACAGAGAGTGCCGCATTGATGCCCGCCATCAGTCCTTGAGCTGCTGCCTCTTCGTATCCAGTGGTACCATTGACCTGTCCAGCCCAGTAAAGGCCTGGGATCTTCTTGGTCTCAAGAGTATGCCTCAGTTCTGTTGGTTGGATAAAGTCATACTCGATAGCATACCCATATCTAACTATGCGAGCGTTTTCGAGTCCGGGGATAGAATGTATCATATCACGCTGCACATCAGGAGGCAGGGAGGTGCTAAGCCCATTGAGGTAGTACTCTGTTGCTTCTCTTGTTTGAGGTTCTACAAATATCTGATGCCTGGGGCGATCTCTGAAGCGATCTATTTTGTCCTCTATACTTGGGCAATACCTAGGACCCACACCCTCTATCTGACCGCTGAAAAGCGGTGCTCTGTAGAAGTTGCTCTCTATGATCTCGTGAGTACGCTCATTGGTGTATGTGACATAGCAGGGCATCTGATCGGGTGCAAAACTCTCTTGGTTAGTACGAAATGAAAAAGGCACAGGCTTCTGGTCTCCCCCTTGAACTTCCATCACAGAAA
Source organism: uncultured Campylobacterales bacterium (assembly GCA_964520575.1). Taxonomy (GTDB): domain Bacteria; phylum Campylobacterota; class Campylobacteria; order Campylobacterales; family Sulfurovaceae; genus S017-3. Next base: position 48,752 of record CAZFNK010000009.1, on the reverse strand, counting down.
AGTCTATGCTGTCTCCGGCTATGCGGGCGCAGGTGCCGGTTTTTAGCCGACCAATCTCCAGTCCCAGAGAGCGCAGATATTCAGCCAGCCCAATGGAGGCGAATTCTCCCTGCCTGCCCGCCTGCTGTTTCTGCTCTCCTATATGAATGAGGCCTCCAAGGAATGTGCCGGCGGCTATGATGATCTTTTTGGCGGGATAGAAATTGCCAAGCTGGGTTACTACGCCTGTGACTGTATTGCTTTCGATTCTAAGTCCGGTTGCTGTCTCTTGGATCACATCAAGATTTGCCGTATTTAGGACTACTTCTCTCATATATATACGGTAGCGATCCATATCTATCTGGGCTCTGGAGCCTCGAACTGCCGGACCTTTGGAGGAATTAAGCAGACGAAATTGTAATCCTGTGGCATCAGTAGCTTTGCCCATTTCGCCTCCAAGAGCGTCTATCTCCTTGACCAGATGCCCTTTGGCCAGTCCTCCTATGGCAGGGTTGCAGCTGCTGGCACCAATTTGCTCTACCAGTATAGTGATCATAAGAGTTTTTACGCCCATTCTGGCGCTTGCCAACGCTGCCTCTATCCCTGCATGTCCGCCGCCGATGACGATAACGTCATAATGCTCCATGTTTATCGCGCCTTATGCGTGTTACATGTTACATGTTACGTGTTACGAAAAAAGATATTGACATCATTCGCAACACATAGCACATAGCACATAGCACAATTTTGTTATAATTGTCGCAATTATATCCAAAAGAGAGTCAAATTTGATGCAAAACAATATATTTTTGATTTTTGATTCTTCATTATTGGTTTGCCCACAAAGGGAGCAATGATGTTTACAGGACTCATTCGCGAAATGGCAACAGTCAAGAGTTATGCCAACAATATCCTGAGCCTGCGGGCAGATTATAAACCTAAAGTGGGAGATTCGGTCGCAGTCAACGGCGTATGCTTGACCGTAGTCAAGGTTACCGGGGATGGTTTTGATGTCGAGCTGGCTGATGAGACGCGCGCGGTGATTGATGAGAGCAGGCTAAAGGGGCGCGTGCATATCGAGCCCGCAATGCAGATGGGAGAGCGGTTTGAGGGGCATATCGTCCAGGGGCATGTGGACTGTATAGGGGAGATCATCAGCATTCAGAAACGGGAAAACGGCACTGATTTTGTCATCCGTCTGCCAAAGGAATATATGAAATACGTGATCCCCAAAGGTTCCATCACAGTTGATGGAGTCTCTCTGACGGTCAATGATGTGTATAAAGACGCATTTCGCCTTACGATCATCCCACATACGATAGACAATACCTTATTCAAAACCTACCAAATCGGCAGCAAGGTCAATATAGAGACCGACTTGTTTGCCAGATATATCGAGCATATCCTTTCCCACAGGGAGACCAAAAAAGGGCTTTCGTGGGATGAGGTGGATGCTATGCAGATGAGCTTTTGATTATGAATTTATTCGCGGCAAATCTCTACCAATTACAATCTAATTGCCACAAATTACCAATACACCAATTTATCCACACACATCTATATCTCGTAGACTCCGTGCGTTGGGGTTTCTCTGGATTTTTAGCTCCATGTCTATTAGTTCCATCTGAGGCAATGCTTTTTTGATAGGTGAAGGCGAGGCGATCAGAGATTTTCGTGCTCCCTCCGGCCGATACTCATACAGCTCGAAGCCGTTCTCGTACAGCCCCATCCGAGTAGCTGCTGCCACCGAATATGTCGTCAGCACAGCATCATCTGCACACACCTCCCGGATATCGGCAAACCACTCTCGTGTCCATAGAGTAGGGTTTTTGGCAGGGCTGAAAGCGTCCTGGTAGATGATATCAAACTTGGGTTTGATATCATTATTGGATAGTGGATAGTGGAGAGTGGAGAGTTTTGGTTTTATACTCTGGATGATCTCTCTGGCATCACCTATAAGCACATCGATTCGAAACTGCTCGTCCTCATAAAGTTCATTGCGGCTGATCGCTTCGATGATGGGTCTGAGGTCGTCAAATTCGGACGGGTAGTTGAAGGTCGCTAGTGATCGTACCAGCTCTTCATCAAATTCCGGTGAAAGTATTTGGACTTTGGTATCGAGATTTTCGCGGCGGATGTAGTAGAGGGTCGCCAGAGTGTTGTATCCCAGCCCGAAACATATATCGAGGATAGTTAACTCTTTTTTGTCTGCCTGCAGCATCAGAGCAGGGATGACGTGCTTGGTCAGCGACTCATGTAGGGCGCCGTCACGTGTGGAGTGGTAGCACTCGTCAAATTCTGCTGAATACATAGTGTTTGTACCGTCGCCTGTTTGGACTATACGTTTTTTTGAGCGATTTTTTGTATTTTGCATGTTCCCGTCTTAGTGAGTTGGTCAGACGCCTAATTTTACCAAGTAGGACTTAGAATATTGAGTGTATTATTCGGCTATGAAAAATTATATAAAACAATTTAAAAAAGCTGTCATAGGGATCGTCAGCGCATTTCCAATGATTGTTGCTATAGTTGGACTGGTGGGGCTTTTTCAAACCTTTGTGACCAAGGATATGCTCTCGTTGATGTTTGGTAACAATCCTGCGGTGGATACTATGACTGGCACAATTGCGGGGATGATTGCAGTGGGGCAGGCTTTGATCAGCTACATACTCGGAGGTGAGTTGCTTGATCAAGGCGTGAGCTTGTATGCAGTAAGCGCATTTATTCTGGCTTGGGTTACTCTGGGTATAGTACAGATACCCATGGAAGTGGAAGTCTTTGGAGGCAAGTTTGTCTGGCGCAGAAATATACTCGCTTTTATCTCTACCATTATCGTAGCAGTTTTGGCGGCGAAGGTGACCATATGGCTTACATAGATCAAAAACTCAAAAGAGAAGGAAAGTCCAAGAAATTTAAATTCAAAGGTATTAAGTTTTTGTTCATTGTATTATTGATGTATATAGCTGCATTTGCGTATGATAACACCAAAGGAATACAAAGTTTAGGGCATTTTGCCCGTGTGATGGCTACATTGATACCGATACTTTTGGTTGTCATCATTTTGACAGCTCTGATCAATATTTTTCTCAAGCCCGAAGCGCTGGCCAGGCACCTTGGAGAAGATTCGGGGATCAAAGGATGGATGATAGCCCTAAGTGCCGGAGTGCTCAGTCATGGACCTATGTATGCATGGTATCCGATGATACAAGATCTCAGAGAAAAAGGCGCCAAAGATGGTTTGATAGTCGCATTTTTCTATTCCAGAGCCGTCAAGCTTACACTATTGCCAATGCTGGCTGTATATTTTGGTATGGTATTTGCTATAGCTTTGACACTATTTACACTGATAGCCGCTTGCTTGCAAGGGGTAATAATGGACAAACTATGGAAAAGAAATGCTAATCAATAGTTATTTCGTGCTATAATTGTTCATACCAAACAAAAAGGAGAAAAAATGGGTATATTTGACAAGATTAAGCATGCGCTTGGATTTGGTAACGATGAGGATAAGGGAGCTGATGAATCATCAAGCGCTTTTGGTGATGCGGCTGCAGCAGCAGCTGAAAACGTAGTAGAGGCGGTATCTGATACGGTATCAAACCTTGCGGACTCTTCAGATCCTGCCGTAGAAGTGACAACAGTTGATATAGTAGCAGTGCTTGACGGAAAAGCAGCCGAGAACCCAGAAGATCTTGACTGGAGAAGATCTATAGTGGATCTAATGAAGCTGCTCGATCTGGATAGCTCATATGCTCACCGTAAAGAGCTGGCTGCTGAAATGGGTATCGAGGGATATCACGGCAGTGAAGAGCAAAATATTGAACTTCACAAAATTGTTCTTGCTAAACTTGCTGCAAACGGAGGCAATGTGCCTGCAGAACTTTTAGCATAAGTTTTACTAGCGGCATATATGCCGCTATTAGCCCAAACTTAAATCTTTTGCCTCTCTTTTGATGATTAGATGATGCAGATACAGTGCCAGTAGTATCAATCCGCCGCCGATGAGTAGATGAGTATAGTCTATGTTTTTTCCCCAGATAACAAGATTAACTACCAATCCAAGCGGTACTACAGCATTGTTCATGATGGCTAGTATCCCCGAATCAACCTGTGTAGCACCTCTATTCCAGAAGAAATATCCGAGTCCTGAAGCGACTATCCCAAGCCATAGAAGCACTGCCCATTGTGTAGGTGTAGGGGTAATTTTGTCCATATTGCCAAAAAGCAGGAACGCTATAATGGAAATAAGCAGTGCCCCAAAATGAAAATATCCAAATATTGAGGATTGTTTGATCCCTTTTAGCTCAGGGGCCTCAAGCAGTTTTTTGTATAGCACCTGACCCAGTGCAAAAGATATATTCGCACCTTGCACCATCATAAAACCAGTGAAAAACCCGGGATTGACATTTGCCTGCTTGATCACATAAGCTCCCAGTACTGCCAGAGCTGCCGTGCCGATATAGAGTGGATTAAACCTGCCCTTGAGCAGATCATATATAATAGTAACATACAGTGGTGTAAATATAGTAAAGAGCAGCACTTCAGGCACACTCAAAAATAGAAACGATTTGTAGAAAAATATATACATGATCCCTATCTGGACGATACCGATACCCATGATCCTAAGCTTGTATTTGCCCGGCAGTTTGAAATTGGTAAACGGAATGAAAATGAGTGAAGCCAGAGCCACCCGTACCAAAACGGCAAAATAGCTATCCAGCTTGCCGGCAAGATACACGCCGATAAATGAGAATGAAAAAGCCCAGATAAAGGTCACGAGTGTAAGCAGTCGCATATATGCCCCTAATTTTTTGTGAAATTATAACTATATTACAATAAACAAAACATACCTATCGATAGATGCCGAAAAAAATTTTGTTTTTGCAACTAATGTAGCATTTAGGATTAAATTTTTAGCAATAAAATTCTTCTTGGGTTTAGTCTATCTCACTAAACTTTTATATATCAAAACATAAGGAGCAAGAGATGAAAAAGGTGATACTTTCAACAATAGCTGCGGCAGCATTACTGGGAAGCGTAGCATATGCAAACCAAAAAGCACCTGCTGATGCTACAGTAAGAGAGGTGAGCAAGATAGCGGTGAGCAATGCCAAAAGCGACGCTATGTCACATCAGACAAAACTTGTCAAAGAAGCTATTGATTCTTTGAAGTTTGCACATGATGCTTTGGTGGCTCTGGACAAAAAAGATACCAAAAAGGCTATAGATGATCTCGAAAAAGCTTTAGGCAAACTAGAGGTAATACTGGCTTCAGACAAGGTGCCAAAATCTTTACCTATAGACAACCTGGTAACCATAAACGAATTCATAGGTACATCTGATCAGATCAAGGCAACCGTAAAGTTGGCCAAAGAGATGTTGAGTGCCGGCAAGGTGCAACATGCCAGAGCTCTATTGATGCCTTTGGTCAGCGAGATAGATTCTACCGTGGTGAGCCTGCCTCTTGCTTCATATCCCGATGCACTTAGACTGGCAGCTAAGTATATACACGACGGTAAGATCAAAGAAGCTCAAAAAGTTTTAGGTCTGGCTCTAAGTACTTTTGACAAAGTTACCACAGTAGTTCCGATCCCATTACTGAAGGCTACCGATCTGATAGCAGCAGCTTCTGATGTGGCCAAAAATGATCCCAAAAGAGCCGTTGCCTATCTAGATGCCGCAAGTGAGAGTCTAAATATAGCGGAGGCTCTAGGCTATGTCAGTAAGAGTGAAATGACCTATAAAATGCTTCACGAAAGCATAAAAGCGGTCACTAAAGAGGTCAAAGGGAAAAATAAAGCCGAGAAACTATTTGATGAGCTAAAAGCAAAACTAAAAGAGTTTAAGGAAAAAGTTTTCTCATCAGAAGATAAAAATAACACCAAAAAAGACAAGCAAGATCAAGCAGAAAAACAAGCATCCAAGGCGTAAAGCCTTGGAAGAAGCGATTAACGCTTGGAGAACTGAGGTGAGCGGCGCGCTTTTTTCTTGCCGTATTTCTTTCGTTCGACCACGCGTGAGTCACGTGTAAGCAGCCCCATAGGCTTGAGGATGGCGCGGAAAGAAGGCTCGTACTCTACCAGAGCTTTGGTGATGCCGTGCTTGAGCGCATCTGCCTGGGCAGAGTACCCGCCGCCAAGTGTGGTAGCCTTGATGTTTACTGCTTCAAGCTGCTTGGTAGCTTCAAGAGGGAGGCGCACTTTCATCTTGAGCGTTTCGTGACCTCCAAGCCACTGATCAAGTGTCAAACCATTGATGCTTATCTCGCCTTTACCTGGAGTAAGCCATACTTTAGCTATAGCTGTTTTACGTTTGCCGGTTGCATAGATAGTTGCCATACTTATTTTCCTTTACCTATTTGAGCAGTGTGAGGGTGTTCTTCGCCTTCATATACTTTGAGTTTCTTGATCATCTGTCTGCCAAGCTTAGTCTTGGGCAGCATGCCGCGAACTGCAAGACGGTAGAGTTTCTCGGTGTGATTCTCTAACATATCGGAGAGCTTGTTGGATTTGGTGCTCCCAAAATATCCGCTGTGGCGGAAGTACTCTTTGTCTTCGAGCTTGTTACCGCTGAAGACCGCTTTTTTGGCGTTGATGATGACGACGTAGTCACCGCAGTCAACGTTGGGTGTGTAGCTGGGTTTGTGTTTGCCTCTGAGATAGGTGGCAGCTTCTGTCAAAATGCGCCCGAAGGTCTTGCCTTCTGCATCTATCAAGATCCAGTCACGTTGAACCTCATGAGGCTTGGTCACTTTTGTGAATTTCATGATAGTATTCCTTGTATTATTTCAAGCGCTATGCTTTTGTGGAGGGGATTGTAGCAGGTTAAACTTAAAGTGTCTTTAATTTAAGATATTTTTAAGATTTTGACTTCATCTTGCAACAGATAAACGACAATTCCCTCTGCCCTCATGCCTGTAATCTTTTCAATCGCTTCGACATAGTGGCGCACCTGGGATCGATGCTTTTCGGTATATTTTTGGGAGCTTTTATAGTCAATTATAATAGAATGATCCGGATATTCCAATAGCAGATCTATCTGTTTGAACTCACTATTGTAGGTGATTGGTTGCTCTTTGCGGATGGTAGCCCCAGCTGTCAGGGCTCGAAACTCGGGATGTTGAATTAGCGCATTAATCCTGCGCTCGATATCCGCTGCTTGTAAATCGTTGAGCATAGCTCCATAGCGGTTGCGCATAGCATTGATGGCAGTGGGGATGTCGGGTGCCTCAAAACTTGGCATCATCTCCAGCGCATAGTGTAGCGCGGAGCCAAAGAGTATCGCTTCGTGATCACGCTCCTCGTCCTCCTCCTGGGAGGGTTTTTCCTGGTAGCCGTAGTTGGATAACACGGTGTGTTGAGTGGGTAGTGGGTAGTGGGTAGTGGGTAGAGGTTTGTCTTTGGTTACCTCCGCTTTTAGTGCTCCAAGTTTCATGGGTTCGATGCCGATGGTGTCGAAGATGGATTCTTTGGGTTTACGGATGATGGTGAGTCCCTCGGCAGCCCGAGTGAGTGCTACATAGAGTAGATTGAGGCGGTCTTTTCGTGCTGCCGTAGATTGTTTTTCCAGCACTGAGGAGTAGTAATCATCCACAGCTTCTCTTTTTTTGGTGCGCAGCAGTATATGCTCGATATAAAGATCATCTTTGTAATCAAACAACAAAGCCGAGGTGTCTGATTTGGGTCTGGTAAATCTATCTAAAAGTACCACATGATCAAATTCCAGCCCTTTGGAGCCATGAATGGTCATGATCTGTATGCCCTCAACAGTATGGGCCGCTATCTCGATGCTCGATCTGCCAAACTCTTCTATAAATGTGGCTATATCGTCATAGCCTGCGGCAAACTCAAGAAGCTTGAGGATATTGGGATCATCATCGAAATATCCAAAATCGCACACAAGAGCATCTATCATCTGTAGAGGAGACATGAAAGGATTGTATCTGCCCAGATCGATACTGCCCATGCTCTCCCCTATGCGTGAGAGCATCGCCTCGGCATCGATAGGGTATCCGTGATATATATATTCTATCATTGCCACTATTGAGGCTATCTTGGGGTGATGACGTAAAGAGCTGGAGGTCTTTAGGCGAGTAGGGATACCTGCTTCATACAAGGCCTCCTGAATACTCTGCCCGTCCTTGTTGGTATGTACGAGTATCGCTATATCATCCCAGTTGATTCCTTTTTTGTTCAGCAATTTGACTCTATCGATGGTCATTTCCATAAGCTTGGTGGCGATATCGTCTGTATCGTCAGTAATTTGCAGTACTTCTACATATCCGTCATCCGCATCGGGTCTTGGCTTTTGTGCTGAATATCCCGGCATCTTGCCCTCGAACCATCGATTAACCTGCTCGACGACGTGGCGGGTAGAGCGATAGTTGGTATCCATTGGCTTGATCGGTATTTCGTAATTTTGTGCTACTTTATCAAAAAGTTCTTCAACACCGCCTCTAAATCTGTATAGAGACTGCTTGGTATCCCCTACATAGAAGAACGACCTAAGCTCATTTTGCCCCTTGCCGGCAAATATCTCATCGATGAGCGGTCTGAGCAGTAAAAATTGCAATGTAGAGGTATCCTGAAACTCATCGAGCAGTATATGACGAAATCTGCTGTCAAGCTTGAAGTACAAAAACTCCTTCTCATCAATTTCTTGCAACAGTCTATATGTGAAGTAGCTAAGATCATCGAAGCTTAGAGTGCCTGTGGATTTGGCAGAAGATATGAGCGTATTGCGGTAGTGATCATATACCTTAAAAAGATGCTCAAGAACAAATGCCTCCCGTACTCTCATCCATTTGGCTATCAGAGCTCTTAACTCCTGATACAGTTCCTCGATCTTAGGGTGGCTTACGAGATACTTCCTGTAGTTTCTGTGCTCGGCTAGAGTATCTTTGTCAAAGACCGTTTTGGAAGAGAGCTCTTTGGCGGTGGCAGGTGCAAAGTTGCGGATAGCGCTCTGGGAGGCGCCTGAAGCTACTACTGCATCATACAATCTGTGGCGGCATTTTTCTATCTCATTTTCTATATCTCTGATGGGTGAGTTTTGAAGAGTTGGCTTGGGCAGGAGAGGATCGACGGTATATAGATCATGGAGCAACCCTAAAATTTTGTTAAATCTTTTGTCTTCTATCTCAAGTGCCAATTTGGCCAAATCTTGCAACAAGCCATTGGCTTTGAGCTCGTCAAGAAATCTGTCTTCTATCTCTCTATCGTCCCTCTCTTTGAGAGCAAACCCGGGTTCGAGTCCAATCTCAAGTGAGCTGGAACGCAGAATCGAAGCAAAAAAGCTGTCAAGTGTGACTATATAGTTGGGGCTGGAGAGGAAGCGCGCCAACACCTGCGGCTGGCGCGCCATCAGTGCGGTGCGATCCATCCCGGTCTGTTCAGCGATCACCTCAACAAACGCACGGTTGGACTCACTTCCAAGCTCCCGCAGCGAATCGACCACCCGCTGCCGCATCTCGGCCGCGGCTTTGTTGGTAAACGTCGCCGCGAGGATCGACGCAGGCGATTCTCCCATAAACAGCAGTGCCACATAGCGAGCCGCAAGGGCAAAGGTCTTGCCGCTGCCGGCACTGGCGGAGTAGGCGAGGTGGGGGTGGAAGGTCATAGGCTATTGTCCTTTAGGCGGTAAAATACCTGTTTTTACAAAATTATTAATTTCATCAAACTTACTTTTCTCGACTCCATACTCGACATCTAAAACATATGCATAAAGATATAACGATTTGAATATATTTTTATTTTCATGAAAAACTTTGTCTATCTTTTCAAAGTAACTATCAGTTTTCGTATTTTCTTTTGCCGTTTCTTTGTCAGTTTTTTTATCTGTTTTGGTTTCTACCTCTTTATTGCTAATGGAAGAATACATTAATTGAAGAAATTCTAAAGGGTCATCGCATGAACATACAGAAAGTATATCCCTGCTACTTTTTAAATACTCTTCAAAATCTTTGTCTTTAATTTTTGGTGACTCTATCTCTGTAAAATAATCTACAATCTTAAGTAAACCTTCTTCTTGATAATATTTATTTAAAACATTGTATGCTTTTGCATTATTTTTTTGCTTCAATATCCTGTAATCAAACACAAAATGATTTTTGGTAAAATTGACTGTTATTAATGCCAATGCACGTAGTTCATACTGATTATAGTGATTTTGTTTTAGCCATTCTAAACAATTACCCAAAACCTGAATATAAATACGTGCATTTAACTCTTTGGTCTCTTTTATGGCCTTTAGAATTTCGGTTTTATATTCATTTAGTTCTCTATACTTTTTGTTACTTTGAATAGATTCAAACAATTCTTCAATCGTAGGTTCAAAATGAAAAAATTTATTAACTGTTTTTTCTTTTACGGTCTTAAATACCTTCGTCTCCTCGCCTTCAAATACATCACTGTTTAAGATGATGACAACCTTACATTCAAATTCTAATGCGAGTTGTGATATGTACCCAAACAAATCATTTAGGTCTAAGTTCTTTGACTTTCGCTCAAAATCATCTAGGCAAATAATACTACCTGATTGTAAAATTTCTTTTGCTTTTTTATCTTTAGCTTTTTTATTGAGTTTATTAAATACATCAACTAAAGATTTTTCACCAAAGCTTGGAGCTATCGTACTAAGCATTGAAGCACTCTTACTAATAAAATCTTCTTTTACTTCTAAATTATATGCTTCTTTGAGTACTTCAAATTTCAACTCATTAATAGATTCTCTACCATACAAACTAATGTAGATATTTTTCTGTTTTTTATCCATTAGTTGAGGCTTAATATCTTCCAACCAAAAATGTGTCTTCCCTGAACCCCAAGCACCAGAAAGCATCACGGTCTTGCCGTTATTGTTGTCATCGATTAGATATCCGTTTTCACCTACGAGATAGTCTTTGAGAGTTTTTAGTGTTGACATTTTAATCCTTTACTGCGTCCGATCTATCGAGCCCATCTCTTTTATTTCCTGAAGAGCTTGGATCCTGCGTCATTTCCCAAAGAGCCTCGATCTCTTTTTGGTATCGGCTGTGCATATAGTACCCTATGAATTCTTGCGTGTCATCATCTATCAATTTCACGACACTAAAATCATCCAATTCACCGATTTGCGATACAGGTATTTCTTTCATTGGTTCCTCCTCGAATGCTGCACTTCTAATCCACCAGCATCTCTTTGATGATGCTTTTGACCGCTTCGATCTGTTTTTTTGATATTTTTGTATCGGTGACTTTGACGATTCTCTTGGTGGATATGGTTCGGATCTGATCAAGTGCAGCGAAGCTGTTGTCGCCAAGCTGGACTCGAGTGGGGTAGTCTTTGTATCTGGAAGTCATGGGGGCTACGATCACGTTGCTGTAATTCATGCTCTCAGGCGATACGATGAGGCAGGGTCGTCTCTTGCGTATTTCTGAACCGACAGTGGGGTCAAGATTGACGATGACGATGGTGTATTGTTTATATTTCATCCCACGCATCCATATCCAATCCGTCATCGATGAGCAGCTCATTGTCGCTGTTTTTGAACTTCTCTTCCCAGCCGACTCTCGGTTCTTCGACCACATCCAGCACGATACTGTTCTGGGCTATACGCAGATCGAAACTCTTGGGCATGTCCATCTCCTTGAGCACGGATGCAGGGATGCGTATGCCTTTGCTGGTACCGATGTCTATCAGCGAAACCCGCATTTTCACTCCTTTTTATAACTATAATATAATTATATGAAAATATGGAGAGGATGTCAAGAAGCACAATAAAGCAAGCCCTTTTTTATTTTAGTAAGCAGACGGCAAAACATGTTACTTTATTGTCGCACCGGCTAATGCACCAGCCAATTCTCCAGCGCAAACACCTCCTGAGTCACCGGCATGCTCTTCCAGCCGTGGGATTCCAGATACATCATCCGGCCGCCGAAATACCCCACGATGTATTTCTCCCGATAAATCAGGAAGCCGCCGCCAGAGAACATGGCGAAGATATCGTCATGACTTCTCGGGGTCTCGTACCAGCGAAAATCAAAACTGTGCAGAGCCTCCAGTGCGCTTAGGAGCATTTCGTTGCGTGCCATGGCCGGGCTGAGCTGGTAGTAGGCTGGGTAGGTGAGTGCCGGATCAGGAAGGAGGTCGGCGATATAGAGTTTTTCTTTTTTCTTCATGTTCATGGGGGTATGGTAGCGGGTTTTGGCGTGGGAGGGTAAATATATGTCAGATTGTCATATTTTTTCTTTGTCGTATTGATTGGTATAGTGTGTTACACCAAAAATACCTTGGTAGAGATCGCGCCCTGTGCTCCAATAACAAGAGCTTGTTCTATATCGGCGGTCTTGGAGGGTCCTGAGAGGAAGAGGCCAAAATCTTCGATCCCCAGCTCCATGATACGGGCATAGGCCTCATGCATGGTGGGCACCAGCGCGTCATGGGGCAGGAGGATAGCCAGATGTTCAGGTAGTGTATAGCGGGTGCGGTCATCCTCAGGGTGATGCTCGATCCAGCAGGCACCGTTCTCGACGACTCCGAAGTGGGCGCGGAGTATCTGGGGCTTATGGTCGTCGAAATATGCCCGCAGGTCATCCGGCGAGACGGGGTCAGGCACGGACGACAACTTCGCTTCGCTGCTATTGTCATCCAAGCCAGACCCCTTGGTCAGTGATGGGGTCAGACCCCCAAGAACGATGCATTCACCGCCGACGGATTGGACAGCTTCGGCAAACGCCTTTTGGGGCGAGAGGTTAGAGGATGGAGGGTAGCGGGTAGATTCGGGCAATGGTATTTTCTTGGTTGCTTGCGTGTTGCGGCGGATGGCGGAGAGGATCGTCTCACGGCTCATGGGGGGACTCTTTTTAGAGTTTGAGTTCAAGTTTGTGTGTTCGATAATTGTGCACCAGCGCCTGGATGATATTTTGATAGGATATGCCTATGTCTTTGGCGCGTTGCTTGACGTAGTCCAGATCGGCGCGCTTGAGATTGATGCTGATTTGTTTTTTTTCATTCAAATACTCCAGCGTTCTGGAAGCTTCTTGTTTGAGTGCTTCATTATCGTACGGAACCCTCTCGATGTTGTCATTTTCTATCGCTTCGAGCAATTCTATTTCATCTTGTGTATAGTTCATTTGGACTCCTTGATGTATTTTTTGTGCAGCTTTCTGCTGGGGATTATGTTTTTCAAAAAGATATCATCGCCGTCTTTGACATACGGTACATAATGGACATACCCGCCAAGCAAAATGACAAAGATATACTGATTGGGGTATTGGGTTTGGTTTGGATGTTTGTAATGATCGAGTACGCCGTTTTTGCTTATCTGTTCTACGGCATCCTCAAAACCAAATCCCCGTTGGGCTTTCAGAATGTTGCTTTTGTCCTCATTCCACCTAAACATATCTTACCTTTACGATATGTGGTAATTATAACATATATATACAATCGGTGTCAACTATGTTTTTCTTTATACATCTGCGCGAAGGTTTGGGGGCAAAATCGGGCAGCTGATGTATTATTTGAAATAGTATAAATTTGACTGAAGCAATCAAACAGGCTTTTGATTGTTCTTTTGTTTTAAGGAAGAATAAAATAAAAGTAGTTTACTATACAAGCGATAATGAATATCAGTATTGATTTGGAAGAGGGAAACATCGTGTTTTTCAGCCATTTACGCGCCTTCTCTTCCCTCTTCCAAGTCTCTGACTTGAAAAAAATATCCAACAGGAGTCAACAATGACAATCGGAAACAAAAACAAAAAACGCGCTGCCATTTTTATAGGAGTAGTGGCAATTATGAGCCAGACGTTGATGGCAAAGCCAAATATGCAAAAGCCAGAGATGTTCAAAATGATACTCAAAAAAGTAGGCGGAGAACCGGGGCCCTTTGCAAAAGCAGAAAGGTTCCCTAAAAGCTATATGCTGGTGCATGACAATCTACCGTTTTTGGTAGGTGTTACACTGTTTCACCCCAAGGGAGACGAGATAGGTTTGAGTGAAGAACAATTGGCAAAGATTGTAAGGATCAAGGACAAAACAGTTCCGGTGGTACTCAAGGAGACCAAAAAGATCAAAGATCTTGAGATGACACTTGCCAAAGCGTTTGCCATGAAAAAGGATGCTCCAAAGCCAGAAAAGTTTTTTGCAGATCTTGAAAAGATAGCCAAGCAAAGATTGAACATAAGCAAAGCACATCTGCAATGCATCCAAGATGTCAAAGATGTAACGACCCAGGAACAATACGCCAAACTCATCAAACTCGCCACCATGAAAAAGAAGTGGCCCGGCAACAAACCACCGCTCAAAACAACCGATCACGGCGAGACGGTGGCGTTCACCCAGGCGGGGGTACTGGTCAGGATGTTCGCCGACAAGCTCGGCATTACCCCGGAACAGACCCAGAAGTTCGCCGATGAGATCATGTCGCAAAATGCCGTACGGATACAAAAGCTGAAAAAGGAAGCGGCCGGCCTCGAGTCCGAGGTGATCAAAGCAGTCCAGATCGATGGCAAAACGATTGATGAAGTCAAAGAGACAATAGACAAGATAGCGGAGCTCAAAAAAGAGCTTGCCTACGAGAGAGTCAAAGCATATGCAAAACTGAGAAAAATTCTGACACCTGAACAGTTTAAAAAGGGAATGAAGATCCTCAGCGTACATCAATAAGAAAGCTGCTGCCCGGAAGTGCATTGCCATTTTTCCGGGTAGGCGACGACAAAATACAATTTAACGTCAATAATAATCAGTATCATTATGGTATGATTCTGCCAACTAATTCAGGAGAAGAGAATGCTGAAGAAAATCATGACGGCTTTTATGCTGATGGGTGCACTGTGGGTACAGGCGGGAGATAAGCTCGATACAATCGTCGTTGCCGGCCCGGCTGCCAATGTTTCGCACCCACTGTTTCGAATGATTGAAAGCGGTGCGCTGAACGATGTCGCCAATAAAGTGAAGTTCCGTCTCTGGAACAATCCCGATCAGCTTCGAGCAATGATCGTCAACAAAGAGGTGGATTTTGTGGCAGTTCCTACTTGTGTGGGTGCCACACTCTATAACAAAAAGCAACCCATTCAGATGCTCAATGTTTCGGTATGGGGAATTTTGCAGATTCTGGTACGCGATAAGCGGATCAATGCGCTGGAAAAACTCAAAGGCAAAACGCTGGTCGTTCCGTGGAAAGGGGATATGCCTGATGTCGTACTGCGTACGATTATGCGCAAAAAGGGGATCGATGAAAAGGCGATCAATCTCATGTATGTCTCCAACCCTATGGACGGAGCCCAACAGCTTATTATGCGCCGTCAGGACAATGTTCTTCTGCCCGATCCTGCCACCTCAATGGTGTTGCGCAAGACCAAATCATTTCCGGTCAGTGTGATCGCTCCCGAACTCTATCGCGGCATTGACCTCGAAGATGAATGGGGAGAGGCGTTTGGCACGGAGAAAAAAATCGCAACTGCCGGTATGGCTGCTGTGGGAGATATGCGTACCAACGACAAGGTAATCAAGCGCTTCAATGAGGAGTATGCCAAAGCAACAAAGTGGTATCTCTCGCACCCCAAAGAAGCTGGAGCCATGGTGGTCAAATACACCAAGATGTTTACCCCGGAAGCGGTGGCTGACTCAATTGCAGCCGTGCAAATGGAAGTCGTTGCAGCCAAAGAAGCACGCAAAAAGACGGAGTTTGTCTTTGAGAAATTTATGCAGGTCAACCCCAAGATCATCGGGGGCAAAATCCCAGATGCAGGATTTTACCACTGATGGAAGCTTTCAAAAAAATCCTTCGTGACTTTCCCGCCTTTCTCTGGGGAGGCTGGGGTGCGATCGCATCGATCTTTCTGTTTATTGCTGCGTGGGATGTCGGCAATCAGTTTTACGGCGATATGATTTTGCCCGCACCGCTCGATACCTTCAAAACGCTTGTTGAGCTTTTTCAAGATAACGATTTTATGACCAACCTGATGATCACACTCAACCGGGTGGCGATTGGATTTGGTCTCTCGCTGGTGGCTGGAACTCTGTTGGGGTTGCTATCGGGCTTTTTTGTTACCGCCTCTATCACCAGCCGCCCGATCATTACTATCATCACCGGTTTGCCGCCCATTGCCTGGATCGTGCTGGCGATGATCTGGTTTGGGATGGGAGATATGACCGTTGAGTTTACGGTGGTGGTTTCATCATTGCCGATCGTGTTTATCGGAGCTTTGCAGGGAACACGAACACTCGAGGACAAATTCGACGAGATGGCCGATACATTCAAGGTACCTTTGAGAATGAAATTTACCGACATCTATCTGCCGCACATTTTTTCCTATATTTTCCCGGCATGGGTTTCGGCACTGGGGATGGCGTGGAAGATCGTCGTCATGGCGGAGTTGCTGGCGACAGGGGATGGCATCGGTGCTCAGCTGGCGCTTTCTCGCAGTCAGCTTGATACGCAGACGGCACTGGCACTGGTCGTTGTCATGGTTGCTATCCTCATGGTTGTAGAGTATATCATTCTTGAACCTATCAAGCAGGAGGTCGAAAAATGGCGCGACTGATCGTAGAGAATCTGACCTTTTCATTTGGGTATGAGACCATCCTCGACAAGATCAGTTTCGAGCTTCACAAAGGAGAAGTTCTCTCAGTTGTCGGCCCAAGCGGTGGCGGCAAGACCACTCTGCTTCGGCTGTGTGCCGAGTTGCTGGATCGTCAGGAGGGGAAGATAGAAAATACCTTCCGAACCCGATCGATCGCGTTTCAAGACCCACGTCTGTTACCGTGGAAAAATGTGATCGACAACATTGCCTTTGGTCTCAAAGCACTGGGAATCCCCCGTCAGGATCAGATTCGATGGGCGGAAGAGATTGCACTCAAATTTGATCTGGACAAAGAGGATTTTGACAAGTTTCCCAAAGAACTCAGTGGCGGGATGAGCCAACGGGTATCTTTTTCCCGTGCTTTGGTAACGCGCCCGGAATTGCTTTTTTTGGATGAGCCATTTTCGGCACTGGACATCGGTCTAAAGCGTGAACTTCAAAACCACATCATTGATTTGATAGAAAAGAAGGAGATTACAATCTTTTTTATTACTCATGACATCATGGAGGCGATTCGCCTCAGTGACAAGATCTTGCTGCTGGAACCTGATCCTGGACGCATTGTTAAAACGTTCCGGTTTGATCTACCTCAGGCAGAGCGTACTGACACATGGGTTTATGCTCAAACAGCCCAACTGCTGAATGATCCGGACGTAATAGAAACTTTTGAACTGGAGCTGAGATAATGGCAGCAACATCGCACTATGAATCGTATCCAGAGGGGGATTTCCCTCCGTATCT
This sequence comes from uncultured Campylobacterales bacterium, assembly GCA_964520575.1. Classification (GTDB taxonomy): domain Bacteria; phylum Campylobacterota; class Campylobacteria; order Campylobacterales; family Sulfurovaceae; genus S017-3. Next base: position 31,470 of record CAZFNK010000009.1, on the reverse strand, counting down.
TGCATATGGATTTCGCCCGGCTTTCTTGCTGATGGCACCCTACATGATTCTTTCCATTCTCCTGTGGGGACTGCACTATGCCGGTTTTATTCCTCTGGGCTTTATCGCCGACGGCATGAGCTGGCATATCTATGAAATGCTGTATGGGGTGGGGTTTCTGGGAATGGCGGCGTTTATCCTTACGGGTGCACCGGAGCTTTATCCAGGAACCGTGCCGATCGTTGGGGTGGCTCTGCGCAATCTGTTTGGTCTCTGGATCGCAGGGCGGGTAAGTTTCTGGTTGATGGATTTTATTACTCCCTATCCTGCAATGATCATCAATATTGCTTTGTTTGCCTGGTTGACGGTATTGGTGATCCGACCGATCCTTGAAGATCCTGCCAAACGACACGTCAGTATTGCGTATGGTTTTGTGGCGGTTCAGGTGGTACAGTTATGGTTTTATGCGAGTGTGGCAGGTTGGGTACAGACCCCTGCGTTAGAGATACTCAAGGTAGCACTCGGGGCGTTTCTGGTGCTTATTGTTCTTGCGATTCGACGTGTTAATATCGAGGCGGTCAATGAAATATTGGAATTAGAGGGGTACGAAGAGATTTATGTCGCCCGTCCCCCGGCATACAACCTCACCATTTTTATGATCGCACTCTATACCGCGATCGCCTTTTTCTGGCCGGACAATCGTGCTCTGGGCTGGATTGCACTGGGAACGGGGGCGGCCAGTCTGGCTATTTTGAATGATTTTATTCGCTACGATGAGACGCGCATTTTGTTCAAGCCTCTCATTGTAGGACTCGAGGCGGTTCCAGTCATCATGGCTATCGGATATGGATGGATCGGATGGAATTATCTCGCGGGATCACCCTGGTATGTTGGAGACTTGCTTCATGTATTGACCGCTGGAGCATGGACATTGTCGTTTTACATGGTTATGATCGTTGTGACGATTGTCCATACGGGTAGAGATATAGCCAAAGAGCGTAATATTTGGATATGCATCAGTACACTTCTGATCATCATTTCCGCAGGACTCCGGGCTGCTGTGGTACTATATCCTCAGACAGCCACGACACTCTACTGGGTTTCTGCCGTGGTTTGGAGTTTGCCGTTTGTGATTTTCCTGAAACAGTATGGAAGATGGCTGCTGAGCCGAAGAGCCGATGGGCTTCCCGGATAAAATCTTCCGCAACGTTGTCTGCAAGGTGTAAATACATATATGCCGGATCGTGTCAGCTCTTCTTTTTGGGAGGGATATGAATGATTTGGCTGGGCTGGATGGTGTCAGCTGCATCCTGCAATGCCGACTCGAAATGGGCAAGATCCGCAAAGCGATTGGAGACAGAGCGTATGACAATGGTGCCGAAATGTCGATGGTGAAATTGTTGCTGGTATTCTATGTTGCCGTCAATGGTCACAAAAAGATCAATATTTCGCTTGTCAAGCTCTCGAAGCAAGTCCGAGTCTTTAGAGCCGGCAAGGCCTATTTGGAGGACTGTCCTGACGCGATGACCTGCAAACAGGCGGGTGAGGCGCTTGGGGAGGCACTCATCGATGATGATGGTCATATCTCAGGCAGCCAGGTGTGTCTGGATAGCTGCTTCTGCCTGCTGAAGGACATGGCGAACCTGCTCGAAAGAGACCGTAGGAAAGTCTTCCAGAAAATCCTGAACCGTCTCCCCCGCTACTAGATAATCAAACAGATTGCGCACAGGAACACGCGTGTTTTTAAAAACAGGTATGTTCCCCAGTTTCTTTTCGTCGGTTTCAACTTGATCAGGCATGGTGTCTCCTTGTACTACCAAATAAGTATATCATATATCACAAAAAATGTAAATCCATATCAGTCTTTGTGTTTCTTATACATCTGCGCGAAGGTTTTTGGGGCGAACTCAGGTAGTTCTCGGGTGCGTCCCCAGACGTTGAGACGGCTGTAGAGAATAGAGCGCGGCAGAAGGCGGGTTACCCATTTGGCGGCGGCGAAGAGAAACCTGGATCGGATGGGGCTTTGGAGCATCCATGATCCGATGCGATAGCTCCATTTTTTGGCTGGGGAGAGGTAGCCGGCATCGACGTACTCCTTGCGCCAGGCATACAGTTGCCGATCCAGATCGATGTGGGCAGGGCAGACGGCCGTGCAGCTGCCGCACAGGGTGCAGTTGAAGCTCAGATCGCCGTGTTGCTTGAGGTCGCGGGAGGCTCCAAGACTCGATCCGATGGGGCCAGGGATGACATAATCGTAGCTGTGCCCGCCGCTGCGCCGATAGGTGGGGCAGGTGTTCATGCACGCTCCGCACCGGATGCAGTGGAGCGCTTGGGCGTTGGTCTTGCTGCCCAGGATGTCGCTGCGGCCGTTGTTGACGATGACGATGTGGAGCTCGCCGCCTTTTTTGGGGCGCTTGAAATGGCTGGTGTACGTGGTCACCGGCTGACCGGTTGCGCTGCGGGCAAGCAAACGGGTAAATACCCCCAGATGCTCCAGAGAAGGGATGACCTTCTCAATCCCCATGCTGGCGATATGCAGATCAGTGATCGCCGTGCCCAGATCGGCGTTACCCTCGTTGGTACAGACGACGAACATCCCCTCATCAGCAACAGCGAAATTGACTCCCGTGATCGCCGCATCAGCGCTTAGGAAATGCTTGCGCAGATGTTTTCTGGCGGCATAAGTCAGATACTCCGGATCGCTGCTGCCCGGTTTGGTATTCATCTCCTGCTCAAACAGCTTGCCGACCTGCTCTTTTCTGAGATGAATGGCCGGCAGGACGATGTGGCTGGGAGGTTCTCTGCGCAGCTGGACGATCCGCTCCCCCAAATCGGTGTCGATCACCTCGATGCCATGGCGTTTGAGGTAGGGATTGAGGCCGCACTCTTCGGTGAGCATCGATTTGGACTTGACCACCTTGCGGACGTTGTGATGCTTCAAAATTCCTTCAATGATGCGGTTGTGTTCATCTGCATCGGTCGCCCAGTGGATGTGGATACCGTTGCGCGTTGCGTTGCGCTCGAATGTTTCGAGATAGTCAGCCAGATGGCTCATGGTATGGGCTTTGATCTGTGAGGCCTGTTGTCGCAGCTCTTCCCACTCATTTATCTGCCTGGCAGCCTTATCGCGCTTCTGGCGTACAAACCACAGCGCCTGGTCGTGCCATTTGCTGTATTTGGCGTCACTCACAAATGCGGAGGATTTTTGATGATGGTTCATTATGTGTAGTGTTGTTTGGCGTCATGGATTATCTGGCGGACAATGCTTATAAAATCATCAAAATCTTTATCGATTGTATCCCACAAAATTCTGTCATCAACCCCAAAATAGTGATGTGTCAAAACATCTCTCATTTTTGCTACTTCTGACCACGGGATTTGAGGGTAATTTTCGGTGATTTCTTTTGGCAAATTTTTGATTGCCTCTCCTATGTTTTCAAACGCTTTAGCTACCGCATAAACTTTTTCGATATTGTGAGTAAATTGCTCATATGTTATGCCGTCAACAAATGATTTGATATTGTCATATTCTGTTATGATATCTTCCAGATACAGACGATAATCACGATGGCTTTTAGACATACTGGATGTCTCTATCGATATATTTTTTTAGCTTTGGCTTGATGGCATCTGATCGTACCAGATCCACTCTTTTTTTGAAAATTCTTTCTAAGTCCCGGGTAATTGAAAAATAGTTGAATATCGATAGTTTCTTGCCTTCATCTATGGTGTACAAGATGTCTATATCGCTTTGTTTGGTTGCTTCATCTCTAGCATAAGACCCAAACAATCCAATAAATCTAATGCCGTATATTTCCCTGTATTTTTCCTGTACTTGTTTAAGATATTTCAGTATTTTCTGACTATTCATGGAGACTGACTCCTGTTATTGTTTTGAAGTTAATTATATCATAAATCACGATATCATCCCCGCCAATATCTCCGCGACATGGACGAATTTGATCGGTCGCTTTTCGCGTTTGGCTATCCCTTGCAGATGCATCAGGCAGGAGCTGTCAAATCCTGCCAGATACTCGGCTTTGGTGGCCTCGGCGTTGCCCAGTTTGTCCTGTCCCATGGGGGTGGAGATCTCAGGTTCGTGGACGCTGAACATCCCGCCAAATCCGCAGCACTCATCGGCCCGCTCCATCGGCAGGAGGGTAATATCATCGACAAGATTGAGCAGATTTTCGACCTTGTTGTGATACGGAAGCACCCGTTCGCTTGAGACACCCAGCTCCAGCTGGCGCAGACCGTGGCAGCTTTGGTGCAGGGTGACGGTATGGGGGAAAGAGGTATCGAAACTCTCGGGTCTTACTACATCGTGGAGAAACTCCAGTATTTCGTATGTATTTTGTTTGATGTGTTGATAATTTGGATCATCGCCTACATATGGATCGTAGTGGTTGCGTACCGTCCCGACACAACTGGCAGATGGAGCGACGATATAATCAAAACCCTTGAAAACCTCAACAAAATGCCGTGCCAGCGGTCTGGCCTCATCGTGTGCTCCGCTGTTGGCAAAGGGTTGCCCGCAGCAGGTTTGCTTCTTGGGATAGACCACTTCGTAGCCAAACTTCTCCAGTAATTTTAGAGTTGCCATACCTACATTTGGAAACAGATGATTGATATAGCACGGGATAAAAAGAGCCGCGGTGGGTTTGGGCATTGGCAACTTCCTAATCGTGATATCCGATAAATAAAACCATCAAAGTATCTTTGCTTGTGAGTATGAGGCGTAATGGCTGCTGCCGTCAGAAAAACTGTTGACGGCAAGTTTGGAAAATACTTCCAGATAATCCCAGAAGTCTCTGATTAGATCAAAGTCTACATGCTGTGCTTTGTCTGCCAACGCTTCCCTCATTGTCCCAAGCCACTCTATGCGTGATTTTTCTGTGATAGAAAAGTCATCATGTATCCGTATCATATATTCTGCAAGATCCATTCCTTTTGCTTCATCTTCATAGACTTTTGGTCCTCCATAGATCTGTATAAAAAATTTTGAGTTTTTGATCTTGACTTCAAGAAAGGCTTCTTCGTCCTTCGGAAGTGACATGATTTGGTAGCGTGTAGTCATATAAAGCCTTTTAAATAATATGTGAAGTGAAAACACATTATATCAGATCGAAAATAAATGACTAAACTTTCGGCAGATGCCAGTCCTGTCGCCAGGCGAACATGCGCAGGATCACACCGCTACTAAAAAGGATCAGGAGGGTGAGGGTGTTGATGAGGTGGAGCGCGTCGAGGATCCAGACGGCCAGGCCGATGAGCAGGGCGATGATGCCGTAGAAGCCGCCGTGGAGGACGTAGGGAATCTTGTTGACAAGGATATCGCGGAAGATCCCGCCGCCCACGGCGGTAGTAAAGGCGAGTATAGCTACACCGGCAGGGTTGAATCCTGCTTTGAGACCAAAGAGTGCTCCAGAGATGGCAAACGCCACCATCCCGACTGCATCGACGAGGACAAAAAGCGGTTTGGAGTCTATATCATGATGGACGAAGCGTCGTGAAAGGAGTAGAGCGGTAGTCACCAGCAGGACGATAAGGATCGGTGCGGATTGGGAAAAGGCCAAGGGCGGAGTGCCGCGGATCACATCACGCACTACCCCACCTCCAAGAGCAGTGAGGAAAGCTACGGTGTAAATCCCCAGCAGATCAAGATCATTACGCTTACCGATATAAAAGCCGCTGGCAGAAAAGGCGGCAATACCAATGTATTCGGCGCTCTCAAGCAGCATAATGGAATTAGTGATCCAGTATCTGCTCAAGGAAGAGTTTGAGGCGGTCGCTCTCTGGATGGTTAAAGAATGTCTCAGGATCGTTCTCTTCGACTATCTGACCCGCATCCATGAAGATCACTCTATCGGCAACTTTGCGCGCAAATCCCATCTCATGGGTGACTGTGACCATAGTCTTACCCTCTTTGGCAAGAGAGATCATGACATCGAGCACCTCACCGATCATTTCCGGATCGAGTGCGGATGTCGGCTCATCAAAGAGCATGATATCGGGACTCTTGCACAGGGCTCTGGCTATAGCCACCCTTTGCTGCTGACCGCCGGAGAGTTGGTTGGGATATTTATCTGCCTGGTCTGCTATTCCAACTCGATCAAGGAAGTGCATAGCAGTCTCTACTGCCTCTTTTTTGGGCTTATTATAGACCCATTCTGGTGCCAGAGTGAGGTTATCAAGTATAGTTAGATGAGGGAAGAGGTTGAAATGCTGAAAGACCATGGCGACATTGGCGCGAACCTCTCTGAGGTTTTTGACATCGGCGTTGACCTCTACACCTTTGACCTTGATTGAACCTTCCTGGTACTCCTCAAGGCGGTTTATACATCGGATCATGGTTGATTTGCCCGATCCAGACGGCCCGGCTACGACTACTATCTCACCTTTGCCGACATTGAGATTGATATCTTTTAGGACATGGAAATCACCATACCATTTGTTGACATTTTCTATCTCTATCATGTGTTGTGAAAAATCTTTTTCTGCTTTGGTTTCTGCCATAATTAATCCCTGTTGTTGGTATCAAGTTTTTTCTCAAGTCGTTTTGAGAAGAACGACATGCCAAAAGTAAATATCCAGAAGACAAACGCTACAAAGACATACCCTTCAGTCTCCATTCCAAGCCAGTCTCGATCGTTGGCGGTCAGCTGAACCATAGCCAGCAGATCAAACAGTCCGATGATCATCACTAGCGAAGTATCTTTAAACAATGAAATAAATGAGCCGACAAGGTTGGGTATGGCTACCTTGATGGCCTGCGGCAATATCACTAGACGCATTTTTTGCCAGTATCCAAGACCCAATGCATCGGCTGCTTCGTATTGGCCTTTGGGTATAGCCTGAAGGCCTCCTCGGATATTTTCGGCTATGTAGGCCGCTTCAAAAAACGTAATACCTATCAGCGCTCTGATAAGTTTGTCAAAATCTATCCCCTCAGGGAAAAACAGAGGCAAGATCACTGAAGCCATAAACAGTACCGTAATCAGAGGTACTCCACGGATGAGCTCGATATAGAATATACTGAGTGTCTTGATGATAGGCAGCCTGGATTGTCGTCCAAGAGCAAGCAGTACTCCTATAGGAAATGACAGAACGATTCCTACAGTCGATATCACCAAAGTAAGGAGTAGACCGCCCCATTTGCTGGTCTCTACCACACTAAGTCCAAAGACTCCGCCATGGAGCAATATAGTCGCCACAACAGGCAGAAGAACAATGAGTGCTATCTTGATCCATTTGAGCTTCGTAAATTTGAGTATGATCAGTACAAGTATGGATATACCGATAGTAAGTTTGGCTCTCCACAACTCAGCCTCCGGATAGAATCCGTACATGAACATCTTGAGCTTCTCTTTGACAAAAACCCAACAGGCTCCGTCCCCTGTACAGTCAGCTTTGGTGTGACCTACGAAATTAGCATCAGTCACTGCCCACTTGAAAAATGGAGGGATAAGCATAGCCAATATGGCAATTCCTAAAATTGTAAAAAAAGCATTGTACGGATTGGAGAACAGCCTATGTCTCAACCAGGCTATAGCACCTCTTTCACCAAGGGGCGGTACTCTGGACGGTTTGATCTCATATACTGCCATTTATCGCTCCTTTATCTTCATTTTGGCATTGAACCAATTGAGTATCAGCGACACTACCAGACTGATCATCAGATATGTCAACATAGTAATACCGAGTATCTCAAGAGCCTGACCCGTCTGATTGAGGCTGGTTCCGGCAAATATAGTGACAAGCTCGGGATAACCTATAGCTGCAGCCAGCGATGAGTTTTTGGTGAGGTTGAGGTATTGGTTGATGATAGATGGTATAGCTATGCGGATAGCCTGTGGAAGCACAACGAATCTTAGAGACTGTACCGGAGTAAGACCTAGAGCAGTGGCAGCCTCCTTTTGCCCTTTGGGTACTGCTTCTATACCGCTTCGGATAGCTTCAGCTATGAAAGTTGCAGTATATATAGACAAAGCAAATAAAAGAGCCAGAAATTCAGGGGTGAATACTTTGCCGCCCTGAAAATTGAATCCCTTCAGCACCGGATATTCGAAAGTGACCGGTTTGCCGCTGATGAAATATGCCAACAAAGGCAATATTATGATCAGTCCAAGCCCAGCCCAAAATGCAGGGAAGTTTTGGCCAGTTTCCTCGTGCCTCTTGATAGCCCATCGATGTATCCACCATGCTCCTATGATAGCTGCCACAAAAGCAGCACCTATCATCCACGCACCGTCACCAAATATCGGCTTTGGTACAAAAAACCCTCGATTGTTTATAAAGATACTATCAAAGAGATTGATACTTTTTCTGGTGGCGGGCAGAGTGGCCAGGACCACATTGTACCAAAACAGTATCTGCAACAAAATAGGAATATTTCTAAAGGTTTCTATATATCCTGCCGCAAGACGGTTTATCAGCCAGTTGGATGAGAGGCGCGCAACACCTATGATCAGCCCAAGAATACTGGAAAGAACAATGCCGGCAAACGCTATGATAAGCGTATTTAACAAGCCTACCTTAAAAACATCCCAGTGAGTGCTTTGCGGGGAGAAGGGAATAGGGGATTCGGTGATATCAAAACCTGCTGTAGAGTTGAGAAAGTCAAATCCCGATTTGATGCCGCGTACTTCTATATTGTGAGCGGTGTTCTTTGCTATAAACAGAACAAGCAAACCAAAACCCACTACCACAAGGATCTGGTATAAAACGCCCCTAACTTTTTCATTGCGCAAAAGTGACAACATACAGCATCCCTTTATCAATATAAAATAGTTATGTGTTCATAAAAAACTCATATAAAATGAAAACCTTATGAGCACATAAGTGTAGGACCGGGCCCTGCCAAGAGAGGCAAGGTCGATCAGCTGCCATCCTATCTGAATGGAGGAGAGTACTGCATGCCGCCTTTGTTCCAAAGAGCATTGAGTCCGCGAGAGATTTTCAGAGGCGTATCAGCGCCCACGTTGCGCTCGAAGATCTCACCATAATTGCCTACTTGCTTGATAGCACGATAGAACGCATCGGCATCAAGCCCTACATTTTTGCCCATAGTTCCTTCCACACCCAGAAGTCTCTTGGTCTCAGGATCGTTGCTGTTTTTCTTCATGTCGTCAACATTTGCGCTTGTGACACCTTTCTCTTCTGCAGTCAAAAGAGCGTTTCTTGTCCACTTGGCGATATTGAACCACTGATCATCACCCTGTCGCACTGCAGGTGCAAGTGGCTCTTTGGAGATTATCTCCGGAAGGATCACATACTTCTCAGGATTTTTGAACTTGGTTCTGGCGGCATAGAGTCCTGACTGGTCTGTAGTGAGGATATCACATCTGCCTGCCAAAAATGCTTTGTCAACCTGATCATTAGTGTCAAAAGTAATAGCCTTGAACTTCATTTTGTTTGAGCGGAAGTAGTCAGCCAGATTTAGCTCGGTAGTAGTACCTGCCTGGATACATACAGTAGCACCGTCAAGTTCTTTGGCACTTTTGATCCCAAGGGATTTGGGCACCATAAAGCCTTGACCGTCATAATACATTACACCGACGAAATTGATCCCTAGGGTAGTGTCACGAGTCTCAGTGTTGGTTGTGTTTCTTGATAGCACATCTATCTCGCCACTCTGCAGAGCGGTAAATCTCTCTTTTGCATTTAGAGGCACATACTTGACCTTGTTCGCATCACCAAGTACGGCTGCGGCAAGAGCACGACAGTAGTCCACATCAAGCCCTCTCCAGGCACCTTTTGAGTCAGCTTCACTGAATCCCGGCAGACCGGTATTGACTCCACATTTGAGTACACCGGCTTTTTTGACATCGTCAAGTGTGCCTGCCATAGCCAAAGTAGCAGTCGCGAGTGCTGCTACAGCTGAAAGTTTAAGTAGTCTTTTCATTATTTCTCCTTATAGAAAATGTTTACTTTAACAGTTTATCAAAGCACCATTAAACATAACTTAAGATTCACAAAAAATGGGAGTATTTCCCTATTTTTTGTGTTTTTGCTCAATAATATCCACTTCCCAGAAGAAATCTATCCACTCATGAGCTTTTTTGAGGGTATAATCAGCCTCTATCACTGCGGTTGGTTTGTAGAAAATTGTCGCAAGCTTGAAATCAGCCTGCGGGAACTTCTCTTTGAGCAATCTGAGTACTTCCCTCAGTGTCTCACCGCTATCTATGATATCATCGACTATCAAAACCCGTTTGGCAGTTTTGAGATCGGGTATATTGAAAACCTCCAGCGTCTCGAGTTTACGTGTTTTGTCATAATGGATAGAGTTGAGGGCAAAGAGCCGCCGCGTATCCATCGCCTGAGCCATGAAATGTCCAAGAGTCAACCCTCCTCTTGCGACTGCCAGCAGAGTATCTGGTTCGAAATCTTTGATCTTGTGTACCAAAGCCTCGGCATCACCTACAAATTCCTCGTAGCCATAGTAATATTTTTCCACACCTGCCCCTTAACCGTGTACATAAAATACTATCAATGAGATCAGGGTGATCAGCAGGACGCCTGGATTGAGATCTTTGAATTCACCTTTGATGATCTTGATGGCGGTATATATCACAAATGCCGCAGCCAGACCGTTGGTGATAGAGTATGTCAAAGGCATCAGCAGGATCGCCAGAAAGGCTCCGGCGGCAGTAGCCGTATCGAGATTGACAAAATCTATCCTTCCAAGTTCGGTAAACATGATCACGCCGACTGCTACAAGTACAGGCAGGATAGCAGGCTCCGGAATAGCCTTGAAGATAGGCAGCATAAAGAGTGTCAAGATAAAAAACATTGCCGTAAATACAGCCGTAAGGCCGGTTCGTCCTCCAGCCTCAACACCGCTGGCAGACTCAATGAAACTGGTGGTAGTCGATACTCCAAGCAGCGATCCTGTTACTGTGGCCAGGGCGTCTGCTTCGAGTGTTTTTTCCAGTGCTTTTTCCTGACCGTCTTCACTTTGGAAAAGATTGGCTCGTGCCCCTACGGCAGTGAGTGTACCCAGGGTATCAAACATATCGGTGATCAAAAATGTGATAATAACAGGCAGCAGCGCCAAAGTCAGAGCCGAAGGGATATCAAGCTGCAATGCTATAGGTGATATGGAAGCGGGCATGCTCAGCAGTCCTTCGGGCAGTTTCCCTATACCAAAGGCCCATCCGACTACAGAAGTGATGGCGATGGCAAGTACAAATGCTCCTTTGATGCGCCAGGCATACAGTCCGAGTGCAAGCACAAGTCCCAGTACCCCCAGCAGAACATGCGGATCACTGAAGTGGCCAAGTGAGACGAAAGTAGCTTTGTTATCCACTATCATATGCATCTCTTTGAGTCCTATGAATGCGATAAACGCTCCGATACCTGCCGATATGGCACGGCGCAGATCGATAGGGATGGAAGTCATGATCCAAACTCTGAATTTGGTAAATGAGAGCAGCACAAATATGATACCGGAGATAAATACTATCCCCAGAGCCGTCTGCCATGGTATCTTCATTCCCAGCACCAGACCATATGCAAAATATGCATTGAGCCCCATGCCTACACTCATGGCAATGGGAGTATTGCCCCAAAGGCCGCTGAAGAGTGTTGCCAGTATCGTTACCAGAGCAGTGGCAGTCACAACCGCATCCATAGGCAGACCGGCATCAGCCAATATAAAACCGTTGACCGGAACAATATACATCATGGTCAAAAACGTAGTCAGCCCGGCCAAAAACTCTGTTTTTACATCAGTCCCGTGCTCAGCAAGTCTAAATCGTGAAAACATGGTAATTTCCTCCTTTTGATAACCATAAAGGAAGTATAGCGATTAAATTAAAAATTAAAAATTAAAAATTTAAAAATCCGGTATTTTATTGTGCTATCCACTCACACTCCAGCAAGATCTCATCGCCGCAGGTGATTTTAGCTTCAAATTTGTCTCCTATAGAGTAATATCCTACGCCTTTGGGGGTGCCCGTCATGATGATGTCCCCATCTTCGAGCGACATGAAACTGTTGATCTCAGATATCATTTCGTCCGGTTTGTATATCATAAGGTCATAGCCGGCACTTTGGATGAGTTCGTCGTTGATATACATTTCAAAAGCTATCTTGGCGATATCTCCGTCAAAAGGTACAAACTCGCTCAGTACTGCCGCACCGTCAAAGGCTTTGGCTCTCTCCCAGGGGAGCCCCTTTTTCTTAAGCTCATTTTGTATATTAGCATAAGTCAGATCGAGTCCAAACCCTATGCCTGTTATAGAGTTGTCCTTGATCAGCAGAGATATCTCGCCTTCATATCGGCATTGGTCACCTCGATAGATGAGTGTATCGGTAACAGCAGAGTTTGGTTTGTTGAAAATCACCATATTTTCAGGCATCTCATTGCCCAATTCTTCAATGTGTTCTACATAGTTGCGCCCGATGCAGACGACTTTGGACGGAGTGACGGTTTCTCCGTCAAATTTGATGCTATTCATTATGGCTCCTAATCAATAGATATTATGGTAGCATTATACATAAAATCATTTTGGATGTATTATGCAAGCGATCTTGGAACAATTTCTCAAAGAGACCATAACATTTGCGGCGATCATGGATCCGGTAGGGGTGAGCGCTATGATGCTGGGGATGCTCTCACACCAGGCGACTCATAGTGAGGTATCTGTCATAGCCAAACAGGCCGCATGGACTATACTGATCGCATTTTTTGTCGTATTTGTAGCCGGAGACTCGATCTTGACTGCTTTTGGGATCAATCAATTCTCTCTCAAGGTCATAGGCGGGATAGTGTTGCTGCTGATGGCTCTGGAGATGCTTGGTAGCAGCAGCGGCCGGATGCTCTCAGCCGAAAATCCTGATCGCATCGGAGTGATACCTCTGGGGATTCCTGTCATATTTGGAGCAGGACTGTTTACTACTGTGATTATATTCAAGCAGCAGGCTGATTCGTGGACAGATGTTGCGATCACAGTAGCGGCATTTTTGGTCAATGCAGTGGCAATGTACATTATCCTGCGCTATGCTATCCATCTGCGCCGATGGCTTGGCAAGACGGCTGAAAATGTCATCACCAAGCTCATGGGGCTTATCACCGGAGCTATTGCTATACAGTTCATTATCGGCGGTGCCGTGGAGCTGACCAAACAATACTGGTAGGCCAAATTACCTTATTTTCTCCGGAGCTTTTTCATTTCGGCAGCTTCAATCCCTAAGATGAAACTCTCCTCTATCATCTCTTTGAGCAGTGCTTCATCAACTGTTTCATTGCTGTCGAAGTACAGATGTCTGACCACTTTTCCATTGCCCTGGAGCATTGGATGTTTTTCTTGAAGCTTATATCCTTTTGCAAAAGCCAAAACCAGTTTTTCACCGTTTGTTCTCATCATAACCACTGCGCCATTTTCATCATGGTATGATGTCTGTTTGGCGTTTTTTATCTCTTTGATCTGAGGGTACGAGAGGAGTATCCGGCGTATTTTGTGAAACACATCGCCAAACTCGCTTGTTGTATCTTTGTCATATTGCATTTATGGTTTCTCTTTGTTTTTTGCTTAGACTTTTATAGACCAGTTCATACGAATGGTCTATGAGCTCACGGATGGTCTCTTCATCCACATCCGACTCCTCCAGCACCACAGTGTTCCAATGCTTTTTGTTCATGTGATAGCCCGGAGTTATCCCCTGATACAAGTTGCGAAGCTCCAATGCATAGACAGGATCGCATTTGAGATTGACTCTGAGAGGGTGGGTCTTGGAGGTGAGAGCAAACATCTTTTGCCCCACACGATATACCCGCACCACCTCATCAAATGGATAATCATACGAAGCGCCCGGTTTGGAGAGGAGATAGCGATCAAGCTGGGCAAAAGTCATTTGGACTCCTATGTGTTTAGTTACATTATAGCATATTCGGTTTTAGCTTGTGTGAATTTTTTGTGCTATAATCACCAAAAAATCAAGGAGTATATCATGCCGTTACTTGATTCGTTTACTGTCGATCATACCAAAATGAAAGCGCCGGCCGTGCGCAAGGCCAAGTCTATGACTACGCCAAACGGAGATATCATTTCAGTCTATGATCTGAGATTTTGCACACCCAACAAAGAAAAAATGTCCGCCAAAGGCATCCATACGATGGAGCATCTTTTTGCCGGATTTATGCGCGAGCATCTCAACAGTGACGAGGTGGAGATAATTGATATCTCGCCCATGGGGTGTCGCACAGGCTTTTATATGTCGCTCATAGGCAGACCTCCCAAAGAAGATATTGCCAAAGCCTGGGAGAAATCGATGAAAGATGTGCTAAAAGTAAAGAGCAAGTCAGAGATCCCTGAGCTAAATAAGTATCAATGCGGTTCATACAAGATGCACTCACTCAAAAAAGCCAAAAAAATAGCCCGCAAAGTGCTCAAAAGAGGCATCAAGATATCTTGCAACAAAGACCTTGCTCTTCCTAAAAAGATACTCAAGAGGCTCTGATGAAGATACTGATACCGGTAGACGGAACCGATCCGAAGCTATCCAGGATCACCAAGATAAACGATCTCGCCAAATGGGCGATAGTAGATTTTGATGAGGGGGTTGTGCAGGGCGTGGAATTCGTCGATGATCGCACCAAGAGCGGGGCAGACTGGATAGATTTTGTCATCCTTGCCAACAGTTTTGAGAACTATCTGGAGTTTATGAACGAAGGGATGATGGTACTGTGCGTTAGAGACGAAGAGACAATAGAGGAGATTATCGAGGCGTTTAAGTTTAAAGAGCTTGATGAAGTGGGGTTTTGAAAAATTGAGATTGCGTTAATAAATCATTGAAAATGCCCGAAGATAAATCGACAATGGTAGCCCCTTTGGCTAAAGCTGTTGTCTTTCATCTTGGGGAGGCATTTAAAACCAAAGATGCCATGAAAAAGCATATCAATGAATTTGCTATTAACCCGACAAGGGAAAAAGCTATTTGTAAAAGTATAAAAAGATTTGGACTTATGCCGTCTCTTAACGGCTCTGTCAGAAAAGAAGAGTTGGAGAAAATCTCTGAATGGATGGTGAATAATCTGTCAATGACCCAAGAGGAACACCAAGCTATGCAAAAAGGCAATCATGAGAGCGCAGGAAGCCGCCCAAAGCAATCGTAGGAAAATGGTCCCGGATGTGTTGCCCCACAGGCAAGCCAACAGAGGCGGTTGTGTTAGAAAGTAGTAGTATCAGGTCTGATACACAGATCAGAATACGGGAAAATTACAAACTTAATATCAAAATTCATATAACCAAAGGTATAACATGAAATACCAACGATTCGTTTCATTGTCGGCTGCTTTGTCGTTTATTATTATCTTCATCTCCAGCGGCGTGCTTTATTTTATCCCCGACCGGTCGGTGACTTCATGGACCAACTGGCAATTTTTGGGACTTGATAAGCAGCAGTGGGACAATCTCCATATCAATCTAGGGATATTTTTCCTCGTGATGATAGTGTGGCATATATATTTCAATTGGAAGCCGATCAAAAACTATCTCAAGGTCAAGCGGGAGTGGAAGGTTTTTACCAGGGAATTCAACTTTGCCCTTCTTTGGGTGACGGTATTTGCTGTCGGAACTGCCACTATGACCACTCCATTCAGTCAGCTTGTAAACATAGGCAACGGCATCAAAGCAACTAATTCTCTCAAAGACGGCAATCCACCTTTTGCTTATGCTGAATATGCGCCACTTAGAGCTTTTTGTACTTTGACCGGTATAGATTATGACAAGGCGGCTAATAAGCTCCATGAGCATCATATCACTGTCCCTTCTCCCAAGACTACACTCAAAGAGATAGCCTCAGCCAACGGCATATCCCCAAGGGATATATATAATATTATCAAAGAGCCGGATACCAGATTTCGCCTCCCTACCGATATACCTGTAGGGATAGCACACAAGACACCAAAAGAGCTTGAGAATGAATACAGAATGGATGCAGGCAAATTCATTGAGCGACTCAAAATGTATGGAGCCAAAGCAGATATAGATATGCCATTCAAAAAGATAGCCAGGATCAACGATCTCCACCCTGCACAGCTATATAATATACTGATGGCATCGCAGTACAAGTGTTTTCAAAAGATTAATTCAACCAAAAATTAAACTCTTTTTGGGTATAATTCGCACCTATTTTCCTCGTATATACGAGAGAGTTGTCTCGCGAGATGCGTTGCAGCGACCCCATCGTGCAGATGCGGAAGGGTCATCAAATGGTGATCAGAACAGGTTGGTTGCCTGTCGCAAAATAACTAACCCAAGGTATAAAAATGAAAAAAGATATACATCCAGAGTATGTAGACTGCAAGGTAACTTGTGCTTGCGGCAACACTTTTGAAGTGAAGTCAAACAAGCCTGAGCTCTCTATCGATATCTGCAATGAATGCCATCCGTTCTTCACAGGTTCTGAGAAGATCGTAGATGCTACAGGTAGAGTAGAGAAGTTCAAGAACAAGTATAAGCTCGGCTGAGCCGAAGAGGGGATGCAAGCCCCAACATCTGGGCAGATATAGAATCTGCCCCTGCGATCTATGATCACATTTATCCCAACTCCCATCGGAAACCCCCAAGATATCACTATCAGAGCTATGCGTGCTTTTGAGCAGGCTGATATATTTCTATGTGAAGACACCAGAGAGACCAAGCGGCTTTTGAGGCTGCTTGGTGAGCGATTTGGTATGCGCTATCCTGATACTGAATTTATTTCATTTAATGAACATAATGGCGCGCAAAGGCTTGAAGAGCTTGGAGATGTTTTGGCAAATCGCAATATCATCTATGTCTCTGATGCAGGGATGCCAGCCATCTCTGATCCGGGGCAGTTGCTGGTAGCTTATGCACAGGAGCATGCAATAGAGTATGATGTGTTGCCCGGAGCTACAGCGGTGGCGACAGCATATGCCGCAAGCGGGTTTAAGGGTGGCGAGTTTGTATTTTTTGGTTTTTTGCCTCACAAGGGCAAGGAGCGGCAAGCCAAACTTGAAGAGGTGCTTGGGTGCGGTTATGATGCGGTGCTTTATGAATCACCACACAGGTTGGAAAAGCTCTTGGATGAGCTGGTTAGTATCGATCCCGATAGAGAGATATTTGCTGCAAAAGAGTTGACCAAGAAGTATCAACGATATTATCGCGGGAGTGCGCAAAACGTACAGGAAGAGATACTCTCAGATATTATCCGCGGAGAATGGGTAGTGATCATCAGCAGAAAAAAAAGTGATACAAAAACCTTGTCGATAAATGATGTGCTGCGCCTTGATCTTCCCCCCAAACCCAAAGCCAAACTCCTTGCGCAACTTAGCGACAGAAGCGTCAAAGAGTGGTATGAAGAATTAGTTAGAAGTTAATAGTAATGAGTGGGGAGTTTCGGTTTGCATTTTTATAAAATGCCTCCATTTTGAAATAATAATCTTGACTCAAGACTTAGCAGTCTTAAAATCCAAGTAAAAATTGGATAAAATCCCCTATGATAATTTATGGAAAACAGGTGTGCCTGTATGCTTTGGAGCATCATGGTGACAAAGTCAAGACTGTATATATAGCTAAAAAAGGGATACTCCCTCAGAGCCTATTTGAAGCGTATGGCTCCAAGATAAAGTTTTTGGAGAACCGCTGGGCTCAGGCTATGAGCAAAGGTGGCAATCATCAAGGGCTTTTGGTTGAGATGGAGCCTTTCGAAGAGGCGACCTTGGCTCAGATAAAAGAGGGTGATTTCGTACTCTTGCTCGATGGTCTGACAGATGTAGGCAATATAGGTGCGATAGTCCGTACGGCATACGCTCTTGGAGTGGATGGGATAGTAGCCGCAGGAGTCAGGCAGCTTAATTTTGCGGGCATTACTCGTACAAGTGCAGGGGCTTTGCTTGATATGCCTTTTTTGGTGCATAGCAATATACTCGATGTGATGAATGAGCTGAGCCAGATGGGTTTTGTGCACTACGGTGCGACAATGGACGGAGAACCTAGGATAGAAAAGGCGAGATTTGCAGCCAAAAGATCCTTGATCCTTGGCAGTGAGGACAAAGGGATTTCCAAAAAAGCGCTGGCCAAGCTGGACAAAACAGTTTCAATACAGATGAAGCACTCATTTGATTCGCTCAACGTCAGTGCAGCTGCAGCAATTTTGATACACAGGATGGGATATGGATCTGAATGAAATAATAGAAAATAACACCTTGGAGCAGATAGGCAGACGTACCCGTCTGACAGAAGAGAATCTTGAGAAGCTTTTTTCCCGTGATTTCAAAGGCTTCACTAAAGTCCAGACTTTGGGGTTTATATCTATCCTTGAGCGAGAGTATAGAGCTGATCTAAGTGATTTACGTAATGATTGTATGGGATATTTCGATGGGGTGGTCAAAAATAATAATCCTGCGCAAGAACACATAGTCCCTCATAAAAGTATACAGGATACATCCAATCTTATTGGTGGCAGAAATAACTATATGGGGGGAAGATACTTCAAACCGATCATTGTAGCCGTAGCAGCTGTTTTTGTACTATATGCTGCGTGGAAGAGCTATTCCGTAAGTATGGGATCGGACAACAATATATCTGCCCAGAAACACAACGGCGGCTTTTTCTCTTCTATAGTCAATCAGACCAAAACATGGATGGGGCCTGACACTAACGGTTCACAATCCGATCAACACTCAGGCAGTGTCGAACAAAAAGGCTGGGCAGATGAAAATAGCAGTACCAAAGACTCATTTGTAATAACTGAACGCCCCGATGAGGCAGAAAAAGACGAAAAAGATATGGTTGATAATACTTCAAAAGAAGAGAACAAAATCATAAAAACTGTCAAGCAAGAGCAGGCAGAACAAAATAAACAAAAAGAAGAAACAACCCTTGATGAGATACGACAGACTGATCAGGCCATTGCACAAATTTCACAAGAGAGCAATAGTATAGAAAAATCCCCCCTTGCTCCCGAAGTGCCTTCAATCAGCAAAGATACAGCAGACCAAAAGCCCTATGAAGTGACAGCGGTTAAGAACAAAAAAGTCATTACACAAACCAATACCGACAATAAAGCCGCAGCCAAAGAAGAGACATGGGAAAAAGCTGATGAGATGGCCCGAAAAAAAGCCGAAGCTAAGAAGAATAGAGCAAAAGAGGCTGCACGCAAAAAAGCCGAGGAGGCAGCTGCCAAAAAGGCTGCTCAAGAAAAAGCCCTTGCCGCAAAAGCCGCCAAGGAAAAGGCACTAAAAGCCAAACTGGCAAAAGAAAAGGCCGCCAAACTAAAAGCCGCCAAAGAAAAAGCCCGCAAAGCCAAACTGGCCAAAGAGAAAGCCGCCAAACTCAAGGCAGCAAAGGAAAAAAATGCAAAAAAAGGAAAGCTTGTGTTGGTGCCGAGTAAAAATATTTGGCTAGGCATAGTGGATCTAAAAACTATGAAAAGAAGAGTCAGCAAATCTTCATCTTCTGTATCGTTTGACGATCCCAAAGGGAGATGGATCATAGCTACAGGACATGGACATTTTACATTTAAAGACGGCAACAGGGTCATTAGGTTTAACGACGGCAAAAAGCATTATTTGATCGTTCAAAAAGGCGTAATGCATGAGATTCCTCACGCAACTTTCCAGAAACTAAACCAAAGCAAGGTATGGTAGAAATGTTTGATGAGATACAGTTCGAGAAGATAAACAGACTGCCCAAATATGTGTTTGCTGCCGTCAATGATATCAAGATGGCTGAGCGTAGGGCCGGAGCCGATGTGATAGACTTCTCAATGGGCAACCCCGACGGTCCTGCACTTGAGCCTATAATCGACAAGCTGGTTGAGACGGCCCGCAAACCCCATGTGCATGGATACAGTGCCTCCAAGGGGATATATAAACTCCGTTTGGCAATTACCAAATGGTACCTGCGCAAATATAATGTCATACTCGATCCAGAAACTGAAGCAGTAGCTACCATGGGGAGCAAAGAGGGGTATGTCCATCTTGTGCAGGCCATCACCAATCCCGGAGATGTAGCCATCGTGCCCGATCCGACTTATCCTATCCATTCATATGCCTTTATCCTTGCCGGAGGCAATGTGGAGAAGATGAAGTTGACTTATGACGA
Organism: uncultured Campylobacterales bacterium; assembly: GCA_964520575.1. GTDB lineage: Bacteria > Campylobacterota > Campylobacteria > Campylobacterales > Sulfurovaceae > S017-3. Next base: position 11,413 of record CAZFNK010000009.1, on the reverse strand, counting down.
AAATAATTTTGCAGTAGATGAGGATAAGTTTTTGTCAGATCTGGAGCATGCTCTTAAAAACGCAGTTCCCAAGCCAAAATATCTCGTGGTCAACTTCCCACACAATCCCACTACAGCCACTGTCACGCTAGGTTTTTATGAGAGACTGGTGGATCTGGCAAAAAAAGAGAGGTTTTATATCATCAGCGATATAGCGTACGCTGATATTACATTTGACGGATATGAGACTCCCTCCATCTTGCAGGTAGAAGGTGCCAAAGATGTGGCTGTAGAGAGCTTTACGCTATCTAAAAGCTACAATATGGCAGGTTGGAGAGTAGGCTTCATCGTCGGCAATCCTAAACTTGTAGGAGCTCTTCAGAAGATAAAGTCGTGGCTGGACTATGGAATGTTCACCCCTATTCAAGTTGCATCTACCGTGGCTTTGGATGAGTATGGGCATCTGGTAGAGGAGCAGGTGATCCCCAAATATAAGCACAGAAGAGATGTAATGATAGAGGCCTTTGGCAATGCGGGCTGGGAGCTTGGCAAGCCAAACGCAAGTATGTTTATCTGGGCGAAGATACCTGAGTGTGTCGCAGATATGGGCTCTATGGAGTTCTCCAAAGAGCTTCTGCTCAAAGCTCATGTAGCAGTAAGCCCCGGTATAGGGTTTGGCGAGTATGGCGACGGATATGTCCGTATAGCTCTGATAGAAAATGAAAAAAGAATTCGCCAGGCAGCAAAAAATATCAAGCGATATTTAATGTCAGTCGAAAAGGAGAAAAGGGCCGATGGTTAGGATAGGTATACTTGGTGTAGGAACTGTCGGCACAAGCGTAGCCGACATACTCAAAACAAATGCCCAGATCATAGAAGCGCGAGCAGGCAAGAAGATAGTAGCGCTCAAAGGTGTAGTTAGAGATATTTCTAAAAAAAGGGACGTAGATATACCGTTAAGTGATGATCCGGCCTCTGTGGTAGATGATCCTGAGATAGATATCGTAGTGGAGCTGATGGGGGGTGTGGATGAACCTTATGAACTTGTCAAAAGAGCCCTTAAAAACGGCAAAGCGGTAGTCACAGCCAACAAAGCACTGCTGGCATATCACCGTTATGAGCTTCAGGAGATCGCAGGCGATCTGCCTTTGATGTATGAAGCGAGTGTAGCGGGCGGTATACCTATCATCGGTGCTTTGCGCAATGGTCTTGCTGCCAATCATATAGAATCCATCCAGGGGATTATGAATGGTACCAGCAACTATATGCTGACCAAAATGATAGCTGATGGGGTATCGTATGACGAGGTGCTCAAAGAAGCTCAAGAGCTGGGTTTTGCCGAGGCTGACCCTACATTTGATGTAGGTGGATATGATGCGGCTCACAAGCTGTTGATCCTTGCTTCTATAGCTTACGGTATAGATGCCAAGCCGGAAGATATCCTCATAGAGGGAATTGAGAATATTACGCCGACAGATGTAGAGTTTGCCAAGGAGTTTGACTATGCTATCAAGCTCCTTGGAGTAGCGCGCAGAAATGGTGAGGGGGTAGAGCTGAGGGTCCATCCTGCTCTTGTATCCCGTACGACTATGATATCCAGGGTTGACGGTGTGATGAATGCAGTCTCAGTGGTTGGTGATCGAGTAGGTGAGACTATGTTTTATGGTCCGGGTGCCGGGGGCGATGCGACTGCAAGTGCTGTCATAGCCGATATCATAGAGATAGTCAGAGGCAACACAGGTCCAATGCTGGGGTACAAAAAAGGTCTTGAGAGTGGTCTGAAGCTTTTGCCCGCTGAAGATATCCGTACTCAGTACTATCTCAAACTCAAAGTAATCGACAAACCGGGAGTGTTGGCGGCCGTGACTACTACACTCAGTCAGGCAGGCATATCGATAGCCTCTATGCTCCAAAAGCCTTCACGTATCAAAGGGCATGTAAGACTGCTGTTTACTACTCACGAATGTCAGGAAAAAGACATAAGAGATGCCATGAAAAAACTCGAATCCCTCGATGTTGTAGATAGTAGCATCCAGATGTTGCGTATAGAGGGGTAGATTGACAATTATTAAGGAGAGTCCAATGGCAAAAGAGCACTATTTTGATATCAGCGCCAAGCTTGATATGATGGAGATGAAAAACGCTATCGAGCAGGCAAAAAAAGAGGCGGGTACACGGTTTGATTTCAAAGGAATCATGATCGAGATAGATCTCAATGAGAAGTCCAAAGCCCTGAGTCTAAGCAGCTCAAGTGACAGCAAGATTGATGCGCTCAAGGATATAGTGCTTTCAAAGATGATTAAGCGAGGGCTATCTCCCAGGTCTTTGGAGGAGGTCAAGACTGAGGGGATCAGCGGAGGCAATATCAAAGTGATATATCGTATAATCGATACGATAGATAGAGATGAGGCCAAAAAGATAGTCAAAGCCATCAAAGATGCCAAACTCAAGGTCACACCAGCTATCCAGGGAGATGAGATCAGAGTCAGCGGTAAAAAGATAGATGATCTGCAGGCGGTTATTTCGTTGGTCAAGGGGATGGATGATCTCAAAGCACCTTTGGTATTTGGGAATTTTAAATGATAAAAAAGTATTTTGAGTGCTTCTTTGTTGCATTTGATGCAAAACACACAATAGTGATATATGCCAATAGCCAAAAGGTATCATAATGACAGAACAAAACAGACAAGAGATTGAGAGTGTGTGTACCTATTGTGGTGTAGGATGCGATATCACCGGTGTAGTAGAAGACAATAAGATCATCAAGGTCTTTGCCCAAAAAGACGGAGAAGTCTCGCAAGGCAAGCTATGCATCAAAGGCAAATACGGATATGATTTTGTTGAGGCGCATGATCGCATTAGAGAACCTCGTATCCGAAAGAGCTTCTTGGAGCGCAATCCTCATATTGCGTCCCAGTTTGCCAAGAAGCTTGTAGAGTTTGACCATGATTATCTGACCTGCGATCTTGATACGGCTACCTCTATCGCTGCGGCCAAGTTGCGCGAGATCAAAGATAGCTACGGCAGTGACAGTTTCTGTGCTATCGGAGGAGCCAGAAGCAATAGTGAGAGCGCTTATGCTCTGCAGAAATTTACCCGTCAGACAATGGGCTCTCCCCATATTGATAATTGTGCCAGAGTGTGTCACTCCCCGTCGCTCAAAGGTATGAGAGCTACCATAGGAGAGGGGGCTGCGACCAATCCTTACAATGATATTTATGAGAGCGAGTTTATGATAGTGATCGGCTCCAATACCATGGAGGCTCATCCTATCATCGCCAACCGTATAGTCGATATGGCCAAAAAGCATAACAATCTTGCGGTCATAGATGTCAGAGATACCAAGCTTGCAAGATTAGCCAAACATAACTGCATCATTCCATTTGAATCAAACTTGTTGATTCTAAATATGATGGCATATGTGATCATAGACGAAGAGCTCTATAATAAGAATTTTGTAGCCAGCCGCACCAGCGGATTTGAGGAGTTTAAGGAGAAGATATTGAATGATCCTTATGCTAATCCAGCATTTTTCAAGGATATAGAAGGATATGAATATCTTGCCAAAATGATACCCAATATAGCCAGAGAATATGCGGTCAAGAAGTCTATGATTTTCTGGGGGCTTGGTATCACTCAACATCTTGACGGCTCAGCTGCGGTTATGGCCATCACTCACTTGGCTCTAATGACGGGCAATATCGGTAAGAGCGGGGCAGGATTGATGCCCTTAAGGGGGCAGAACAACGTGCAGGGTGCGTGTGATATGGGGTGTCTGCCGTATTATCTGCCAGATTATCAAACACCTGAGCGCATAGGACTTATGACACCGCAACTGATCGAAGCGATGGAAAGAGGAGAGATCAAAGCCTTACTCAATATGGGAGAAGATATCACCCACATCCACCCAAATCTCAACAAGATAGACAAGGCATTCAAAAAGCTGGAGTTTCTGATGGTGCAGGAGCTTTTTATGACTGATGTGGCAAGCAGAGCGGATATCGTCATAGGGGTTAAGTCTGCATATGAAAAGACCGGAGTCTATGTCAATGCCATGCGCAGACTTCATCTCTCTCAGCCGCTGGTCCAAAGCAATCTACCCGATGACTGGGAAGTGTTGACGCAGCTTGCTTGCAAACTGGATGATGGGGAGAATTTCCGCTTCAGGACAAGTGAGGATGTGTGGAATGAAGTCAGAGAAGCGGCTCCAGAGAGATTTAGCGGTGCGGCATACTACAGGTTGGAACGCCACCGCAAGCGGGGCATGCAGTGGCCAATATACCACGAGGATACACCCATACTCCATTTGCTCGATTTCCGTACCGAGGATGGGCTGGGGCGTTATGTCTATCAGAGATATCAATTCCGCGGAATGGTGCAAGAGATCTTTGATAGAAGCTTTTATGATAATACTCTTGAGGGATACTATCTTACTACAGGCAGGACGCTTGCGCATTACAACAATGCTGCGCAAACAAAAAGAAGCTCCAGACTCGATACCAAATATGACGAAGATGTTCTCCTTGCGCCTCTTGAAGATGAAACCAAAATGGGCCAGAAAGTGATACTTAAAAGCAAATATGGAGAGACAGAGGCGCTCAGTGTTAAATTTACAGACAAGGTACGCCCCAAAACCCTGTTTGTCACATTTCATCATGCCAAAAGCCGCATCAATGCACTATTTGGCGACGAAGCGGATGAACTGATACTCACTGCAAGATTCAAATCCGTCAAAGTCGATGTGATACCTGTGAGTGACGAGATAGCTTGCGCCTGACATATGCGGCTCCCCCATATATATAATGTATTTTGCAAAAATTAGACTTTTTTTATCCGAATTAAGCCTTTGGTAATGTTTTTTCATTATACTTCTGTGCCCAATTCAAAATAAATACTAAAAAGTGGCATCAATAACACATTATGCCGATAAAATATTTGGCATAATTGTTTTTTTGTGTCAATACAAAACCAAATCAAAGGAAACAAAATGGAAAAACGACCTGCCTACAACCCCCTCTACTGGCTTGCGGCACTTGGCGCAGGAGGCCTGACAGTCGCATTTTTTGTATATATCAACTTCATGGTGCCCCACAAAGGCGCTCCTATGGCGACATTCGACCATGTATATCCGGCGCTTATGAAAGGAAATTGGCTTTCAGTTGTTGTTGCTATAGCCTTGGTATTTATAGTCATTTTTGCGATATTGCACCTTAAGTTGCTCTTTTGGAATATCAAAGAGTTTGCCAAATATAAAAAAACAGATGCCTATGAGCAGATGCGTACCAGCAATAATGAAGTACAGCTGTTTGCTATACCATTGACACTGGCTATGACTATTAACGTACTCTTTATAGTGTTTGCACTCTCAGTCCCGCATCTTTGGGATTACGTGGAGTATTTGTTTCCCTTTGCTCTTTTGGCATTTTTGATCACTGGATATTATGTATTGAAAATATTTGGTGAGTATATGTCCAGGCTATTGGCCCATGGTGAATTTGATCTGGCTACCAACAACTCTCTGGCGCAGATGCTTTCTATTTTTGCTTTTGTTATGGTGGGTGTGGGATTTGCGTCTCCGGCTGCCATGAGCAAGACACAGGCTATATATACTATCGCGTCTTTCTTCTCTGTTTTCTTTATTACGGTTGCTATAATGCTGATAATTATCAAGATGGTGCTTGGATTTAAGGATATGTTTGAGCACGGAATCGCTCCGGAAGCCACGCCTACACTATGGATTATGATACCCATTCTTACCCTTATCGGTATTTCGTTAGTACGTCTGTTTTTCGGTGCCGAACACCACTTTCATGCAGAGATGCCGAAAATATATTTATTTTTCCTTACCAGTATGATAGTCGCACTTCAGATAACATTTGGCATCCTTGGACTATATGTAATGAAAAGAGTTAAATATTTTAAAACCTTTGTTTTTGGTGATAAGCAGTCAGTACCGAGCTTGGCCCTTATTTGTCCAGGTGTGGCATTTACGGTTTTTTATCTCTTTTTCATCCAGTATGGATTGGTCTATAACGGAGCAGTAGATAAATTCTCGGTAGTATACTTTATTTTGTTGCTGCCCATTTTGTATGTACATTACAAAACCGTATATTATTTCTTTAAGCTCAAAAGCCATCTTGCCCTCTAAGGCTTGGACGGCTGCTTTGGGTCGTCCCTTTCTCTTTACATCTCATCTGCATTTATCGCGTATCCAATATATAATATGACAATCTGACATATTTTTAAAGCCTCTTTTTCAGGCAGTATATAATTTTGCAAAACATTGCAGGATATTTATATGCAAAGAAACCTACTCAAAAAATTTGGAAATGACGCGGAGGAATTGGCCACCAGATTTCTCGAAGAAGCCGGATACAGGATTGTCGAACGCAACTACTATGCACGTAAGCTTGGGGAGATAGATATTATCGCGTGGCGTGAAGACATATTGCATTTTATAGAGGTTAAAAGCGCAGGAAGCAATTTTGATCCCGTTTATAATCTCAGTCCCTCAAAACTACGCAGGGTGATAAATTCTTCATACTACTATCTCAAGTCACACGATTTGGATGTACCTTTTAGCATTGATGCGCTTTTGGTGCGTAAGGGAGAGGTGGAACTGATCGAGAATATTACGATATAATGGGATGTGCTTATAAAAGTTGACAAATTTACTCCGATATGCTATAAACCCTCAGAGAAATGATAGTATAATCCCATTTCTGAAACCAAACATTACCATATTAAAGGACTGAAACAATGGCAAAATATGTTGAATTGACCAACGAGAACTTTGATGCAACTATCGCAGAAGGTGTCACAATGGTTGACTTTTGGGCTCCCTGGTGTGCTCCGTGTAGAATGATCGCACCGGTAGTTGAAGAACTTGCAGAGGAATATGAAGGCAAAGCTACTATCGCCAAAGTAAACACTGATGAAGAGCAAGAAATCGCTATCAAGTACGGTATCCGCTCTATCCCTACAATGCTTTGGTTCAAAGACGGCCAGCTGGTTGACCAGATGATCGGGGCTGCCGGCAAAGGCGTATTTGAAGAGAAACTCAAGGCCCTCCTGGACTAAAAATAATACTGGAGCTGCCCCTGCGGGCGCTCCTTTTCCCTCCTTGGTTATTTCGCCAGAATATTTTATCAAGCCAATTGAGGCTATAATAGGTTTGATAAACTATTTTATTTAAAAATTATCAGGAGGTTTTATATGTTGGATTGTGCGATAGTAGGAGGCGGACCGGCAGGGCTGACAGCAGGGCTGTACGCTACCAGAGGAGGACTCAAGAATGTATCAATGTTCGAGATGGGAGCTCCGGGCGGGCAGATAACCCAAAGCTCGGAGATAGAGAACTATCCGGGAGTTTTCCGTGAGGGAATGACGGGAATGGAGTTGATGGAGCCCTGGCCCCAGCAGTGTATGCATTTTGGTCTAAAGCATGAAATGAAAGAGGTCAAGAGGGTAGAAAAAGAGGATGATCATTTCAAGCTTCATATCGACAATGGGGATATTGTAGAGGCCAAAACTGTTGTAGTAGCCACGGGCAGTACTCCCAGAAGAGCAGGATTTGAGGGTGAGGAGGAGTTCTTTGGCCGAGGGGTCAGCACATGCGCTACCTGTGACGGATTTTTCTACAAAGACAAAGAGGTTGCTGTCCTTGGTGGAGGAGATACGGCTCTCGAAGAAGCCCTGTATCTTGCCAATATCTGCTCCAAGGTATATTTGATTCATCGCAGAGATAAATTTCGAGCTGCACCTCCAACCGTAGAGCGCGTGATGAATAATGACAAGATCGAGCTGGTACTTAATGCAAATATAGAAAAGGCTTTTGGTGGAATGATGGGGCTTGAGGGCCTGGAGATAGCTTTCAAAGACGGCTCCAAACGCACCCTTGATGTACCGGGCGTTTTTGTATTTGTAGGCAATAATGTCAACAACCATGTGCTTCGCCAGGCTGACGGCAGTTATCTGTGTGATGTGACGGATAACGGAGAGGTGATCGTAGATCTCAAAATGCGCACAAATATAGACGGACTGTATGCAGCCGGGGATATCAGGATAGATGCCGCCAAGCAGGTGGTATGTGCAGCGAGCGACGGAGCGATAGCCGGTATGCAGGCACTTGAGTATTGTTTAGAGCATGAATAAAATGATACGCATAGGAATCCTTGGATCGACCGGTCGGATGGGCACCCATCTGATTAAAAATGTTTTGGAAGATGATATTTTGGAGCTCTCAACGCTTCATGTGTTTGATGAGCTCAAAATATCTGTTCCGGAATCTGTAGAGCTGACCGATTCTATGATCAAATTTCTGGATAGCTGCGATGTCGTGATAGACTTTTCTGCTCCTGCGGCGACTCAGGAGCTTCTCGAGCTTGCCATAGAAAACCCCCATCCTCTTGTGATCGCTACTACCGGATTGAGTGAACATCAGCAAAACCTTCTCTCTGAAGCCTCCAAAAAGATGCCTGTACTGTATGCCACCAATATGTCAGCCGGGATCGCACTGCTGAAAAAGCTTGTCGAACAAGTTTCGGCTGCACTTGATGATTTTGATATTGAGATAGTAGAACAGCATCATAGGCACAAAGTGGATGCGCCAAGTGGTACGGCTTTGACGCTGGCTGAGTTTGCTGCCAAAGGAAGAGGACTGGATATTGACAAAGTACGTATCAGTGGCAGGGATGGACAAATTGGAGCGCGCAGCAAAGATGAGATAGGCGTGATGGCTCTACGAGGCGGTGATATAGTAGGGCGCCATACAGTAGGATTCTATAATGACGGTGAGTTTATGGAGCTTAATCATACAGCTACCAGCCGCGAGACATTTTCCAAAGGTGCCATAAGAGCCGCGAAATGGATGGCTGATAAAGAGCCGGGGCTTTACAGCATCAATGATGTGCTGGGAATATGAGTTAAGTAAAAAGTAAAAATGAAAAACCAAAACTATTCACTATTCACTACTTGTTATTCACTCAACTCCAAAGGAGTTGTTTGATGTGTGCTGTAGTAGGTGTATATGGCAGCAGCGAAGCGGCTAAAGTGGCCTATTATGCTTTGTTTGCGATGCAGCATCGCGGTCAGGAGGCGACAGGGATCGCCGCCGCTGACGGCATCCAGATACGCATGCGTAAAAAAAAGGGCCTTGTTACTTCTGTCTTCCATGAAGGCAATCTCTCTCAGCTTACAGGCTCATGTGCCATAGGTCACAACAGATATTCGACAGCGGGCAGAGAATCGGTCGATGATGCGCAGCCGTTATTTGCCAGATACAAGCTTGGAGAGATAGCTATAGCTCACAACGGCAACCTGACAAACAAGCTTGTTGTCAGAAACGAGCTCATTGAGAGAGGCGCGATCTTTCAAAGCGATATGGATACCGAAAACATTATCCACCTGATAGCCAAAAGTCAGGAAGACCATCTGATAGATCGTATCAGAGATGCTATGCGTCGCTTGGAAGGAGCATTCAATCTGATGATACAAAGCCGCTCCAAACTCTTTGTAGTGCGTGACAAATGGGGTATCAGACCTTTGAGTATGGGACGATTACCTGACGGGGGCTATATAATTGCCAGCGAGACAGTGGCTCTCGATCTTGTCAATGCTGAGTTTATCAGAGATGTTGAGCCTGGAGAGATGCTTATTTTCGAGAAAGACAAAGAGCCTGTAAGTGAACAGCTGTTTGAGCCTGACTATCACCCGGATGCATTTGAGTATATATATTTTGCCAGACCAGACAGTATTATAGACGGCAAAAACGTTTATCAGGTCAGAGTAGAAACAGGTAAGCGGCTTGCCAAAGACGCTCCGGCAGAGGTTGATATTGTTATTCCTGTGCCTGACAGTGGAGTTGCTGCCGCTCGCGGTTATGCCGAAGGCCTGAAGAAACCCTTTGAGATGGGAATTGTTCGCAATCATTACGTTGGGCGCACGTTCATCGAACCGACTCAGGCGATCCGTGATCTTAAAGTTCGTCTCAAGCTCTCACCAATCAAGCATTTGATATCAGGCAAAAAGATCGCGATCGTGGACGATTCGCTTGTACGTGGTACAACTTCCCGTCAGATCGTCAAGATGCTGCGCGAAGCAGGAGCGGCCGAAGTGCATATGCGCATCGCCGCACCTGAGATCAAATACCCCTGCCGCTACGGTATAGACACCCCCACCCGTGAAGAGCTTATCTCACACAGTAAGACTCCTGAACAGATCGCTGAGTATATCGGTGCTGATTCAGTTGGCTTCCTCACTATCGACGGTCTGGTTGATGCACTGGGCCGTGATCGCACCTACTCCCTGGTGAGCTTTGATGGCCACTACTTCGCCGGAGGCAATCCTGATTATCCGACGTGACGCGTTTGCGTTCCGTTTGATTCTGGTTAAGCTTCGTTAAGGCACACCGCGTATACTTCTGAAAAACAATTCAGAAGGTTTTTTGATTATGAGCAAAATATTTGAATTTGGTGAAAAGGTTTCAGGATACGATTACCAGGTGATCAATGAGCGGGACGCCAGAGTCCGGCGAACTCTTCATCGTCTTCTATCATCAGTATCTTTGTCATGAGATGTTGTGCCGCTGTCTTTATGTTTAGGTAAAAATAAAATTTATTCCAAAACCAAACCCGAGCAGAGACTAAGGATTTTTCACGGTCTCTGCGGTACGTTTATCGATGATCTTGCTGTTGATCCCGCCCCCGTATTGGTAAACGATTTTCCCGCCTTGACGTCCCTGATAGAGGGTTGTGGCGATGGTAGCTATGATTAGAAAGGCGGCGAAAACCTCAATGCCGTGGGATTTGCGGGAGACGGCAAGCCATTTGACGAGGGTAGTGACGACCAGCAGAAAGGTGGTGATGATACCCAAGGTTTTGTGATCGGCGAGGATGGCAAGACCTTTTTTGAGGATGTGCCGGCCGTCGAGGATAGTCTGGGCATCCGTCATGCCGGTATAAATGGCGAAAAATGAGGCCAGCATGGTCATGGCGATGATCCGAAAGGCTGCCTTGGAATAAGCCAGATCACGTGTGACCATGTAGGTCAACTGTGAAAAGAACGCCACTACCGGCAGCGCAACCACAAAATGTACAAAAGGAGGATGTAATACATTCATAATAATTCCTTCGAAGATTTTATTTGACTATATTATAAATTATGTTAATTATATATTAATTAGTTGCACATGCAAAAAAAGATAAGAAGTAGTTAAGGCACCTGGGACAGAATAAGAGGTGCCTTGCAAGAGTGCCTATTTGCTGGAGTTGCCGTCTTTTTTGGTGATTGGAATCACCTTGGCTTTTTGTACTGCTCCTTTTTTCTTTTTGAGTGTGATGGTGATGGTGTTTTCTTGTTGTTTTCTATGCTATTGCGAACGTTCCGGGCGCTTCTGTCTGACACACATGCATAACAAAATACATTGGAAAAGATG
>CAZFNK010000008.1:0-76396 GCA_964520575.1 uncultured Campylobacterales bacterium | reverse complement strand
TCAAAAAGCTTGACACTTAAGCCTCTCAAGGCAGCATCGAGTGCTATACCTGCACCCGTAGCGCCGCCGCCTATAACGATAATATCAACCGGCTGATCCATTAGGAATCCTTATTATGACGTTATGATAGCATTTTTGAAATATAAAAGTACAGAGTTTGTTGCATTGTTCAGGCAAACAAAGTAAAATATCACAAAACTTTAAAGGAATACAACATGGACAACTTGCCAAACTGCCCAAAATGCGGCAGTGAATATACATACGAGGACGGCTCTTTGCTGATATGCCCAGAGTGCGGCTATGAGTGGAGTGCGGATGATACGGCCGGTGATAGCGAAAATGCCCTGGTGGTCAAAGATGCCAACGGCAACATCCTGTCTGACGGCGATACGGTGACAGTGATCAAAGACCTCAAAGTCAAAGGAAGCTCATCTGGCATCAAGGTCGGCACCAAGATCAAGGGGATCAGACTCGTAGAGTCCAATTACGGCCACAATATAGACTGCAAGGTCCCGGGAGTGGGATCCATCAAGCTCAAGCAAGAGTTCGTCAAAAAGGCGTGACAAAAATCCAAAAAGCATCCATCGGTTTCTCCTGTTGTCATTGGATTATATCGTAATGTGATATACTTTCTAAAATAATTATTTGGGACAAACATGGCATACGATCTGAGCGACAAACTGGTGATTGCTATCTCATCGCGGGCACTTTTTGACCTGGAGGAGGAGAACAGGATATTCGAGGAGCAGGGGCTCGAGGAGTATTATCGCTATCAATTGGACAATATAGACAAACCCCTTGAGGAGGGGTCTGCTTTTCGTTTCGTGCGCAATCTGCTGAAGATCAATGAGAACTTTGACAATAATCTTATAGAGGTGATCATCCTCTCTCGCAACAACGCAGCCACGGGACTGCGGATCGGACGGACGATCGAGCACTATGATCTGCCTATAGAACGCAGCGGCTGGACGGCTGGCACTCCTGCTTCAAAATATCTCAAAGCTTTCAAAGTCGATCTTTTTCTCTCAGCCCACACCGAGGATGTACAGGAAGCAGTCGCGGGCGGTGTGGCCGCGGCTACTATCCTGCCCCATCCTCCAACCTCATCCAAAGATAGCGATATGGTCAAGATAGCATTTGACGGGGATGCGGTGATTTTCGGCGATGAGAGTGAGCGGATCTATCAAGAGCAGGGGCTGGAGGCCTTTATCGCTCATGAACGGGAAAATGCCCGGACGCCACTCTCCAAAGGTCCTTTTTTTAAATTTCTCAAGACGCTTTCGGATATTCAGAGCCGTTTTCCGCTGGAGCAGTCTCCCATCCGTACCGCTCTTGTAACCGCGCGCAACTATTCGACACACGAAAGGGTACTGGGCACACTGGATGCGTGGGGCGTGCGTGTGGATGAGGCGTTTTTTCAGGGTGGGGTAGAAAAAAGGGAAGTGATCAGGGCTTTTGGGGCGGATATATTTTTTGATGATCAGGATGTACATCTCGAGCCTGCATCAGAGCATACCCCCAGCGCCAAAGTGCCGTTGCGCGTACAGTAGATATCAATTGTCGACAAACGCAGAAAAAGTATAACATCTACACTTAGCTCGCTTTCGTTATTATTTGGCGTAAAATTACACTACAAATTATTTTGATAGACGTATGATATAATGTGAACAAAGAAAGCAAAAGGCGACAAAGATGTTGATCACAAATATAGAGTATCTCCCAGGCAAGGAGATCAAGGAGCATTTTGGGGTAGTGTCCGGTTCATCAGTGCGTGCCAAACATGTAGGCCGAGATATAGCCGCAAGTGTCAAAAATATTTTCGGCGGCGAGCTCAAAGGCTATACTGAACTTCTTAGCGAGTCTAGAGATGAAGCTATATCCAGGATGGTAGCCCAGGCTGAATCCCTTGGAGCAAATGCTATACTCAATGTTCGATTTTCTACATCATCCGTTGCCGCCGGAGCGGCCGAGCTTTATGTGTACGGCACAGCAGTAAGGGCGGAATAATGGATCAGATCATTATATTTGCGGTGTTTGTGACGTTGGGCTATATATTCGGTACCAGAGCAGAGCGTAAACATCTTGCGTCTATCAGGGATAGAGAAGAAAATATGAAAAATCTTCCGTCCATAATGCTAAAAAGGCCGATTGATGAAAATAATATCCGGTCTTATAAATTGGTAAACGGCAGTGCGGTCATAGCTATAGACTACTTCAAGAGATTCATTGCGGCTTTAGTCAACCTTTTTGGAGGACGCATATCCACATATGAGAGTCTTGTCGATCGGGCTAGACGCGAGGCGATTTTGCGCATGAAAGAGAGTGCCGGTGAAGCAAGTGAGATCATCAATGTTCGCATAGAGACCAGCTCTATCTCAAAAAGCGCTCAGCAAAACACGGGGGCCGTGGAAGTGCTGGCTTACGGTACGGCGATATATAGATGAACCCAAAAGGCAGCCCAGGCTACAATGGCAAACTTCCAGATGACAGTGTCAATGTCAGCAGTGAACACCCGTTGCAAACGGCGATCAAGCTGATATTTTCACTATCAATCATTGCTATTGTTGGATATTTTGCGGTGCACTTCCTCATCAACAAAGCAGTTGATGTTGTCACGCCTGAGCAGGAGAAGGAGATACAAGCTCTTTTTGATGGAGATATAAATGAAAGCAATGATTCCAGGCTCAATGCCGTACTTCATAATCTCGCAAGATGTGCAAATCTGCCGTATGATATCAAGCTGCATATAGATAACACCGATGAGGTAAACGCATTTGCCGTACCAGGCGGATATATCTATCTAACGAAGGGAATACTTGCCAAGATAGAGAGCGAAAACGAGTTGGCTTTTGTGTTGGGGCATGAGCTTGGGCACTTCAAGCATAAAGATTACTTGCGATCTATGGGTTATAAACTGACGCTTTATCTTGTGGCCAAACTTCTTGGGAGCAATTATGGCACGGCAGCCAGTATACCTCTGACCATTAGTTCGGCAAAATATTCACAATCTCAGGAGTTTGCAGCCGATGCGTACGGCTTGGAGGTGATGAACTGTGCATATGGCACCGTCAATGGAGCGACACGTATCTTTGAAAAAATGGATGACGGCAAGGAGTGGATGCATTTTGTAGCTACTCACCCTGGATTTAAAAAGAGGATTGAGACTATGCGCAAAATAAGTGCCAAAAAAGGATACGACACCAGCAAAAAACTCATTCCTATGAACGATTAGAGTCACTTTCTCGTTTCCGATAAAACTCACTCCGAAATTCCATAAATCTGCCGGCAATGATCGCCTCTCTCATTTCGCTCATCAGATTTAGATAATAATGAAGATTGTGTATGGTCGCAAGGCGGAAATAGGTAAGTTCCTTGGCGCGATAGAGGTGCCTTAGATAGCTTCGGGAGTAATGTCGGCAGGTGTAACACTCACATGCTGGATCTATGGGATTCTCATCGGTCGCAAAACGGGCAGCCTTGATATTGATCTTGCCAAAGCCGGTAAAGAGCGTGCCGTTGCGAGCGTTGCGCGTGGGCATGACGCAGTCAAACATGTCCACTCCGCGCGCGACGTTCTCGACCAGATCCTCCGGAGTGCCAACCCCCATCAAATATCTCGGTTTGTCCGCAGGCATGAAAGGCGTCGTCCACTCGACGGTATCGTACATCGCCTGGTTGGGTTCCCCCACACTTAGTCCTCCGATGGCAAATCCATCAAAGTCCAGTGCGGTAAGCTCCTCAGCCGATTGTCTGCGGAAGGCTTGGTCAGTACCCCCCTGAATGATGGCAAATATATTTTGATCGACTCCAATCCCCTCACGTTGCTTTTGTTGGTGGTAGGTGATGGAGCGCTTCGCCCAGCGGGTAGTACGCTCTATACTCTCTTTGATTCTTTTTGGCTCAGCGGGCAGGGCGATGAGATCATCAAGTATCATCATGATATCAGAGCCCAGATTGTTTTGTATATCTATGACTTTTTGGGGTGTGAAGTGGTGCCTTGAGCCGTCTATATGGCTGCGAAATGTGATCCCGTCCTTGGCATACTTGACATTATCTGCAAGGCTAAATGCCTGAAATCCGCCGCTGTCGGTCAGGAAGCTTTTGGGAAATTTCGTAAACCCGTGCAAGCCGCCCATCTGTGCCACTATATCATCACCGGGTCTAAGATAGAGATGGTAGGTGTTGCCAAGGATAATCTGGGGACCCAGATGGGTCTGTAGATCGATCGCATCAAGCGCCTTGACAGCGCCCACGGTGCCCACCGGCATAAAAACCGGCGTTTGTATCGTCGAATGGGCAGTCGTGAGGGTCGCTGCACGGGCAGAATGGTCGGTCGCATCTATTTGAAATCGCATTATGGTATAATCCTCTTGAATATTGCGCGAATTATATCCAAAAAGAGAGAAATGAATACTATACTGATCCTTGCAGAGAGTTTCAATGCCGAGGCGTTTTTGCGCCGCATAAGCCAGAAGGATGCCAGCGGCAATAACTACGTAGTGGTCTCGACTTCTGATGAGATTGAGGCACTTATACCGCAAAATGCCGATATCAAACTGTATAAATTTGATCCGACAAGTGCAGTAAAACTCAAAAAAATACTTTATGAATACAACTTGCAGTCAGCCTATGTACTGATGCCAAGTCCTGAAGAAGCTGATGCTTGCTTGGTAAATATCCGTTCTGTGCATGATGATCTGGAAGTGATCTTGCTGGATGAGTGGGGAGCTTTTTCTGTGCTTAGTGACAGTGCCACACATGTGGTCAATGCTTCTGAGCTTATAGCCAACAGACTGTATGATCACCTGCCTAATGTTCCGGTAGTGGCCCAGAATGTCGGGCTGGCTCAAGGTGAGATCATGGAGGTTCTAGTCCCGTACGGGAGCAGTTTTGCGTATAGGCATGTAGGCTCTATAGCCCAGATTAAATGGAAGATAGCCGCTATATATAGAGACGGCAAACAGATATTGCCCAATAATGCTACTATGATACATCCGCAGGATACTCTGCTGATACTGGGCAAACCGCAGGTACTCTCAAGTGTGTATCGCAGGATAGCCAAAAGCAAAGAAAAATTCCCTGAACCGTTTGGCAGACATATCTATCTTTTGCTCGATATGCAACAGGACAGTGATGCTGCGCTCTCCCACCTCAAAGAGAGCATACATCTTGCCGAGAGACTTGATGAGAGTCGGCTATATGTCCGTGTGGTCAATCCTGCAGGTCTTGATGCGGTTGAGCAGATCAGAGAGTATCAGAGTGATTCAATTGATGTGCATGTTTATTATGGAGACAATGATATTGCAGGAGTGGTGCTTAATGATGCTATGACTTTTGATATTGGGCTTATTATGATCAGTCCAAGGGTTTTTGCTGACAAAGACCTAGCAAATGAGATCATAGGGCTCAGAAAACTTGTGATGCTTTTTGGGGATTCGCCATTGTTTAGTGTCGAGCGTATCGTTGTGTTGATGTCTGATGAGGAGGAGATGGAGTCGATCTCTTCGACATTCTTTTATGTTGCCGAGACTTTGGAACTCAAGCCATGTTTATGCTACTATGAGCCCGAAGGCGACTTTGAGGATAAAAAGCGCGTAGTAGAGCACTATGAGACGCTTGCTAAAATCTTCCAATATCCCCTCAAAGTGGATGAAAAGGCGGTCAATCCTGTCAGAGCTCTCAGTTCCATGGATCATGTGCTTCAAGTAGCGCCCTTGACAAGCAAGCTGCAGGATGAGGATATGTTCAAGATATTTTCTACAAAACTAAGTGACTATCTGCTCGATTCTACACAGCACCCCAAACTTTTAATACCCGCCGAGGCCTGATATAATTTTGCTTGCCCGCTCTTAACCGACATTAAGATAAAATAAAGCCAATTATTTTCACATATTATCCAAGGAAAAGATGTGGTCGTCCCTATTGATCTCAAAAAAACTATAGACAACTCGTATGATATTACTATCGGCACTTTGCCTCGTCTATCATTTGATCGCCCGGTGGCTGTCGTTTCCAACCCCACTGTATTGGGACTGCACAAAGAGTATCTGCTTGAGAGAATATCAGCTCCGCAGCTTGAGATCATAGAGGTACCAGACGGCGAGGAGTACAAAAACATAGATACTGTTCTTGGTATTCTTGACCGCTTGTTCGAGGCGAAGTTTGACCGCAAGAGTCAACTTATTGCTTTTGGCGGCGGTGTGATAGGCGATATGACCGGATTTGCCGCAAGCATATACCAAAGAGGCATAGGATTTGTTCAGATACCCACAACTTTGCTCAGCCAAGTAGATGCCAGCGTAGGCGGCAAGACGGGTGTCAATAACAAGTGGGGCAAGAACCTTATCGGCGCCTTTTTTCAGCCCAAAGCCGTCTATATTGATCCGTATTTTCTGACAACTCTTCCGCGGAGGGAGTTTGCCGCCGGAATTGCCGAGGTGATCAAAATGGCGGTAATGTTTGATAAAGATTTTTTTGTTTATCTTCAGAACAACGATCTAAAAGAATCAAAAGTTGCTATGGAAATGATCCGACGCAGCGTAGAGATCAAGGCGGATGTGGTCAGGCAGGATGAGAAAGAGGCTGGAATCAGGGCGGTTTTAAACTACGGCCATACTTTTGCCCATGTGATAGAGAATGAGACAGAGTACAAAAAATATCTTCACGGTGAAGCGGTATCGATAGGCATGGTGATGGCAAACGAGCTTGCTGTCAGTATAGGTGCACTAAATGACAAAGATGCAAACGCAATCCGCTCTTTGCTTGAACGAAATGGTTTGCCGGTTGAGTATAAGATCAAAGATCCTGAGAGTTTTTATGATCATTTTTACCTTGATAAGAAGAGCAGCGGCGGCAGGATTGCCTTTGTGCTGCCAAACGGCAGTATCGGCACACATCAGATTCTGAATGATATCGATCAAATAATTGTCAAAAAAGCTCTGAGCAATTTTGGAGAGCGCAAATGAAATATTTCACAGGATTATTTGTCGCGCTATTGATAACAGCTTCATTGCTCAATGCTCAAAGCAATGTTTCAAAAGCCTCGGCGCAGATTATGCAGGACAACTCCACACCCACAGCAGCCGAAAAGAGTTTTGCAAGATCGAAGATAGAAGAACTTCAGGCAAAATACGATGCCCTCGAGAAAGAAGATGAAAAGGGTAATGTCTGGACTAAAATATACAGCAACTATATCACATATAAGAATCTGCGAAAGAGGTTTGATACATTATCAAAAAGGATATATGAGCTTAACAACAACAAAAATAGAACTCCTGGCGAGGAAGAGGAGTTTCATAAGGCCAAAGTAGAGCGGGATACTCTCAGGGGCAAACTCCAGCTTCTTAAAGAATATCAGGACAATCCGTTTGAAAAGCTACTAAAGCCTCCACCGGTAGATGCTCCTCCTGAAGTGGGCAATCCTTTTGCTATCATCAGCGCGTTTTCATACAAGAAAAAGCTCAAAAGCGAACAGGCGATATATGCGGCAAGACACAAGGAACTCTCTGATGTCATAGATAGACTGCAGAAAAAAGAGAAGCTTCTTGAGCAGATGGTATCTTTGGATCTTGACAACAAAAAGCTTCACAGCAAACTAACAGAACTAAAAAAAGAGATAGAAACACTCAAGCCGGTCGAGGAGATATTGAGGACCACTGAGGGCGTGTATGCCAAAAAGATAGAAGAAGCTCGTATCAAAGTCGACAAAGACATTATGCGAGAAGTGAACAAGGCTTTTTTTATAGCTATTGTTATACTGGGTTTCTTTTTGTTGTTCCTTGCGGTCAAGTTTCTTATCCAGAGATATATGTCCAAGAAGGAGAGTTTTTATCTGATCAATAAAGCTCTTAATTTCATTTTTCTCAATGTCCTTATCCTTATCCTTCTTTTTGCATACATCGAGAATGTCAGCTATCTTGTAACTATCCTGGGCTTTGCATCGGCCGGTATTGCTATTGCTATGAAAGACTGGTTTATGTCGATTCTTGGATGGTTTGTGATCGTTATAGGGGGCAGCGTACATGTAGGGGACAGAGTCAAATTTGTAAGAGACGGAGTAGAGTATGTAGGGGATATAGTGGATATCTCGCCTCTTAGGATGACGATGCAGGAGGATATTACACTGACTACATATATGCACAATCGCCGATCCGGCAGGATCATCTTCATCCCCAACAACTATGTCTTTACTGATATGATAGCCAACTACTCACATGCAGGTCTCAAGACGGTCTGGGATGGGATAGATTTCACTGTTACCTACGATTCCAACTATACAAAAGCAGCAAATATAGCCAAGGAGATAGTCAAAAAATACTCCAAAGGATATACAGACATTACGCGCAAGCAGCTCAATAAACTGCGCAAAAGCTACCATCTTAAAAACACCAATGTAGAGCCTCGGATATATACGTTCATAGAGCCTTACGGAGTCAAAGTAAGCGCATGGTATATGACCAATGCATTTGCGACTCTGACGCTTCGCAGCACGATATCTGCCGAGATACTTGAGAAGATAGCCGAGTCAGATGATATACAGATAGCTTATCCTACACAGTCTCTGTATCTGAATAATCATATACCCGCACCGACCATTGAGTCGAAAGAGGAAGACGGCGACCCTGATCCGAGAGATTTTGTCTGATGGATACAAGGAAAGTCTTTTTCAAGATATTTGGGTGTCGAACCAATCAGTTTGATACCCAGGTGATGATATCAAACCTAAAAGATTTTGAACTTGCTTCCAGCGAAGAGCTTGCCGATACAGTTGTAGTTAACTCCTGTACCGTTACCAACGGCGCAGATTCGTCTGTGCGCAACTATATCCGCTCTATCAAGCGTAGAAATCCAAATATCAAGGTGATCCTGGCCGGATGCGGATCGCACTCCAAAGGTGATTCACTTTTTGAGTCAGAAGAGGTGTTTGGGGTGATGGGTCATTCTGAGAAAGAGCGTATTAATTCTTTGCTGCATAAAGAAGAGAGATTTTTCGAGATAGGGGATCTAAAGCATATAGATCGCACGATAGTAACTGAATTTGTAGGCAAGAGCAGGGCCTTTATCAAGATACAGGAGGGGTGTGATTTTGCCTGCTCGTACTGCATAATCCCTTCTGTAAGAGGAGATGCAAGATCATATCCTATTGAGCAGATAGAAGAGCAGATAAGAGTATTGGCCCAGCACGGTTTTGGTGAGTTTATCCTTACCGGTACCAATGTCGGCAGTTGGGGCAGGGATATAGGCAGCTCAATGGCAAAGCTTCTTAAGCGCCTATCGAAGCTAAGAGGTGTCAGGCGTCTAAGAATAGGAAGCCTTGAGCCTATACAGATAGATGCCGAGTTTTTGGAGATACTTGATGAGCCATGGATGGCCAGGCATCTGCATATTGCAATCCAGCACACCAGCGATAGGATGCTTGAGATCATGAATAGACGAAATTCTTTCAAAACAGATTTGACTCTTTTTGAGCATCTATCTGAGAGGGGTTATGCGTTGGGTACGGACTTTATCGTGGGACATCCTGGCGAAGGAGAGAGTCAGTGGCAAGAAGCGATCCGCAGGATAGAGCAGATGCCTCTGACACATATTCATGCCTTTACCTATTCCAAAAGAGACGGCACGGCTTCTGCTGTCATGAGCGATATAGTCAGAGGAGATATAGCCAAAACCAGACACAAAGAGTTGACAGCCTTGGTCAGAGAAAAAAACTACCGTTTCAGACAAAAACACACAAATGGACTGACTGTGCTGGTAGAAAACGGCAAAGACGGAGTATATAGCGGTCTGGATCAGTATTTTAACCGCATTGAGATAGTCTCCCAAGATGATCTTGCAGGCAACTGGATAGAGCTGAACAATATCTCGGCAACTACGGCCGGCAACACTGCAGTTATCAAAAATATGTTATCCTAACATTTGAAATGATCGGAGGCAAATATGACCAACATAGTGATCACCGGATGCAGCACGGGCATTGGATTGGAGACAGCAAAATATCTTAAGAGCAGATATATCAAAGTCTATCCTACCGCAAGAAAGCCCGAAGATGTACAGATGCTCAAAACTCTTGGTTTTGAGCATGCAATGCAGCTTGATGTTACCAAGCCTGAAGATATTTCTGCCGCGATAGAGACGGTACTTGAGATAGACGGCAAGATAGATGTATGGTTCAACAACGCCGGCTACGGTCAGATTGGGGCTGTAGAGGACGTCCCTACTTATCTACTTAGAGAGCAGTTCATGACCAATGTTTTTGGTCTGCACGAGTGTACACGCCAGATCATTCCCGTGATGAGACGGCAAGGATACGGCAAGATCATACAGCACAGCTCTGTTTTGGGTATCGTCTCTTTGCCGTTTAGAGGTATATACAATGCCAGCAAATACGCCGTCGAAGGCCTGACCGATACGTTGAGACTGGAGCTTGCGGGCACAGATATCTACCCTGTACTTCTCAACACAGGCCCCATCAAAAGTCACTTCAGAGAGACTGCGGTAGCTACTCTTGATAATCTTGAGACCGAATCTTCAGTTTTTGCCGACAAATACAGAGCCAGCAAAGATGGTACAGCCAAAAGGGTTCCATTTGGAGAAGGTCCAGAATCAGTCGCCAGAGTAGTATACGAGATCATATCGGCATCAACGCCAAAACCTAGATATTATATCACCAAAGCCACATATCTGCTTGGGTTTGCCAAAAGACTTTTTGGTACATCATTTTTGGATAAAATATTGCTCAAGGTTTGATGAATTAAAAAGGATCATAAATGGACAAGATTAAAATAGGTGTAGTCACTACAAGCGATAGAGCCTATGAAGGGATATATGAGGATATCTCAGGCAAGGCTATCATGGAGGTGATGGGGGAGTATCTGCAAAATGAACTTGAGTTTGAGTACCGCTGTCTACCTGATGAGCAGACGCAGATAGAGACAGCTCTTATAGAGCTTGCCAGAGACAAAAAATGCGATCTGATCGTCACCACAGGAGGCACTGGACCGGCACCAAGGGATGTCACTACAGAAGCTACTCTCAATGTCTGTCAAAAGATCCTGCCGGGCTTTGGCGAGCAGATGAGAGCAGCCAGCCTTCAGCATGTGCCTACCGCTATCCTATCACGCCAGACAGCAGGCATCTGTAACGGCTCACTCATCATCAATCTTCCCGGCAAACCAAAAGCGATCAGAGAATGCCTCGATGCAGTATTTCCTGCAGTGCCTTACTGTATAGATCTTATAGGCGGAGCATACATGCAGACAGATGAAAGTGTCATAAAAGCATTTAGGCCAAAGACCAAATAATGGAGTATATTAATTAATATGAATTATGAATTTATAGAGAAAAAATTTGATGAGATTTATGCTGAGCTGACCAGAGAAGTGCTAAATGTACTCAATGATGAGTCACTGGACAAAAAGCAAACAAACCTACGTATGAAACCTTTGACCAATACCAAGATCATCCTCCAAAATGCACTGGAGAGTATCAGGATGGTCCAAAATGCCGGAGAAGATGATATCAAAAAGGGGTGACTAAACCCACTCAAAGTATAATTACAAAAAAGAACAAAAAGGAACTTTCTATGCCCATCAAAGCAGCAGTCAACGGAACAGGTCGTATAGGTCTTATAGCCATCAAGATACTTACCCAAAGAGATGATACAGAGCTTGTAGCCATCAATACCACCGCATCACTTGAGATGCTTGCATATCTACTCAAGTACGATACTGTCCACAGGGGCGCGGAAGTAGAGATCGTAGATGATCAGATGCTCTCCATCAATGGCAAGAATGTGTATGTATTTAGCCAAAGGGATCCTGACAAGCTTGACTTTGGCAGCAAAGGGGCCGAAGTGGTGCTGGAGTGTACCGGAGTATTTCTAACTACTGAAAAAGCCAAGCCTTTCCTCAAAAACGGAGTCAAAAGAGTCGTGATGTCAGCTCCTGCCAAAGACGACGTGACTGCCACATTTGTATACGGTATCAACACTGACGAATATGCGGGGCAGGAGATAGTATCAAATGCCAGTTGTACTACCAACTGCCTGGCTCCCGTTACCAAAGTCCTCGATGATGCATTTGGCATTGAAAACGGCCTGATGACTACAATCCACTCATACACCAATGACCAAAACCTCCTTGATGTCAAACACAAAAAAGATTTTCGCCGCGCCAGAGCAGCAGCGGTAAATATGATCCCTACTACAACCGGTGCGGCTAAGGCGATCGGTCTGGTGATGCCCCATCTTAAAGGCAAACTAAACGGCTATGCTATGCGCGTACCCACCACCGACGTATCGGTTGTTGATCTTACGGTTAATCTCAAGCAGGATGTCACTAAAGAACAGGTCAATGAGGCGTTTGAAAAGGCTGCAAATGGAGCCTTCAAAGGGCTTATAGAGATAGACTATGACAAACGAGTATCGAGCGATTTTGTCGGATCAAGTTACAGCGCTACTTTTGTACCCGATATGACCTCGGTCACAGGCGGCAATACGGTCAAAGTGCTTGCCTGGTATGACAATGAGTGGGGATATACCGAGCGCCTGGTAGATATGGCTATATTTGTAAGTTCTAAAAAATAAAACTAATAGAGGGAGCTAAACCCTCTTTAACCTCTAAACTGTACAATTCCCAGACAATTTAAATAATAAGGAAACTCAAAATGAAAAAAATAATACTTGGCATCCTGCTTTTGCTATTGATCGCAGTTGGCGTATTGTTCGCTATAAACAGTACAAGCAACTACGATCCAAGCAAATACTCCCTCTCGGTAAAGCCAGAAGATAAGCCCTTTGGCGTAGGCTCCAGGATAGATTTTGCACTGCCGGATCAGTTTGACAAGTCCAAAAGTTTGTCGGCTGATACCAAGAAGCTGATGTTTGTCTTTACCAAACCAACCGGCCATATATTTAGATCATTTATGGCATATCAGGGGGATGAGTTTCTTGCCAAAAACAAGATCGTAGCCGTAGCTGATGTCAGCGCTATGCCTACTGTTATACTCAACACCTTTGCGATGCCTGATTTTCGCAAGAGTCCATACAGCATACTACTGATATACGACAAAAATATGGCAAAAAAACTTAAAGAGGGTCAAGCTGTTGACAAGGTGATAGTAATGACTCTGGACAACAAGAAGGTGGTCAAGGTAGATCACGCCTCCAATGAGGCAGAGCTTGCCAAGCTACTCGGTGGCAAAGCTCCCTGATAAGCAAGAAAATCAGCAATAAGATACATGTAGTCCAAAGCTACCAATAGCAGCAGCGCAGCCGCCAAATAACCAATTATATGGCCGCCGGCCATCCGGTTGCCAATATATCAACGACAAACACACCAATATCTCCACCTCCACAATCTCTCCACGCTCTCTTCACACACGATCCACTTTGTTTGTTTATACTTCGTTTGGTTGTTAGCTGGAGTCCTGCTTTTGCAGCAATATCTAAACATTAAACAAAAGGAGCAAAAGATGAAAAAAACAATCGCAATTTTGGCCGCAATAATTGTAGCCAACGGATTACATGCCGCAGATCTTGGCAGTGTGGTCGATCGTATAGTTGCAGATTTGCATATCACAACAACAGGCTCAGACCTAAAAGACGCCAGACACCATAGAGTACGGCCGGCACGTCATCATATAGTACACAAGAAAAACGAGGTGAAAAAAAGGTATCACAAACATAGCAGAAAGAAGGCTCAAAAGCCCCGCAAAGCTCATAAGCTGACCTTCCATTCGCTAAATGAATACAAGAAAATAAAACGATCAAGAGCCAAACACCATAGAGCTTTCCATAATGGCGCCTCAAAACACACCAGAAGGTATTTGAAATCCTCAAAAAGTAAAAAACTGGGCCGATATGTCGGCAATGGATGGTATAGCGATGATGATGGCTATTACAACGAAGAGTGGGAAGATATAGACTATAGATGGGACAGACCAAAACGTCACAGACAACATGGATACAAATACTATCGTAGACAATGGTATCTTACCTATTTGTACGAAAGAGCAAGTTTCTATGACAGCTATGGGTTTTTCTATGGTTATTTTGACAGATATGGATTTATGTTTGATGGGCGGTTCTATCGGTATGACCACAACTATACCTATCAGGACAGACTGCACGGCAAAGGGATATTTGAGCATCGCTATTACAGGCCGCGCCGCTACAGAGTAGCTCATAATTGGACGCAGGGTGATGATATATTCGCACGCAATGACAGCGGTTGGTTTGAGTTTGAAGTGAGTTTTCGATAGTTCTTTCTCTTCGGGTCGACAGAGTGTCGGCCCGAAAGCCTTACAAAGACCCCCCCTTTATAAAAAAGCCACTTTTTTGTCATATTTTTTTGCTATAATACAAAAATGCTTCATGTAGATTGCTACAGTTTATATAGGGCAAACAGAACGAAGGAGAATTATATGTATAATCTATTGAAAACCAAAAATGTACTTTATGTAGAAGATGAAAAAGATGTGCTAGAGAATATCTCACAATTGCTTGGCAATTTTTTCAATAATTTTTACACGGCTGCTGACGGTATAGAGGCATGGGATATTTTTCGTGCGCAAGATATAGATGTAGCCTTGGTCGATATAGAGCTGCCGCGCCTGAATGGACTGGAATTGATCAGAAGGATCAGGGCTATAGACAAGGATATGCCTATTATTGTAATATCGGCTTATACCAAGACAGATTATTTGCTTGAATCTGTAGAACTCCATCTGGATAAATATATAGTCAAGCCGCTGACATCCAAAAAGATACATACCATGCTGACCAAACTAAATGAGGATTTTTCCAACGAGAACATATTGGAGCTGGCTCCGGAAATTCTGCTGAACAATGAGCATTTGACGATCATATATGATGATCAAATACATGATCTGTCCGTCAGAGAGGCGTCATTTTTGAAAATGCTGGCACGCAAGGGAATAGTGACATACGATGAGCTGTCATTGCTCTGGGGTGATAATCCGCCCACCGACAATGCAATAAGGTCATTTGTGCGCCACCTTCGCAAAAAACTCCCCGATGGTCTCTTGGTCAACCGCAGCGGTATCGGTTATGCTTTTTCCAAAAGCTTTCAGTTTTCAGGTGACTAAAATAAGTCATCATTGAGATGAAAAGGCCCAAAAACCCCTCTTCGCAGCGCATCACAACAATGGTGTTGCTCTTCCCCCTGATCGTTCTTTTACTATACGGTGTTCTAATGTATTTTTATTTTACATATGCGCAATCCAGGGATACCGAATGGGAATTGACACAGTATGAAGATCGTCTGATGGATACTGAAGCCAGCAATCTGAGGGAAAAGGTACACAATCTGGCCCAATATGTGCGATATTATGACAGTCAGAGTATAGACAAGATCAAAAAGGATGTCCAGAACATAGTCAATGTAGCCGTAAGTGTAGCCAATGGTATCAATGGAGCATACAGCGGACTCAAAAGTGACAAACAGATAGAGGAGATGATAATCAATGCCCTGAAATATGTCCATTTTGAGAGTGGGATGGGATACCTTTTTGTGCTTGACCTGAAAGGTAATGTCAAGTTGCATGGAGATCGTAGAAGAATAGGCAAAAACGACATGAATGTCACTGACAGCAACGGCAAAAAGATAGTCGAGGAGTTTACCCGTATAGCCCAGGAAAACGGCGAAGGCTTTGTCAAATATTACTGGTATCTGCCTAATTCTAAAGAAAAAATCATGATGCCAAAAATATCTTTCATCAAAAAACTCGTTGGGCTTGATTGGTATATTGGCGCGGGTGAATACATACATTATATGCATAGATACATACGCAATGATATGATAAATTATATCAAAAACAATTCTATATTTGATCAGGGATACTTTTTTGTTATAGATTCACACGGACATACCGTTTACCACCCCAAGGGTGATGCAAGCAATGATGCGCAGAGATATCTTATTGAAGGGCTATATAGAGACAAAGAGCATCTGGCGTATACCGAATATATAGCTCAGTATGACTGGTACATCACAGCTGTCAAAAACCTGAAGATGGTAAATGCGAGCATAAAACAGAAAAAAGAGTTTATTTTGTTGAAGCGCAAAAAGAATATCCAGGCAAGTATGTGGATAATGTCTTTGATGCTACTTGTTTCGCTGTTTTTATCTATATATCTCTCGGGTATCATAAATCGCCGGCTTCGTAACTACAGGGAGCAGATAAAAGAGAGCAATGAACATTTGCTCTTTCAGTCACGCCAGGCCCTCATAGGCGAATTGTTGCCGATGATCGCTCATCAGTGGAGGCAGCCTATCAACCGAATAGCATCGATAGTGGCGCTTATGCGATTTGGACTGCATGGCGATAAGTGCGATCCGGCAAAAATAGACGAAGAGTGTATCAAAATAGAAGAGAATATAGAATTCATGTCTGAGACCATAGATGATTTTCGAACGTTTTACAAACCAAAGACCGCAAGTGAAGATGTAGAGCTTAGCAAGCTTGTCAAAAAAGCCATAGAGTTTGTTGGCAGCTCAATTAGACAAAAAGACATACAGATTAAACTTCATTTGCAGCAAATAAACTACAAACTCTACGCTAATGAGTTTTTGCAGGTATTGATAAATATCATAAAAAACGCGGTAGATGCATCAGAACAGCATGGGGAGGTGGACATTGCGCTTTTTGAAAAAGAAGGGACAGTTCATACAGTTATTACGGATAACGGCCATGGAATACCGGAGGACAAGCTGAGCAAGATATTTGAGCCTTATTATTCCACCAAAGAGAATTCGATGGGGCTTGGGCTGTATATGAGCAAACTAATCATGGAAAAGCATATGAATGGATCAATAAGGGTAGATTCTGCTCCAAAAGGTGGTACTAGATTTACTATATGTCTTTACCGGCATGATTGATCTTTGTCGTTTTCTTTATCTATTGCTCTGACAAGAGACCATTTGCTTTTGTATTCTGCAGGGATGAAGCGTGCATCGTGATATTTGTTTATCTCTTTGTATTTTCCTCTATCGTCACTCCATTTAAATGTTAGAAACGCTTTTTTTATCTTGGCTGCCAATGATGGTTTGAGATTATATGGATATCCAAATCCTGTACCGGGGAAAGGTTTTGATGTGTAGATCACTTTGATATCATCTTTTTTGACCTTACCTGAGGCAATCATACTGCTGAGTACACCGTCGGCTATAGCAGCTACTTTGGCCTTTTTTGAAGCTACGCGCAGGATAGATTTGGTATGGCTGCCCGAGAAGCGTACTCTGTAATCTATACCTTCGGTCATGCCGTGCTTTTTTAGTAGAATATAAGGGGCTTTGTATCCTGAGTTTGAAGTGGGAGTCACGTAGAGCACTGTATGATCTTTGATCTCGTTGATATTGTTTACACCGCTACCTGGGTATGTGATGATCTGCATTGTATATCCGTAACTTCCGTCAGATTTGGCGGCCATTGCAAAAAGTCTGAATCCTGAACATCTGACTGCCGGAGGAACAGAGCCGGTATTGAGGCTGACGACATGAAGCATTCCGTTTCGCATAGCTTCAAGTTGGGCTGCATTTGTCAAATATCGAAAAAACTTGATCTTCTTGCCTGTATGTTTCTCGATATATTTCCCCAAGGCTTTTTGGGCCTTTTCATAAAGCTCTTGATTTTCCGTATAGCCAAATATCAAAGTGTATGGATCTATCCATTTGTCCGGGTTATTTTCGGCATCGGCAAGCATATCATTGTCCTTGTCGCAAAACTTTGGGCTTAAATCCCCGTGCGGGCAATTTTTAGTGCCATCACTTGCAAGCAAGAGGCCGCTAAATAATAATAGAAATATAAGAAGTTTTGTCGATAGTCGCAGCATTCCAGTCCTTTTCAAAAGTGATATTATATCAAAACAGCCTATTTGGCAAATAATTGCAACAAAAGTAGCAATTTATTTTTTTGTTTCTGTGTAAAATTCTATCGAAATTGGGTAAAACCCGATCAAAAAACCTGACAAGGAGTCAATCATGTATATCAGAAGATACGCTAACCCATACAGAGAGGCGCGCAGAGGATTTGAGATGCTCAACGCTATACTCAACTCCATAGAGGGCGTTGAAGAAGATGCGTCTATTAATGATTTTGTCCCTGCGGTCAACACCAGAGAGGATGAAAAGGCATATGTGATCGAGATCGATCTGCCTGGAATCAAAAAAGAAGATATCGAGATCACAACTGAAGACAATGTCCTGACAATCTCAGGTGAAAGAAAATACAAAGATGAGGTCAAAGAGGATGACTACTACAAGATAGAGAGTGCATACGGCAAATTCAGTCGCAGCTTTACGTTGCCCGAAAAAGTTGATGCCGACAAGATAACAGCAGAATCGAAAAACGGAGTACTGGAAGTTGTTATTCCCAAAGCAGCCGAAGAAGAAAAACAGCCCAAAAAAATAGAGATCAAATAAGGAGGCAGCTATGAGCAATATAGTCAACAAAACCAAAGAGATAGCAAATAGCGTAGAAGAGAAGGTAGAGCATGGGCTTGAAGTGGCCAAAGAGACCTTTGCAAATGTCGCAAGCCATCTACCATTGGCCAACCTTGCCAAGAAAGGTAGTGACGAGTTTGTGATAGAGGTCGACCTGCCTGGAGTAGAGAAAAAGGATATAGAACTCAAGATAGAGGATAATATCCTGATAGTCAAAGCTACCAGAAAGATGAAAAACGAGGTCAAAAAAGACGATTACTACCTTATCGAGAGCAATTTCGGGTATATTTCCAGGTCATTTGTACTGCCCGAGGGCATAGATACATCAAAAGTCGACGCCAAGTTCGAAGACGGTAGACTCACTATCAAGCTCGAAAAAGAAGAATCCCGCAAAGCCAAAAATATTGCGGTCAAATAAGCCAAATCCGCGGCTTTCATGCCGCTTGGCAATCATTTGATCACCGAGTAAACCTCTGTATTTAGTTTTTCTCTTCCCTTCAAAAAATCCAGCTCTATCAAAAAACACGCTTCAACACACTCGGCACCTATTCGATCAATGAGTGTTGCTGCCGCGGCGGCAGTACCGCCGGTGGCCAGTAGATCGTCGATAAGCAGGACGCGCGAAGGTCGGCCGTCTGCTTGTTTGCCCTTATCACCAAAGGCATCGATATGTACTTCAACCTCATCAAAACCATACTCCAAAGAGTATTTTTCCGCTACTGTTGTATAAGGCAGTTTGCCGCTTTTTCTGATGGGCACGAAGCCAACCCTCAGGCGGTCGGCAAGTGAAGAGCCAAATATAAATCCGCGCGCGTCTATACCCGCAACAAAATCTAGATCATACTCGCTGTATCTGGCCTGCAGATGATCCATCAGCAGACCAAACGCTTCAGGATTGCCAAGCAAAGTAGTAATATCCTTGAACTGTATGCCCGGCTTGGGAAAGTCTGGAACAGTGCGGATGCTTTGGATGATCTTCTCTTTTGCTTTTTGCGAAAGTTCTTTCATGTCTCTCCTCCAGATAGTATCAATAAAAGCATATCAAAACTATCCATTGTTTCAGTTAAGCACAGTTAAAATGAGACATGAAAAAAATTGTTGTACTTTTTAGCGGAGAGGGGAGCAACCTCTCATATATCCTCGACAATCTCCACCGCAGGAGGCTTGAAGTTGTTGCGGCGATCACCGACAATCCTATAGCAGCAGGGATCCGATATGCACAAGAAGCATCTGTACCCGTCAAGATCATAGATCCTCGTGATCATGACTCAAGAGATGAGTTTGACAAAGTTTTGGCAGAACATATCAAAGTTTATGCTCCCGATTTGACAGTTTTGGCGGGGTTTATGCGCATTCTTGGTCCGGCATTTACCGACAATATACAGGCGGTCAATCTCCATCCTTCACTTCTTCCCAGGCACAAAGGACTTAATGCTATAGAAAAAAGCTATTATGATGAACACCCCGACGGGGGAGTGAGTGTACACTGGGTAAGCACGGAGCTTGACGGGGGAGAGATCATCAGGCAAAAAAGCATCACGAAGGCAGGACTTAGCCTTGAGCAGTATAAAAACAAGATAAAATCTCTTGAAAAAAAAGCACTCATAGAGTCCATAATAGAAATTCTTGGAATAAAGTAATCCTTTGGCAATTTTTTTGCGTTATAATAGCCTATCATGTATTCTTGGGGTTAAATATGAATAAAAATTTCGTTTATTTCTTTTCAATAATTTTTGCGCTTATAGTAACAAATGGTTGTCAAGCCCATAGGCAAGATAGAGATCAAAAAGATACAACGCCGCCTGAGATCACACTTGTAGGTGAGTCGGAGATTGTATTTGACTGCGAAAAGGCATACAGGGATTTTCATGATCCGGGAGCTGTAGCGCAGGATGATACTGACGGAAACATCACAGACAGGATCAAAAAATATGCCGCAAGCAGCATCTCTTCAGATGGTAGATATGCTGTCTATACTTTTACGTACAAGGTAAGAGACAGTGCAGGCAATAAGGCCAATCCGGTCAAAAGGGTTATCAGAGTGGGTCAAAGTAGAGATTTTGCTGTTTTGGGTGAGTATAATGTCACAAGATATCCCGATCAAAATCTCACGGATGACGGCTATGTGGTCTATTACCCCACTGACAACATCACCCCGGATATGCCTGTTGTACTTTTTCTCGAAGGGGGCGGTTCTGGCATCCATATTGATAACTACAGCGGTATCATGAAATATCTGGCAAGCTATGGATATTTTGTCATTGGCGGCGAGACGGGAGAAGGTTATGATATCAGGAACTATGTCCATATTTTTGATGAAGCGCTGGATACAGCCAAAGATGCCCATGAACTAAGTATCAAAAAACTGGCGGTCATGGGCCATTCTCAAGGTGGCGGCCAAGCCTTTTACGTGATGAAGTATTTTCAGAACAAAGGTTACGGTGAAGTCAGTTTGACTCTATCTGTGGACGGATGGTTTGCCTTTGATATGAACAAGTCCGATCTGCGAGATCTAAAGGGCGATGTGAGATTTTTGCAAATGAACGGAGTGGAGGGTACGGGTACCGATCCCCGTATCAAGCTAACAATCTGGAATCTTGCCGATCAAACCGATAGAAGGTTTTTGACCTTGCCCAAAGATAATCATATGTATATAGCAGGAGATATCAACCAAACTCTTAAGAAAAAGGACTTGATCGGTACAATAGGCGCTATTGTGGATGATTCTTTCAGTAGATCAAATACCGGATACTGCAGTCTGCCTGATGAAAGAAAAAGCTCCTATGAGAAGATAGAGAAAAATCTGAAAGATAAATCTGAGTATCATAGCGGCGACTGTGCGGGCGAACAATACAACGCAAAAAACGAATTGCAGGACTATGATATAGATTATTGCGAATACGAATCAAACTAACATAGCAGCCAAGCATATGTCAGTTTGACATATTTTGCCAAACAGATAGTAAAATCTGATAAAATATGCAAAAATATGAGGCAGGAACTGTTATGTCAGGTGCAAATACCATCCAATGTCCAAACTGCGGCACTAAGATTGATATAGACGAGATTTTCTATCACCAGATAGAAGAGCAATACAGGCAAAAAAACCTTGCGGAGCAAAAGAAGCTTAGAGAGGAGATAGAGGCCAAGCGGCAGGAGTACAAAAGGGCCTTTGATGATCTCAAAGCCAAAGAGGATCATATCAAGGAGCAAAAAGAGAAATTTGACGAAGAGCTGCGCAAAGCAACCCGCGAGCAGCTACACAAGGAGAGGGAAGCTCTCGCCCAAAGCCTGCGAAAGGAGATACTTGACGAGCAAAGCCAAGCAATGGCAGCCATGCAAAAAGAGCTGGAGGCCAAATCAAAGCAACTGGCCGAACTCAACGCTGCCAAGGTGGAGATAGAGCGGCTAAAGCGTGAAAAAGAAGAGATAGCCTCCAAAGCCAAAGTTGAAGCGGAACTGGAGCTCTCCAGGCGCTTGGCCGAGGAGAAACGCAAGCTCCAAAAGAGCATCGATGATGAGATAGCTCTCAAACTCAAAGCAAAGGATGAGCAGATCGAGCAGATGAGGCGTGATATCGATGCTGCCAAACGCAAAGCGGAGCAGGGGAGCATGCAGGTGCAGGGCGAAGCACTGGAGCTTATGATAGAGGATTGGTTGAGAGCTCAATTTCCGTTTGACACTATTGAGGAGGTCAAAAAGGGCGCCTTTGGGGCCGATTGCATACAGACAGTACATACCAGGGAACTCCAAAATTGCGGTGTGATAGCCTATGAATCCAAAAATACCAAGGCGTGGAGTGACGGCTGGATATCCAAACTAAAACAAGATATGCTCGGGGCCCATGCCGACATCGGAGTGCTGGTAACCTCGGTCTATCCTCCAGGAATGGAGCGAATGGGCTGGGTGGACGGAGTGTGGGTCTGTTCTCTGGAGGAGTTCAAAGGTTCGGTGAGCCTGCTGCGAGAGAGTCTCATCCGAGTACACAAAACGGTACAAAGAGAGGAAAACCGCGGTGATAAGATGACTTTGCTCTACAACTATCTTACCGGCAATGAGTTTCAGATGCAGCTTAAGGCTATTGTCGATGGTTTCACGCAGATGCAATCAGAACTCGACAAAGAGCGCCGCTCACTAATGGCAAGCTGGAAACGCCGCCAGAAGCTCATAGACGGAGTCTTGCAGAACACGACTGAAATGTATGGCTCACTCCAAGGCATAGCAGGGGCTGGAGCGCTGGGGCGCATAGAGGCTCTGGAGTTGCCAAAGGATCTGGAGGGAGAGGGTAAGGAGTGAACATGACAAATCTAAAACTCGAATCCTCCACCTTTGCCTTTGTTCATGCTCTCATACACGGCATTGACATACTCATCCCTGATCCTGCAGTCATTAATCTGAGGGCAGGGAAAGCAGCTTTTGTAGCCTTTGTCCGCTTGGCAGGCCTTTAATTCTTTGGTTTTTTCCTCCAGAGCCAGCTCAAATTCATCCATCTGTGATGCCATTATGCTATCCCATAGGCTTTTTTGAGGGTTTCTATCTCATAGTTTGAGCCAAAATAGCATGGTGTAGTAGCATGGTGATGTGCAGGAGTGAGCTCAAGCAGCCTATTGCCCTTGTCGTCTACAGCTTGTCCTCCCGCAGCCTCAAAGATCAATGCAAAAGGGAGCACCTCAAAAAGTATCCTAAGCTTACCTTGAGGGACATCAGATGTGGGAGGATAGCTAAATATCCCTCCGCCTTTGACCAATATATGGTGTAGATCGGGTACCATCCCTCCACTGTATCTGAGGCGATAACCCTCAGCAAAAAGGCCGTCAATAAATGTTTTGTGCATCGGCAGCCAATTTTTCTGTGTGCCGCCTGGAGCATTGTGCTTGCCCTTCTCTTTGAGGGCAAAGGTGTCGTCTATATGTCGCCATGATCCGTGCACGAATCGGTGTCTGACGGGTTTTTCGCCCTTGATTACAGAGACCATTTCTATATGCGTACCGTATATCACATATACCGATGCCGCAAGAGTGGCTCCGGATGGCTCACCCTCATATATCCCAAATATAGAGCCCACCGCAAAATTTGCATCGACTATGCTTGAGCCATCAAGCGGATCATAGCAAATGGTATATTGAGCGTTTTTGTTAAGCACAAGCACTTCGTCTTTTTCCTCGCTGATGATAGCACGGACATGGGCAAGTGCGCTCAATGATTTCTCTATCAACCTGTCGCTTGCTACATCCATTTTCAGCTGTGTATCGCCCGTGGCATTCTGGCTGGAGCTATATCCCAGCTCTCCCTCTTTGATCAGGGCATCTACGTTTACGGCGATGGTCTGTATAGAGTCAAAAATCGTTTGCATTCAATTTGTCCTTGATAGTAGTAGAGTGCGAATCTATCCATTTGATTATACTCTCAAGATCGTTAAGATCGAGAATATCAAGACTCGATGGCAGTTCATAGTCTTTTGGATCGATAGAGTTGTCTATGGCCAAAGCCTCAACATATGGGATATAATCCTCCTCTATTTTGGTGCGAAATATCGCTATCCTTGGTAATGGCAGCGTCTTGAGCCCTTCTACCAGCAAAAGATCAAATTCGCCAAACATATCAGCTACTTCCAGTATACTTCTTTTGTGATGAGAAAAGAGCGTTGTACGCGTATTAGATACCACTGCCACATCAGCTCCGCTTCGATAAAACCTGTCACTATCTTTGCCCTTTTGATCAAACATTGCCTTATCCTTGGGGTCGTGCTTGATGATGGCTATTTTTCTGTGCCTGCTCAATTTTAGAGATATCTTCTCTATCAGTGTGGTTTTGCCGCTGCCGCTTGGTCCAGTGAAGGCTATAGCTCTACGATCAGCCATTTTTGTGTTTCCTTTTTCTGAAATTATCTGTTTTTTCAGGCAAATGAAGCGTCTTGAGAAGATCGGTTATACGAAGAGGCACACCAAGCTTGTTCATATATATTACATAATTGGCAAGAACCCTTTTACCATAGTGTCTGGCCTGATCGTTATCAACAAGCTCAAGACTGATGTATGGCTCATATGGACCCTTACCGTTGAACATAAATTCTTTTCGTATCAGGCGGCGTGTATATCCGATACCGGCATTATAAGCATATGCGATAAAAAGTGGATGCTTGAGCCACTTGGTCAAGTAGTTCATGTGTTCGTTTGCATAGATCAGAGCTTTGCGTGGATCAAACATCGAATCATAATCAACTTTTTCACCCCTTTGTTTGGCGATATGGCGCACAAGAAAAGGCATAAACTGCATCATTCCCAATGCATAGGAAACAGAGATGCTGGCAGGAACAAATCTGCTCTCCTGTCTTGCTATCGCGTAGAGTATAGCCTGGCGGCTTTTGGGGAGCTTGGATAGTATGTCTCTGTAGGGCATAGGGAAATACTGATCCTTTTCTCTGCTGGCCTTGGCCATGATATAAGTATAGTATCCTATTGCTTCGGCAGATTTGAACTCTTGGGCCAGACTCTTGAGATTATATTTTTTTGAGAATATCTTTTTCTTGAGCCTTGCCCAAAAGATCGGATCTGATATCTCTTTGTCCATCAAGTGGGCTTTTGGAAGGGAGGGGGTGATAACAGAGGGGTACTTGAGGTGAAGTATATCCCGTGCCATCAGAGTATAGACATTGATCTCGTAGCTGTTTACAAGACTTTTTAGATATTTTTTGTTGTTATTGCTTATATATGCCCAAAAGAGTGCTTTGTCCAGATCGTCTCTGTCTTGAGCCTTTTTGGACGCAAGCACAAAATATGTCTCAGCGATATTTGTTCTGCCCTCATACAGAGCGATAAAGCCAAGCTTTACAAGGCTTGCATATGACAATTTATGGTTTTTGGCAGGCAGATGGAGAAGATTTTTTCTCCAGTTTGGAAGATGTTCTTTTTTGATCCTGTAGATAGAGTCATTGAAACTATAGTCGGTGCTTAGTTGTGCAAAAAGCTTACCGCTAATAGGGCGATCCAGCATTTTGCGTCCGCTTTTGCCGGCATGATTGAAGACAAAGATTTTCATATCCAGAGGGAGTTTGAGCCACTCTTGAAATGGTTTGTCCTTTTTAAGCAGATCAAGGGTAGCTTTGATTTTTTTCTTGTATGTAGCCACCTCTTTTTTGCTGGGGCGAGACTTGGCTCTTGATCGTACCGGGGCTTTGTGGCCCGTTTTTTTCTTGTATGCCTTTGCCAGTTTGCCATTTATTCTAAAAGTCTCTTTTATCAGCTTTTGGGCTTCCTGCTTGCTGCTTTTTGGACTTAGGATGTATCTCCATATATAGTAGTCCTTCTCGACACTTTTGGGCA
The DNA here is from genome assembly GCA_964520575.1 of uncultured Campylobacterales bacterium. GTDB lineage: Bacteria > Campylobacterota > Campylobacteria > Campylobacterales > Sulfurovaceae > S017-3. Next base: position 50,613 of record CAZFNK010000008.1, on the reverse strand, counting down.
TGGCATGAATGCTCTCATAGCTGAGCGTGCGTGCCTGAAGGAGAAATGATGAGAGCAGTACAATTGATAGTACCGTTACTATTCTCATTCTGTATCCCAATATCCTAATATATAGATCTTATCAAAAGTGTATCAATAAATTGCAGAGCAAGTAATACTACCAAAGGAGAGAGATCGATGTTTGAGATCACGACAAACGGCAGTTTGCGCCTGATCCATATAAAAACCGGTTCAGTGAGTTGATAAATCGCTTTGACAAGGGGATTGTATGGATCAGGTCTGATGAAGCTAAATAGAGCTGAAATGATAATGATCCAAATGTAGATATTGATGATCGTGTGCAATAGCTGTACTATAGCTATGATAAGCGCTGACATCTTTCTGCCTCCAATAAATTTAGTGCCGGTTTTGAATCGCCAAGTTTTGACTCTTTTGAAACAGGCAGGATCAAACCTGCAAATCAGTCCCCACCGGTAACAGTATGCACGACTGCGCCAGCCGCAGATCCGGCCACGTCAAGTGCGGCTCCGGCGGTAGCTCCCGCTATGCTGATAGGAGCGGTAACTACCTGAGTGCATGCCGAGGCGACAAAAATGGCTGAGATTATAAGTAATGTTTTTGCTATTGTTTTCATAGCGGTATTGTACCGTTTTTTGTTGATGTTTTGATGTGTTTACTTTATTTGGATAAAATATGCCACCAACAATAATAGTGGAGATATAATGAAAAAATTTATACTTTTTGTATCAAGTATAGCGTTGCTTTATTCGGCTACACCTGAGCAGGTGGAGAAATATCTTCTGATCTCAGGATCCGAGGATCAATTAATAGAATTTGAGCAGATGGTTGACGGTATGGGGCAAATGTTTGCATCTATGGGTGCAGGAAGCGCACCTTTGATGCAGGACAGTCAGATGCTTTCTATTAGATTCAGGGAATATCTGCAGCGGAATCTGAGTGAAGATGAGATGGATGAGATAATCGCTAACTATAAGCATGATGTCTTGCGTAAACTCGTTAGCGCTCAAGTACTGATGGAAGAGCCTGATACCGCAGAAGCTTATCGCCAGTTTCTGATTCGCATCAAAAGAGATCCGCTGCCGTCAAATCGCACCGAAACGGTAAAATCTATAGTCAAGAGACTTTATGACGAGGAAACATTGATCGAATTTTTTCGAAAGATGTTCATCCCTATGATGAAACAGGTATATTCAAACATGAATCGAAAGTTAGGCGAAAAAGAGTTGAAATATATGGAAAAATCATTCGTCAAAAAAATGAGAGACAACAACTATAATGCTCTTTTGTTCATGACAAGAGATTTTGGGATGGATGAACTCGAAGAGTTAAATGAGCTCGCAGGCAATAGCGCTACAAGTCACGAGACACGCGCGGTATTTGGCGCAATAGTCTATGCTATGGACGAGGCTCTTGCCAATATGGGCAAGCGCTTCACCCAAATGCTCAAAAGTAGAAAGTCTCGAAAAATATCTCAAGAAGATACCAACAAGAGTGCTTTTGCCCCAAAGGATGATAAGAAAACATCCGGCAGCAAGAGTAGTAGTGTCAAATAGCCGTCACTGTATGCTGCAGGAATAGAGCCAGCACTATCAACAGGCTTATGCCCGCAGGCTTAGTATAAAGCCTGTTGGCTGAGATAAAGACAAGCATAAGTGTTGCTGTCAACATAGTAGATATATCAAAGATATATTTGCTGATATCTATTTCTATGGGGCTTGCAAATGAAGCAGCGCCCAGCGCTATGGAGATATTGGCCATATTGGAGCCGATGATGTTGCCTATGGCCATTTCGGATTTGCCTTTGCGGGCAGCTATGATAGAGACCACAAGCTCCGGCATAGAGGTGCCCATAGCTATCATAACGATCCCTATGATCCACTCACTGACTCCGAATCTTTGGGCGATAGAGGAGGCACTCTCCACCAGATAGTCAGCTCCCAGCACTACCGCAATAAAACCGACTGCAAGCAGAAGACCCGTGCGACCCCAGGCAAATCTCTCATCTTCTCCTTCTGATATCTCCTCAAGCTCGGCAACTATGATCTCTTTGCCGTCTCTTATCAAAAACAGCAGATATGCACCCATCAATATCATCAAAAGCATACCGTCAAACCGTGACAGCCTTCCATCGAGTACCATAAGTATAAATATAAATACCGGAAAAAGTGCCCAGCTACTGTCTTTGGCAAAAAAATCTCTATCAGGATCTATCTGTCCGGAGATAAGAAAGACAAGACCCAGTACAAGTGTGATATTGAGGATATTCGAGCCGATGATGTTGGAGATCGATATAGCCCCGTGTCCCTCGATGCTGGCGGTTACAGAGGCTGCCATCTCAGGCAGGCTGGTACCCAAAGCTATAAGCGTAGCACCTATGAAGAATTCCGATAAGCCGAAGTTTCTTGCTACTTTTTCGCTTTGGTTTATCAGTAGATCAGCACCCCATATGAGCACTGTCAGCGATGCGATAAAAACGAGTATATCTGTCATGAGTCCTCCGATCTGACTATCAGACTTGAGGGGAGAGAAAATTTTTTGATAAGTTTATGCTCTTTTTCTCTCATCTGTCCGCTATCAGATTCATGATCGCAGCCCAAAAGATGCAATAAGCCATGAATAAACAAAAGAGCAACCTCATCATCTACAGAATGCCCAAGCTCATCTGCCTTGAAAACGGCACGATCAAGAGATATCACTATCGTACCAAGCGGCATATGAGGCATATCGCCTTCAAGCGGAAAACTAAGTACGTCCGTTGCGTTCTCTTTTGACCTGTACTCGCGGTTTAGTTTTGCTATATACGTATCGTCGCAAAGTATTAGCTCTATATCTCTATTGCTCATATATGAGGCTATATTATCAAGCAGACTGGTATCGATATCAAGCTTTGTTTTGTTCTCTATAAAAATCATGCCGAATTTTACCCAAAATCGGGTAAAATCGCTCTTCTTGGCAAGATAAAACATATAAGGATTATTCGATGGAGAAGAAAAAAGCCGTATGTATCATATCTGGAGGCATGGACAGTGCAGTCTCCGCTGCTATCGCGGCACAGACCGGGTATGGGATCATAGCTGTACATTTCAACTACGGTCAACTAACCCAGGAGAGAGAGCTTGCGGCATTCAGAGAGATTGCCGATGATCTTGGAGTGATGGAAAAGTATGAGATAAATCTGCCGTTTTTTGAGCAGATAGGTGCTTCGGCACTGACTGACCAGAGCATAGAAGTTCCAACCGGAGGGATAGAAGAGGGTGTGCCGGTGACTTATGTGCCATTTAGAAACGGTATTTTCCTCTCCATTGCCTCTGCAATAGCCGAAAAACACAATGCCAAAGCGATATACATAGGTGTGGTAGAAGAGGACAGCAGCGGCTATCCAGACTGCAAAGAGAGCTACATAGAGGCTATGGAAAGGGCCGTTGACATGGGCACCAAAGATGAGACAAGCATAGAGATCAAAATGCCTCTTGTACATCTGAAAAAATCAGATATAGTCCGTAAAGCCCTGGAGCTTGGTGTTGATCTGGGCCATACCTGGAGTTGCTACAAAAATAGCGATAAAGCGTGCGGAGTATGCGATAGTTGCCGTCTAAGGCTCAAAGGATTCGAGGAGGCAGGAGTCAAAGATCCAATCAATTATATTTAGAGTTTGAAATTTTCTGATTTCTAATTTTTATTTTCTAACTTATTTTGATCTATATCCTGCTGGTACTGTGTTCTCATGCCTGGCTTTGCTTCTTCAGGAATAATGAGTTTGCAGGTAGCTCGTCCTGCATCCCAACCCTTTTTGTAGTCTTCGGAAACAGCTGAGAGAGAGTAGTCTCTTACAAAATGTCCTTCACCGGTGCGACAGCCGTCTCTAACTCCCTTTTTGTAATTTTCAGAGAGATTTCTACCGTAGTTATAGTTCTTGTAGCAATAGTATCCAAGTTTTTCCATCCCTTTAAAACATCTATTGTGAGAGGGTATACAACCACTGACCGTAAATGCGATTAAGATAGCTGCTACCGGCAAAAAAAATATGTTTTTGGACATTGCGTCGATCCTTGCTTTTTGGGTACTATTTTATCAGATAAAGATTAAGGAGAAGCTCTTGCCCACAGAATTTCAGCAAAAAGTATGGGAAGCTCTAAAGCTGATACCCAAAGGAAGAGTCACTACCTATTCAGAGATAGCAAGATATCTCGATACCAAAGCCATCAGAGCCGTGGGAAGCGCGGTAGGGAAAAATCCTTATGCTCCCGAAGTACCGTGCCACAGGGTAGTGCCTGCAAACGGCAATATAGGAAACTACAGCGGCGGAGAGGGCGTATCTACCAAGATATCACTCCTGCAAAAGGAGGGAGTTTTGGTTCGCCAAGGCAAAATTATAGGCTTTGAGAGTCTTTTCTGGTCTTTTGATCAGCAGTCCACAAGTCCGTCAGGCAGTTGATCCTCCTGTCCAGGGAAAATGCTCTCTACGGTCAGCTCAGGATGTATAAGTTCCCGGAGTTTTTTCTGCACTACCATCTTGGTAGTGAGCGTACTCATAGAGCATCCATTGCAGCTGCCGCCGAGTTCTATATAAGTGATACTGTCTTTTACACCGAGATAGCGCATTGTGCCGTTATGTGAGGCGACATATTTTTCAATCTCGGGCAGATAGTTTTTGATAGCGATGCAAAGATCTTCATCATCAAAAGGTATCATTGGTGATTCCTTGAATAAATTTTTCGTGAATATATCCAAAGTCTCTTAACCCAAGTTAAAACTCATCGCAAGTCAGATAAAATTTGCATATGCGTTGCTACAGCTGTCATAAATTATCAAGAGAGATTTTCTGCTCCGAATGCTTAGAGAGGTATTTTGGGCCGGAGATAAGCAGGCGAAAAGTTGGGACTCTTGAGGTAGTGAGTCTTTTTGGATATAAGAGTATAGAGCCTTTTTTGTTGAGCAAGCATACACCTGTTGGTTACAGGATATACAAATATTTCGGCAGAAAATTTATCGCACCTTTTTTGGATGATTTTGGCAAAAATATATCTCAGACTGTTTCAGTTGTCGGTATAGATGAATATATAGGAAGCGGATATTCTCATACTTCCTTGTTGACACATTGGGTCAAAAACCCTAAGATAAATGTAGTCCACTCGGGACTGTTAGCGCAAAATAGAGTCAGTTATGCCGGCAAAAGTCTGAAGTATCGTCTAAGCCATCCCAGAGATTATAGGGTCAATGCCAATTTTGACACCGAAGTCATACTTGTCGATGATATCGTCACCACCGGCAGTACGCTTCAGGAGGCATACGATATACTCTCAAAAGAGGGGATAAGTGTACTTTTTGCACTGACATTGGCTGATGCCAGATTTTGATTTGTCCAAAACTTGACATTTATTTGGTATAATTTTTTCAAGTTATTTTTTATTATTTTTAAAAGCATAAGGAGTATGTATTGAAAGTAATATTGATATGGGCAATGCTTCTGTTTGTAATCACATCAGGGCATGCGGAGCCAAAAAGAAGTTTTTTATTTTTGGAGAAAATAAGTGAACTTGAGTATGCTATGAATTCGTCCATCAAATATTATGCACTGGGCAACTCTTTTCCAAGAAAAGTTTATTTTGGCTTCCAGGCTGCCCAAAGTGCGAAAACCTTCAGTAACGCGATGCGACATCTAAGTGTTGATCTGAAAAGCAGTACAGGGGCCAGGACTATTGAACTTTTTGCCAAAGCAAAATATATCATCAGTTCGCTTTCGGGCTCAAACATTGAAAACAATAAGCTGGCCAAACTGGTAAAAATCAAAAGAGAACTGCAAGAGGAGCTAAATAGCAAGCTGCCCCAAATGCTTATGGCATTGTCTCCCGAACAAAAAATAGCGTTCTTGCTAGACAATTCCAGACAAATACTTGCTGATTTGATCCTTGAGTATACTTATGTCGGTAAAGACAATGAAAAATCGTCTCAGCTTGAAAAGAATATAAACGATTTTGAGAATGGACTCTCTTCTATCATATCTTACCAATATTGGAATGATGATGACAAAAAGATCATTTCCAAAATTTCCAATTCATGGAAAAATCTCCAAGAGATACTTGGTCAAAGATCGATACTGTTGCTTGGAAATATTGGTAGCGAACATATGGAGTCATTATTGCTCCAACTAAAAAAATCTTTTACAAAAAAGCTGCAAGGGTAGATGATGAGACAAAAAGGTATCAGTTATCTGTTGGTGTTCCTATCGATTCTTTCTTTGCTGTTTTTTGGATACAAGGCTCTCAATGCATATCTGGAAATGAACAGAAACCAACAAAGCGCCAATACTATAAAAATACTTTCTGATATTGCCAAGCTCGAAAACCTGTATGCAAAAGAGAAATTTTACAGTGTCTTGTATCTTGGTGTGAATGGTGTGAATTATCTGGATGAGCTTGAGGATAGCCGAAAGAGACTCGATAAATTTTTTAAAAATACAATAGACCGAATCACTCGATACAAATTGAGCGACTCATACATACAAGCTGCAAACAATTTTATGGGCGATATCAAGAATATGCGCATGAGTGTTGATAGCCTGGATAAGAGCAAAATCAGTATGCTGACAAATCCAAAAAGCAACGGCCTTGTCAATGAACTTTATAATGTATTGGGGAAAGATCTCAAAAATGTTGAGACAGGCATAAAGAGAAATATGCAAAATTTTATAGCCATTTTGTCTGAACGCAGATCAATTCTTGATGAGAGAACTTTGGCTGCTGCATATATATCAGCACATAAAAAGCTTGACATGCAGGAGTTGAAGAGTTGGGAGCTCGCACTAGAGGGAAAAGGTTTTTCGCTCCAGGAACTTATAAACAATACGGCTAATTTGATTTATCTCAAAAGCGATGATATGATAAGTATCAAGAGCGATCTGGCCGATATCAGGGGAGATATTTTTGAGCATATCGGTAATGGCAGATTTGAGACTAAGCTGTATGAGATAGAAGATGTTTATGGCACTGCTCTTGAGCGCATAAATAATCTTCACAGGGCAGTAGCGTCAGATACCGATATCTTGACGGCTAAAGTTGTGGCCCAAAAAAGATTAAGACTGATGCAGTATCTCGCGGCTGCTCTTGTGTCTTTGATAATTCTGTTGCTTGTCCTAAAATCCCTAAGCAGCAGCAGAAAAGAGAAACTTGTACTTGAAGAGAGCTTGAAAGAGATAGTCAGTGATCTGGATGAAGAAAGGCGCAAGGAGCTTGAACTGATCATAAACAAAGGGGATAGAAGCGCTATCTATCGCTTTTTGTCAAGGACTGCCCTGGATGCCAGGGCGGCAGAGGAGAGGGCGCTGCAGGCTGAAAAGACCAAGGATCTTTTCCTGGCCAATATGTCTCATGAGATTCGTACGCCGCTTAACGGCATACTCGGTTTTACTCAGTTGATGCGAAGCACTCCTCTCAATCCTGAGCAAGAAGAGTTCATGGATGTTATTGCCGGCAGTTCGGAAAACCTACTCAAGATCGTAAATGATATTCTTGATCTATCCAAAATACGTGCGGGCAAGATCGAGCTTGAAACCATACAGTTTAGCATCATAGAGCATCTCGAGAAAGCGATAGAGCCTCATGCGGCAAAAGCTCTCGAAAAAGGGATAGAGTACAGTGCCTTTATTGATCCTTCGCTGCCTCTAGTGCTTGGTGATCCTACCAAATTGATGCAAGTGATGACTAACCTGATAGGCAACGCGGTAAAGTTCACAAATGAGGGCGGTTCGGTCAATGTGGAAGCAAGAAAAATCAGGGAGCAGGACGGAAAAGTAACTATCCACTTCAGTGTCAAGGACAGCGGTATTGGAATAGAACCTGAACAGATACAAAAGATATTTGAGCCTTTCTCTCAGGCTGATATTAGTACTACCAGAGAGTTTGGGGGCACAGGGCTTGGCTTGACGATTACGAAAGATATTATCAGTCATATGGGCGGCATGCTTGATGTTGCCAGTGAAAAGGGCAAGGGGTCCGAGTTTTACTTCGAACTTACGTTTGATATAGCAGGAAATGATGAAAATCTCCAAGAGAGACTCAAGGGGGTAAGTTTTGCTTATTTTCATTCCGGCGAGTCAGCCCTGAGGCAAATGGAACGCAATTTGGCACAATATATACGTGCAAGCGGTGGGCGGTATAGAGTTGTGAGCGAACAGGAGCTTGACACCATAGATGATATTGATGTGCTTTTGCTTGACTATACCGACAAAGAAACAAGAGAAAAGATAGATATTTTACTGGGCCTTGACAAAAAGATAATATTGATTAGCACCGCCAAGCATAAAAGTCTTACGGACAAGATATCGCATATAGTCGATCGGATCATTTACAGACCTCTTACGGCCTCCAAGATCATACGCGCTTACGAAAGCATGATCGCTGCCGGAGATAAGCAGGAGTCTAACGATGGGGACAAATCTGCTATTTCTCTCAGCGGACTTAGGATACTTGTAGCAGAAGACAATCCAATAAACCAAAAGCTCATAGTTAGGGTATTAAGCGATATGGGAATAGATTCGACAGTTGCAAGCGATGGCCAAGAAGCCTATGAAAAGTATATTTCAGGCGAGTTTGATGCAGTATTGATGGATATTCAGATGCCGGTAATGGGCGGAGTGGAGGCTACCAAAAAGATACTTGAGCATGAACACGACAAAGGCATGTCTCATACTCCCATTATCGCTTTGACTGCAAATGCGCTGCAAGGAGACAGGGAGAAATACCTCAGAAAGGGGTTTGATGACTATATTTCCAAGCCAATAAATCTGGGGCAACTCAGCCAGGTTTTAAAAACCATGATCAGCGCAGAGGAGAATGACGCAGATCAGTCTAAAGAAGAGACCGATAAGGCCAGGGAGGCTACACTTGCTCCAAATAAAAAATCAATACTTATGTTCAGCAACTCAAGTGAATTGATTCATCGCATACATAAAGATGCGCTGACTTTTGCCGGCTATGAATTTATGGTGGAAAATGATATCAAGAAATTCTTCGAGACTCTCGGAACAAAGCGCCCGTATTATGTGATCATAGACGGACGCTCAATCGGCAGTGAAGAATGTATGCTTGTTGAGCTGCTCAAGGGTCGAGAGCTCTCAGTATATGTGCTTGGTTCTATAGATTCATCTTTGACTTGCTCAGGTGTGTTTGAGGAGTACAACACCGTCTCTGAGTATTTGAGAAAAATCTCCTGATGATATTTGGTGGAGAGGCAGTATGAAGCAAGCAGTGCTCCTGCTCAATATGGGCGGTCCGAACAATATAGATGAAGTAGAGCTGTTTTTGCGCAATATGTTCTCTGACCCCAATATACTCCCCGTGAATCCTTTATTGCGCAGATTCATTGGTAGCAGGATCATCAGGAGCAGGCTTGATGAGGCCAAAGAGAATTATATGCAACTTGGCGGCAAGTCTCCGCTATCCAAGATCACGGCCTCGCTTGCCAAAAAAGTAGAGAAGCTTTCAGGTCTGCCTGTGCGACCGGCCATGAGGTATGTGCCGCCGTTTGCCGATAAAGCTTTGGAGGAATTTAGAGATAAGGGGATAGAGAGGATCATAGCATTCCCTATGTATCCTCAGTATTCTACTACCACTACATTATCGTCAGTAGAAGATCTAAAAGCCAAAGCTATTTCTATGGGATATGAGTTTGACCTAAGTGTAATTGATCCATATGGTCAGGATGCGGATTATGTTGATATCGTGGCTTCAAGTATTATCGATTCTGCATCTGATGTCGATTTGGGAGAGTATGATTTGATTTTTTCTGCTCACGGTTTGCCGATGAGTATCATAAAAGCGGGCGATCCATACAAAGATCAAGTCGAAGCAGAGGTCGCCGCAGTGAGCGATGAGCTTAGAGCAAGAGGCATTGAGTTTAGAAATATCAGACTCGCATATCAGTCAAAAGTGGGCAGATCGGCCTGGCTTGAGCCAAGCTTGACCGACTTGCTACGAAATCCGTCCAACACCAGGGTTGTTGTCTATCCGATCTCCTTTACTGTTGATAATTCAGAAACACTCTTTGAGCTTGATATTGAGCATCGAGAGATCGCAGAAAAGATCGGATATGAAGATTATAGGGTTGTTGGCTGTCCAAATGATCATGATAAGTTTGCCGCTTTTATCGCAAAGAGGATTAATGAGGCAATATAGTCTTTTTTGGCGTTTGATTTTTATTATCACTTTGCTTGGCAGTTATATTTTGTCCATATTGCCGGGAGAAGTGGTAGCTCCGCTTTTTAGCTGGTCAGACAAACTCAATCATACAGGGGCATTTATGGTGCTTGGTTTGCTGCTTCGTATGGGGTGGCGTATTGATTATTGGCAAGCAATGATTTTGTTGATTGCCTATGGAGGGTTTATTGAGATATCCCAGCTTTTTGCCGTTCATCGTAGTGCCGAATGGGCAGATCTGGGCGCTGATGCGATCGGTATATTTTTGGGACTCAAGATATACAAATATATAAGAAAATTGACTTGACTTATTTGTGACCGAAATTGGCTATACTTGCATTCTATCCGGGAGTGATGGATATTTTTCTCTTTTATCGTTCATCAAGTCTCCTTTTGAAACACTCTCGGATTAGAGTCCTCCTAATCAATTATTGCCTCTCCGCTTTGGGGAGGGGCTTTTCTAAATCAAAATACCATTATTCATAGTATATACTTTGTCAGCTATATCGTCACAATCGCTTTTTTCGTGTGTGACCATGACGGTATGGTGTTTGTTTTCTTTTGTGATATCGCGTACCAATTGAAGCATTTTTTTTCTTGTGTCTATATCAAGTCCGGTGAAAGGTTCATCCAGCAGCAGTACGGGCCTTTTTCTGATCAGCACTCTTGCCAATGCTACCCTTTGCTGCTGCCCGCCTGATAAATCGGATACTTTTTTGTCCTTTTGATCGAGTATGTTCATTTGTGAAAGTATATCTTTTGCCAATTCTATCTCATCGGAGTTGCCCTTGATTTCTCCACGGATACCGATCAACACATTTTGCAGGACACTTAGATGCTCAAACAGATTATGGTGTTGGAAAAGTATCGATACGGGTCTGCTTTCGGGAGGCAGATTGGTGATCACTTTGCCGTCGAATACTATATTTCCGCTAAAAGGTGTTAAAAATCCTGCGATCAGATCAAGCATTGTGGATTTGCCGCTGCCGCTTGGACCAAGTATTCCCGCCACTTCACCGGCTGAGATATCAAGGTCATATCTATATGTTATATTTTCTCCGTTGCTTTCATAACGATAGTTTACTTCGTGCAACTCAAGCATGATCTATACCTTTTCTAAATAGATTAGTCAACGAAAATAATACCATTATCAGAACCAGCAATATCAGAGCTACACCGTCGGCATCACTGTTGCGGTACGATCCCATCAGTTGATAGAGGTACCAGGGGAGGGTTGTGATGTCTTTATTGCCAAAGAGCGCTATGACTCCAAGATCTCCAAGAGATAGGGCAAAAGATAGAGCAAAAACATATGATAAGGAATTGCGCAGATACGGCCACAGTGCATATCTCCATTGCTGTAAAGGGCTAAGTCCCAGAGACTGGCACAGTCTCCCATAGCGCTTCCAAACCCTTCTAAATGCAGGTGTAAGCACGGCATATGCAAAAGGTAGTGACATCAGGACATTGGCTATAATAATAGCGGCAACAGCATATGAGGATATATCGCCGCCCATACTACGGGCCAGAAGGAAAAAACCCAGCCCCATTATCATAGTAGGAACAGCGAGATAGAGATTGGCACTTAGCTGTATGATCATAGATAGAGCCCGGGAGAGTCTGCCTTTTACATTTTTTTCATCTACAGATATACTTGCTTGAGCCTGCGCAAGTGCAAGAGATAATGCAACCGCAATAAGCGCAGATGCCAAAGCAAGAGAAAGGCTTGTCCACAGCGAGCGCAGAAAAATATCCTTGCTTAGAATCGACCATATATCCGATCTGCTCCCTTCGACGACTATAGCAATAAAAGGAAGTGTGTAGATGAGTGTAAATAGGGCAATGATGATTATTTGTAACACTCTATAAACTTTTGGGTCTCTCCATGGAATCAGCCTGGAGCTTTGTTTGAGATTGGATAGGCTACCTTTAAATCTCATGCTGCCAAGTATGATAAGCGTAGAGATAATTAACTGCAAGGATGCGATCCTGACAGCCAGCGGTATGTCAAAGTCAATCCTTACTGCCTCATAAATTGCTACTTCAAGCGTGTTGTATGACGGGTTGCCTCCCAATAGAAGGACAATGGCAAACGAACTAAAACAGAGCATGAATATCACTGAAGCGGTAGGCAGCACGGCACTCTCGATAGCCTGCCACTCTATATGCCTAAACCTCTGCCAGGGTGTAAGTCTGAGACTGAGGCTCAGACGGTATTTCTCCACAGGGATAGACTCAAGTGATTTGAGGAAATTTACCGCGGCGAACGATCCGTTGAGATATGTATGAGCAATAAGTATGCCCAAAAGCCCGTAAATACTGCCTGTGAAGGTATGACCGGTTATAGCGCTCAAGAGGCTGTTTACCCAACCGTGCCTGCCAAGTACTGTTATGATCCCAAAAGCTGCGATGAGAGAAGGGAGCACAAGTGATGAGGAAAAAAGCGTCACAAGAAGAGATCTGCCGGGAAAACTTGACTGTCTGGCAAGCGCCCATGAGAGGATGATGCCTATAATGACAGATAGCAGTGTGGAGAGAAATGCTTGATAGAGAGTAAAACTCAGCAGGCGCCATATCTGATGGTCATATGCCACGAACAAGGAGGAGAAACCGCCTATCTCTCCAAACAGGGTGGCAATGATCGCTCCGGCGATACCAAAAAGCACAGCCGAGGCACCAAGTCCGGGCAAAAAGGGGGAATAAAATCGCCAGAAGGACTTGGACATTGGCGGCTCCTGTACTTTTACTTGCTACTTTTTCTTGTTACTTTTTTAGTGCTTCTGACCACTCCTCGATCCATCTTTTGCGATTTTCTTGTACTGTTTTGCCGTCTATCAGGAGCATCTTGGAAGGCACAAAGAGTTTCTCAAAATCTTTTGGCAGTCCCTTAGAAGTTTTGCGCACAGGATACATCCAGTTGGTAGTAGGGATGATATCGGCAAATTTTTCGGAGGTGATAAAGTCAAGGAACTTCTGTGCCAGTTTAGGGTGCTTGGAGGATTTGAGGGCCGCGGCTACTTCGATCTGACCGTAATGGCCTGCTGAGAAGTTAGCTGTTTTGTACTGATATTTATGCTCAGCGATCATATGGTATGCCGGTGAGGTAGTGTATGAGAGGACCATATCAGCTTCGCCCTTGAGAAAGAGATTGTAAGCTTCTGACCACCCCTTGGTGATAGTGAGGATATGCGGGGCGAGCTTTTTCCAGTACTCAGATGCCTTGTCGCCATACTGAGTTTTGACCCACAGCAGCAGCCCGAGGCCGGGTGTCGAGGAGCGTGGATCTTCGATGACGATCTTGAAATCTTTGGGCATATTGGCCAGCTCATCCAAGGAAGTCGGAGCTTTTTTGGTTCTGTTGCTGTCGTAAACAAAGGCAAAATAAGCATAGTCATAGGGCACAAATTCGTCATCGTCCCATTTGAGAGGAAGAGTGAGCTTGCTTGTATCTGTATGATGCTTGGCAAAGAGCCCGGTCACCTTGCCAAGCTCATATGAGGAAGTATCAAGTCCCAGCAAGATATCGGCTTTAGTGGAGTTGCCCTCCAGTTGTATTTTGCGCAAAGAGCCGATAGCACTGGAGGAGGGGACGAACTCTACGGTGCAGTTGTTTTCTTTCTCAAACGCTTCCTTGACCTTGGGTGCGGGTCCCCAGTCGGCTGCAAAAGAATCGTAGGTATAGACCCTGAGTACAGGTTTGTTGTCTGCAGCTTTGATAGCTGTAGCCCCAAAAGCCAACAATGCTGCCAATGTGATCTTGTGGATGTTTTTCATTTTCTATCCTTGTGTTTTAGTTTGTAAAACTGGGATAGGCAGAAGTACTGATAGATTGTTGCAGTATCTCTTCCTTACGCCAGTGTTGTCTGGTTCAAGTTCGACGGGTAGACGGATCATCTTCTCAGCCTTGCGGCACCCCGAGAGAATTGAGACAGCAAGTATAACAAATTTGGGTAAAAGGAATCTTAAGGCTCAAACTGACAAAAAAGTGTTACGAAAAGTATAATTTATCTGGAAAAGATTATTTTAAGGAACGGTAATCCCTCCCAAAAACCCAATCTTCCCAAAAGTAGAAAATTCCAGTAAAATATTGTAAGGAGATTTTCTATGAAGAAGTCGCGATTTAGCGATACGCAGATATTGGCAATTTTAAAACAGGCAGAGAGTGGTATACCGGTACCAGAGCTTTGTAGAGAGCACGGTATAAGCAGTGCTACTTTTTATAACTGGCGTAGTAAATATGGAGGGATGGATGCCTCTTTGATGAAAAAACTTAAAGAGCTTGAAGAGGAGAACCGTCGTTTAAAAAAGATGTACGCAGAAGAGCGTCTTAAAGCAGAAATAGTACAGGAGGCACTCGAAAAAAAGTGGTAAAGCCATCTTTGCGTAAAAAGATTGCTGTCAAAGCGGTTGAAGAAAAACAGATTACGATCCGTTTAGCCTGTAAAGCTTTTAAGATCAGTGAGTATTGTTATAGATATGAATCCAAACTCAATGAAGAAAATGAACTGATAGCAGATTGGCTCATACGTCTGACACATAATCAAAAAAACTGGGGCTTTGGACTCTGTTTTTTATATCTTCGTAATGTCAAAGGATATGGATGGAATCATAAAAGGGTGTACAGGATATACAAAGAGCCGGAACTGAATATGCGCATCAAGCCTAAAAAGCGTATCAAACGCGAAACACCGGAACCTCTTAGTGTGTCTTCTATGCCTAATGAAGTATGGTCTATGGATTTTATGCATGATAATCTCGGTGACGGCAGAAGCTTCAGGCTCTTTAATGTGAATGATGATTATAACCGTGAAGGACTGGAGATTGAAGCTGATTTCTCTTTGCCTTCACAAAGAGTGATAAGAGCTTTAGAGAGAATCATTGAATGGAGAGGAAAGCCAAAGATCATACGGTGTGATAACGGTCCTGAGTATATTTCGGCAGCATTGCAAAATTGGGCAACAAAGCAAAATATAGTCTTGCAATATATTCAACCTGGCAAACCGCAGCAGAATGCTTATATCGAAAGATATAACCGTACTGTACGGTATGAATGGCTCAATCAATACATATTTAATTCTATCGAGGAGGTGAGAGAGTTTGCAACCAAATGGCTTTGGGTGTATAATAACGAACGACCCAATACGGCAATAGGCGGGATCACTCCTGCCCAGAAGTTGGCTCTTGTAGCCTAATTCTACTTTTAGTGGGGTTGGGAAATGGGGGGATTACCTTATGAAGAAAATATTTATTGTTATTATCTTAGCGTTTGCCTCATTGCATTATTGGTATTACAATGAGGGCAAACTTGGGAAGGGAGATTACTTTTTATACTATAGTGGCTATGATGCAATAAGATCGTTCGCAAATAAAAAATTACATTTAAGCTATATCCTTGATGTAAAATATAATGATAATTACATTATTGCTATAAGGTATCCTTTAAGATATTTTAATTGCCCTGACGAAAAAATTTTTTTTGATAAAGCGTTAAGCTATATTGTCATCGATAAGAAAAGCAATACTGTGTATTCATCATATAACAAAAATAATTTTGACAAATTTATCCGCAAACAAAATATTAAGATTTTTTTTACTAATCGGGAGTATGAGAAAGCCACCTCAAGATTTGAAAAAATAAGAAAAAAATTGGATAAGACTTTATTAGAGAAACTGTCAATTGCATTGAAGAGTCAAAGCAGGATATAATATCATTAGATAAATTATTATAAAATTATACTGCAACATCTTGCTTATTCGATCAATTCTTCGTTTGCCAGCGGACTGCCCGAGGCCTTCGGGACGCATGGCTGGAACTTCGGGCTGGCTCTGAGCCACGGAATGACCCAGGGGCTCATCACGGTTCTTAGAGGCGGAGATTTCAAGACCGGCTTCATCTCCGCCATCGCCTCCAAACTCAGCGGAGCCATGATCGCCGGGATGGGGCTCCAGGGAGCCAATCCTATAGGAGAGGCCACCATTGCCGCGCTCTTTGGCGGGATGGCCTCAGCGGCATCTGGAGGAGATTTTGCTGAGGGTGCCTTGACGGCGATGGTGGTTTATTTGTATAATGAGGTCAGTGCGGTACTTGACACGAAAGAAGAGAAACTTTATATGGCTGACAATGACACGGGTGAACATGTAGTCGTAGATGCTTTTACGGGTGGAAAGGTTGATGCACATGGCCGAGTTGCTGTGACCGATGGTGGTGTCAGGCAGAAGGCTGCTCCATCAGGGAAATACTTGATAACAGATAATGTAAATCCCCAAAAGCATCCAGGTTGGTTTTCATTGTTATATAACGATGGCAGAATTGATGATTACCATAATGGAAGATCGGGAATAAGATTATATAACGGTGCTTTGAGTTTTGGATGTGTAACGATTAAAAATAATCTTAAACAGTGGCAAGCAGTCAGGAGTCTTTTGCTTAACACTAAAACAAAGCAAATAAAATTTTATCAAGGTCCACATTGGTATAACTGGCAAAATAGCATTACCTATTATGGAACATTGGAAATAAAATGAAAAAATATGCAAGAACAGTACTTTTTTTGAGCTTGGTATTTGTTGCATTTTTTGCGGGCATACTTTATGTTGTTACCGATGTATATTATCAAGGCAAGCAGATAGAGAAAGAGATAGGGAAGAAAAGTAGGCTTGCAAGCTATTACAGATGGATAGCCATATCCAAATATATAAAACTCTTTTATGATGATTATGCCATGGATTCGATGATAGCTGTATTTCCTTGCATTAAAGAGTTGTCGGTTGAAGAGAGATTTTATTATTATGTAAAATTCTTACAGGATTATGAACAATATCCTTTTGCATATTTTGCACAAGACTTTTCCGATGCAATAGAAGCAGATAAAATTGAGCTAACTAAATATATTGAGAAGATTAAATATACCGGTGAATACAAAAATCTATCCAAACAAGAGAAAGACTTTATTCATGCATATTTAGAGTTTGATGACCACAGTCAAAATAAAGTGATGAGGAAAAAATAAAAAACAATATTTTCTTTTGCTGTTTCTTTGCGATTATTGCCAACTTGGATAATAGCCACCATCGCCGCGCTCTTTGGCGGGATGGCCTCAGCGGCCTCTGGAGGAGATTTCGCCGAGGGTGCCTTGACGGCGATGGTGGTTTATTTGTATAATGAGCTTACGCTTGGTCAATCTATGCAAAAACTGTATGGCGAGATCAAAAGCGGTCGTATCGCTCGTGATGCAGGAAAGGCAGTCAAAAGAGGATACAATGGTGCCATGGCGGCATTGGATGGTGCCCCAGAGTATGCAAAAGGTCCTATTTATCAAGCTGAGTTCATGGTTGGTGAAGCGGCTATAGGTGGAAAACTGGCTTTTGAATTTCTTGGAAAAGCCAAGCCTTTGCAGATAAGATTAAAGTCAACAGGTCAGCCAGTTTTGCGGATTGAAAAGCATGGCTTTTCTCCAAGGCTATCAAAAAAGTTTAATTTGCCATATGGGAAAAATATA
This sequence comes from uncultured Campylobacterales bacterium, assembly GCA_964520575.1. Classification (GTDB taxonomy): domain Bacteria; phylum Campylobacterota; class Campylobacteria; order Campylobacterales; family Sulfurovaceae; genus S017-3. The sequence continues at coordinate 32,900 of CAZFNK010000008.1, read as the reverse complement.
AAATACTGGCACTATCATCGAGGACTTTCTCAAAAAAGTATGCAGTACCATAGACCATATGAAGGAGGTTGGTAATGCTAAAAAATTTTTGCTTCAATGTTGACGCCCAAGAATGTATTTTGACAATAGAATATGGTGAAATAATTTATGCAACGCTTTCTGATAACAATACCGAGATTAAAAAGCAAATAGTTAAAACAGCCAAGGAATTGATTGATTTTTTTTATGAAAATGGTTACACAAGCATTGTTGCGAACAAAATGAAGATAGAAAGGTTTTCTGTCGTAAAATTTTTTGGCAGAAATTCTCAAGAGACTTCTCGATATTTTAATCAGAAGCTTGACATTAATCATATCGATGAAATATTAGAATCAATGCTGTTTTATGTGACAGAACCGGAAGAAGAGCATGTGATGTCCATGATTATGGGATTGAAAGATCAAGTGTTTGATAAATACAATGGTGAGACTACTGTGTATGATGGTGCAATAACAATTGTGCCTGACCACGATGCACAATATTTTTCGTGTTTTGTGCATTGTAATACAGCAGAAGAACAAATTTTAAAAGCTTTTTTGAGAAGTCATATTTAACAATTTGCTTCCAAGCTCAGCGGCGCCATGATCGCCGGGATGGGGCTCCAGGGAGCCAATCCTATAGGAGAGGCCACCATCGCCGCGCTCTTTGGCGGGATGGCCTCTGCGGCCTCTGGCGGGGATTTTGCCGAGGGTGCCTTGACGGCGATGGTGGTTTATTTGTATAATGAGGCTTGGTCTGACATGATGGCGGAAAAAGCTGCGTTTGGAAGGGTGCGCAAAGGCTCGTTGTTGAAAAATGCCGCAAAAGGTGGAAAAGATTTGGCCGAAGGTGTTGTATCTGCTCCGAAAGCATTGTATGCTTATGGTGATTATTTGGGTAGATCAACCGGATTCAGAGATTGGCAACACGGCAATAGAATTGGATGGTACAAAATGGAAGCAAAAGCCGAATATAAGCTTTTGATGTATGGATTAAAATACCACAAGATGGATATTTTAGAAAAACTTGGTAATGATGTGCTCAAAAGGCCAAACTATTATATTGGCGCCTATTTGACAGGGAAAGGAATTGGCTTTATCGACAATATATTAGGAGGTTTGTATACATCTACCTCTTTAAGTATTAAGCCTGCCGGAACTGCAGCCGATATTATTCACAATGAAATAAATCCTTTGCACTAAAGAGTAATCATGATGTATGGTATTAATGGGTACATTCTTTTGAGAAGAAGGAAAATATTCCGTGATCCTGTCAGTAAAAAATGTTATCGTCCAAAAAAAATTTTTCGTTTTCTTTTTTCGATAATTTCTGGTTTGGAGATTTCAATAATTTTGCTTTTATTTTTTATTGTTCCAAACTTTTTTGGTAGTTTATTGGTAGCACTGATTATTGCAATTATTTTGTGGATCTTGTTTGAATTATTTATTGCTCTTATTTTGAGAGTGGAAGAGGTACCTTGTTGGGAGAAAAGATTGCAGGAAATGAAAAGCTCTCCGGAGCCATGATCGCCGAGATGGGGATGGAAGGAGTCAATCCTATAGGAGAGGCCACCATCGCCGCGCTCTTTGGCGGGATGGCCTCGACGGCCTCGGGCGGGGATTTCGCCGAGGGTGCCTTGACGGCGATGGTGGTTTATTTGTATAATGATGCAATGGCAGATTATCAACAGAGAAATAGTACCGTCACATACAAGAACGGTCACAAATATTATCGACTCACGCAACAAAGAGCAAGAGAGTTGCGAACGCAGAAAATCGTTGCAGCAAGTATGAGACGAAGATCGCAACATAAAATCTCTTATGAAAAAGCATATGAGAGGGTGTTGGACTTAGAAAGGATGAATGAAAAAAGCGGTGATGTTGTTGGGTTGGGGTTATCGGTCGCATCTACAGTTTCTCCTCCAGGTATGGCGGTAAGATTCGGTATTGCCGCAATTGGTGTGGATGCACTTCAAAATGATAGGACTGGATTAGCCCTCGGCGTAGGTGCAATGTCGTTGTCAAAATACCACTGGCTACCCACTACGTTAGATTTGGCATATGGTGTGTATCAGGTAATCAAATGAGTGGATTTCACATAAAATACTGGAGGCAAAAGAATCGTATTGCAGGGCAAAACATTAAATACATACTTGCATCAATATTTTTAAGCGCATTTGCCCATTTATTGTTTTATTACGATGTCTTTTTTTCACAAAACATTCTTGTGCGCGTCGTTGTTTTTGCTGCAATTGTTGAGGGGGGTTTTGAGTGGGTATATGACTTGCCAAACTTTGACATTGTTGCTAATGAAAAAAACAAAAAAGCTATACGAATTATCACAATTGCTGCACCTGCTTTTTTTTATTGGTTGCTCTGCTGCACTGAATGGTTCAAGAGCTAATAAACAGCTTCCAAACTCAGCGGAGCCATGATCGCCGGGATGGGGCTCCAGGGAGCCAATCCTATAGGAGAGGCCACCATCGCCGCGCTCTTTGGCGGGCTGGCCTCGGGCTAAAGAGATTACTGATCAAAGCTTCGAAGTGTCATCATCATGCTGTAGCTCAAAGCTCCAACAAATGCGACCAAAATCACAACATACATGGCAGTAATCATAAGTTCTCCAATTCTTTTATTTTGCGTAATGCAGTGCGATTGAGCATGACGATAAAAACTGCCAAAACAACAATCGCCAGCAAATCCATAATCAAAATGACATTGTTTGCATCTGCGTAATGATTGACAAACCAGCTGATCAGACCCATGATTGAGGCAACGCTCACCCCAATCCAAAACTTCATCCAGCCGATCTCTTCTTTTTCCTTATCTATCCTACCCATGTGCTCATTATAGCATATAAATGTGAACAAAATCCAATCGGAGCGATGATCGCCGAGATGGGGATGGAAGGAGCCAATCCTATAGGGGAGGCGACCACTCTATTATCAGGCTTTAAGCGGTTTTACAAAAAGACATAATTAGTGCACATTTCATACGTTTCCAGCAAAATATCAGAAGTCTGTAAATTATAATTATCACAAAAAAAAGGATGAAAATGAAAACACAAGCTGTATTATTGGGCGGGATAGCGATGATGGTATCTATCATCGGCTGCAACAGTACGACTGCCGAAGAAGCGTTTGATCCCAAGGCTGTAGCGACTAAGCATGTCTGGTATCAAAAAGATACCTGCCAAAACCCTTCTTATGTATCAATCGAATTTTCTGACAACAATTATACTCAGATCCTATACGAGGATGAGGATTTTTCTATACGGTCAGATGGTATAAAGGCAACCATCACCGCCTTGACGGATGCAGGAATAGATATGATATGGAAAGAGGGTGGGAAAGAAGGTAAGCTTATATGCAATATATTTGATGACATTGAAAACCATCAAAGTAACCCAGACAGTATCACTATTGACTGCAATCCAGAAGAAGAAGACAGTCCAATCGACGGTTTCTTACGTACTATGTGGAAAAGCAAGACGTTAGCAAAACAGCACCCCTATAATGATTGCTGACGACTTGCAGCAGATAAACATCATACCAGCGCACTCAACTCCTTGTTGACTTTGGCGAATTTGTCCTGTGCTTCATTCAAGGCCGCGCGGTTTTGGGCAATGACATTTTCTGGCGCATTGGAGACAAACTTTTCATTGGCAAGCATATTTGAGAGCTTGGTGATCTCTTTTTCGAGTTTGTCTTTTTGCTTTTCATATTTGGCGATGATACCGCTTATATCTATATCATCAGTCGAGATATAGCTCTCGAGATGATCGCTCACATCAGTTACCGCGTTTTGAGGCTTGGCATCGACAAACTCGATCCTCTCTACTTTGGCAAGTTTTTCGATAAATGCCCTCAATAGTTCTCTGTCGATATTATAGCCTATTTTAACAAATGCTTTTTCGATCCTCTGGTTAGCTTTGTCCACAAGTGTTTTGCAACGACGCACAGAGACAATAGCCTCGATAGCCAGCGCAAATTCTCGCGTGATCTGCTCATCTATACTGCCTTCTGCAGGATAGGGTTTGATCATTATCGATTCTGAGTCATCCAGCCTGGTGCCGCTGAGAGTCTGATAGAGGTATTCGGTAATAAAAGGCATGAACGGATGAAGCAACTTCATTGATTCTTTAAAAATGCTGCCAAGTTCGACTATACTCTCTTTGCTTGCCTTGCTCAGCTCTATCCCCCAGTCGCAAAATTCACCCCACAAAAATCTATAGAGTGTGGTCGCAGCGTCATTGAAGCGATACTGATCGAGATAATCTCTTGTTTCCTTGACAGCAAGGTAAAATCTTGAGAGCATATATCTGCCAAGCGGCGTAGTAATATCCTCAGGTTTTAGATCATCGAACGTATCATGGTTGAGCTGGAGATATTTGGCGGCATTGAACAGTTTGTTTGTGAAGTTGCGGGACTGCTCCAGCTTCTCCTCACTCAGTTTTATATCGCGCCCCTGTACCGCCAGCACGGCAAGTGTAAAGCGAAGCGCGTCGGCAGAATAGCGATCTATCATCACAAGAGGATCGATAACGTTTCCTTTGGACTTGGACATCTTCTCGCCCTTTTCGTCCTTGACAAGAGCATGCAGGTAGATATGCGGAAAGGGGAGTTTGCCCGTAAGCCTTTCACCCATCATTAGCATCCTGGCTACCCAGAAGAACAGAATATCAAATCCGGTGATCATCAGGGAGTTTGGATAAAACTCCTCCATATCGCTCTCCTGCCACTTTTCGCCCCGCAAAGCTTCACCGTTACCCCACCCAAGGGTAGAAAACGGCCATAGTCCTGAGCTAAACCATGTATCAAGCACATCAGGATCTTGGTATATATCTTCGCTGCCGCAGTGTTCACAAGCTGTAGGCGTATCTCCCTCAAAAGCAAAATGTTTTCCGCAACTTCGGCAATGCATCACAGGTATCTGGTGCCCCCACCACAGCTGACGACTGATGCACCAGTCTCGCAGATCATTCATCCATGCGTTGTAGCTGTTGATCCAGTGGGAAGGGAAGAATTTGGCCTCGCCTGCGTTGACCCTCTCGATGGCTCCGGCGGCAAACTCTTTTTTGACAAACCATTGTTTGGATATATAGGGCTCTACTATGTTTTTGCATCTGTAGCAGTGCCCTACCTGATGAATGTGCTCCTCGATCTTCACGATGAACCCTTCCTTTTCCAGCCTATCAACGATCGGGACTCTGGCTTCGAGTCTTTCCATGCCGGCAAACTCACCGCAGTGTTCGTTGAGGATGCCGTTTTCGTCAAAAATAGTGATAAATTCCAGATCATGTCGCTTACCCACCTCATAGTCATTTGGGTCATGTGCGGGGGTCACCTTGACAAATCCGGTACCAAACTCCATATCGACATGTTCATCGGCGATGATCTCTATCTCTCTTCCAATTAAAGGCAGAGCAACTTTTTTGCCGATTAGATGTTTGTGGCGTACATCATCAGGATGTACCATCACGGCTGTATCGCCAAAATAGGTCTCCGGACGGGTAGTGGCCACCACTACCGATCCGCTACCGTCACTGAGGGGGTATCTGATATGGTATAGCTTGCCTTGATGCTCTTCGTACTCTACCTCTATATCGCTGAGTGCTCCGTCATGCGTACACCAATTGATCATATAATTATCCTGCACGATGAAACCCTCGTCGTACATCAGTTTGAATGCTTTTTTGACAGCGTTGGCTAGACCCTCATCCATCGTAAAGCGCTCTCTGCTCCATGCCGGAGAGACGCCGAGCCTGCGCAACTGAGAGGTGATAGTGCCTCCTGATGCCTCCTTTTGTGCCCATGCGCGCTCCAAAAAAGCCTCTCTGCCGATCTCCTCTTTGGTAGTTCCTTCGCTCAGAAGCTGCTTCTCTACTACATTCTGGGTAGCGATACCCGCATGATCGGTTCCGGGCTGCCAGAGGGTCTTGTAGCCATCCATACGTTTGTATCTGATCATGATGTCCTGTATGGTAAATGTCAGCCCATGCCCTATATGAAGGCTGCCGGTAACATTGGGCGGAGGCATGGAGATAGAAAATATTTTGCCCTCCTTCTGGATACTTTTGTTGCCGTCTATCTCGAAGTATCCTCGCTCTTCCCAGATGCGATAATAGCTATCTTCTATAGATTTCGGATCGTAGGATTTTTTGCTATTTTCACCCATAGTCTTGCCTGTTTTGATAATTTATTGCCGCGATTATACTATCATCGCCCTTTTAGTCCCTTTTGTGTAAAATTCCCTAACTAATCCTCAAGGACAACTCCGATGCTCAAAAACGATATCGATAACATCGATGAAGCTCTTGCCGCTCACAAACTTAGTAAACTCGATTATGCACATATCAAGGATATATTAGGTAGAGAGCCTACCATGGTAGAACTTGGTGTTTTTTCTGCCATGTGGTCAGAGCACTGCTCATACAAATCATCCAAAATATATTTAAGCGGCTTTCCTACCGAAGCCCCATGGGTGATACAAGGACCTGGCGAGAATGCGGGAGTGATAGATATTGGCGGCGGGATGGCAGCAGTATTTAAAATGGAGAGCCACAATCATCCAAGCTATATAGAGCCTTTTCAGGGCGCTGCTACAGGAGTAGGGGGGATACTCAGAGATGTATTTACCATGGGTGCAAGACCTGTGGCCAATCTTAACTCTTTGCGTTTTGGAGATATTGACGGCAATAGTGATATTAACAAATATCAAAGACATCTTGTACGCGGTGTGGTAGAAGGTATCGGCAGCTACGGCAACTGCATGGGCGTACCCACTATCGGTGGAGAGATGAGCTTTGATAGCAGCTACAACGGCAACATACTTGTAAACGCCTTTGCTCTGGGACTGGTCAGGCATGATGATATATTTCTGGGTATCGCAGAAGGTGTGGGTAATTCTGTAATGTATGTAGGCTCCAAGACCGGTCGTGACGGACTTGGCGGGGCGGTAATGAGTTCGGATAGCTTTACCGAAGAATCAAAATCCCTCAGACCTACCGTGCAGGTGGGAGACCCGTTTACAGAGAAGCTTCTGCTTGAAGCTTGTCTTGAGATGTTTGACAAACACAAAGATATCGTAGTCGGTATCCAGGATATGGGTGCGGCTGGACTGACAAGCTCTTCATTTGAGATGGCTGGCAAGAGTGGGGCCGGTATGGTAATGCATCTGGACAAGGTACCGGCCAGAGAGGAGGGGATGACTCCGTATGATTTTATGCTCTCAGAATCTCAAGAGAGAATGCTTGTATGCGTCAAAAGGGGACATGAACAAAAAATAATCGATATCTTTAATAAATGGGATCTTGATGTAGCCACCATAGGGGAAGTGACAGATACCGGAAGAATGGAGTTGTACTGGCATGGAGAAAAAGTAGCAGATATGCCTATAGCGCCTGTTAGCGAAGAAGCGCCCATACTCAATCGCCCCACCAAAAGACCGGAATATCTTGACAAGATCAAAGATATCACTATAGATGACTTTCCCGATGTGGACAACCAAACAGCTTTTGGGAGGCTTATATCATCCCTTGAGGTAGTTGACAAAGCCTGGGTATATAACCAGTACGACTCAATGGTGCAGACAAATACAGCCAAGCACCCGGGCTCTCTGGATGCAAGTGTGATCAGGATCAAAGAGACAGGCAAGGCTCTTGCTATGAGCTCAGACTGCAATCCAAGATACTGTTATATTGACCCTGAAAAAGGAGCTGCTCTTGCGGTGATAGAGGCTGGGCGAAATGTAGCTATGAGTGGGGCCAGGCCATTGGCTATTACCGACTGTCTTAACTTCGGTAACCCTGAAAACCCTGAAGTGATGTGGCAATTTGCAAAGGCATGCGAAGGTATCAAGGACGCCTGTCGTGAGCTTGAGACTCCGGTAGTTAGCGGTAATGTTTCGCTCTATAACGAAACAAATGGGGAGAGCGTGTATCCTACGCCTGCAATTGCCGCAGTAGGCGTCAATGATGACGCCTCCAAGGTGCTTCCAAGCGCGTTTCAAAATAGAGGCGATGCGGTGCTGCTGATCGGTGAAACCAGAGGCAACTTTGGAGGATCGCTGTATATCAAAGAGCTCTTTGGCAAGACTGTCGGATCGCTTGAGGATATAGAATACTCCCAGGAGCAAAGACTTTGGCAGTTTGTGATAGAGGCAAACGCAGACGGGCTGCTTGAGGCTGTCAAAGATGTCAATGTAGGAGGTATAGCCATAGCTCTGGCCAAGATGGCAGCCGTAGGTGATATGGGGATAGAAGCAAATGTAGAGCTTGGTGATCCCAAGTGGATCTTTGATGAGACCCAAAGCAGAGCGATAGTAGAGGTCAGACCCCAGAGCGTTGAGAGTGTCGCAAGAAAAGCACTTGAGCTTGGCCTGCAGATAGAACAGATAGGCAGTATCGGTGGAGAGAACTTCACTATCAATGATGTTAGTATGCCTATGTCCAAACTGAAGGATATATATTTCAATCGTTTCAAAGAGGTCATAGAGCAGGATCTATGATCTTGTTCTAAAGTGACTCCATCTCAAGTCCAAAGCATTACCAAAGCATTACCTTTGTTTAATCTTCGTTAAGATAAAATTGCCCATATTTTCTGTAAATCAAACCAAGATCATTTAAAAATTTAAAGGTGTCAGATGAAAAAAATATTTGCTTTGCTTGCGCTTGGAGTCCTAGCTGCAACGCCCATGTCCGCCAAAAAAGTGGTGATCGATCTATCCAAACAAAGAGCCTGTGCATATGAGGGAGGCAGAGCTGTATTTTGCGGCAATGTCTCTACAGGCAAGCCCGGTCACCGTACTCCAACAGGAAGATTCAGGGTATTAGAGAAAGATATAGATCATGTCTCAAGCAAGTATCCGGAGCCCAACGGCGGAGCCAAGATGCACTATATGCTGCGCCTAACTTCAAGCGGAATAGCCATGCATCTTGGGTATGTACCCAGCTATCCGGCCTCTCACGGCTGTATCAGACTCCAAAACGGTTTTGCGCAACGCATGTACAGATGGGCAAGTGTAGGTACTCCTGTCAGCATAGTGGGATCACCTCCAAGTTACGTCAACAGAACTTCTTATAAATCCACGTATGCTACAAGGAGTATCCCAAGACGGGCATCCAGAAGGAGTACACACCGCACTTACAATGCGACAGCTACAGATATATTGGCTGAATTCATGGGTCATTCTATCACTCGCCGCTCCATCCGAAATAAGGCAAAAAGAAGCAGAACAGTACGAAGCAGCAGAAAAGTGCATAGAAGAAACACTCATCGCAAACGTTCTCGACGCATTAGACACAGAGATCCTCTCAAAGCTATGAGTGAAGTGGCATTGCGGTAGCATTATGATCAAAAAACCAGGATTTGTTTTTATTTTTCTGTTTCTGTTTGGGAGCATGTCTTATCTGTTTGCTTCCAAATATATTCTTGTAGATCTAACCCATCAGGTCGCTATAGCCTATCAGGACGGCAAGGTCAAATTCTACGGCAGAGTCTCTACAGGCAAACCTGGACGCCGTACACCTACGGGATCATTTTATGTCAGAGAAAAAGATATAGACCATGTGTCAAATCTATGGCCGCAGCCAAATGGCGGCGCCAAGATGCACTATATGCTTCGTATCACCCGTGACGGCATAGCTATGCACCTGGGTCCCACTCCTGATTATCCTGCTTCGCACGGCTGCATACGGATGAAGGACGGTTTTGCTCAGAAGATGTTCGCCTGGGCGCAGAAGTGGACGCGAGTCGATATAGTCGGTACTCCTCCTGATCACTCACCGCCGGTAACTCTACCTGCTTTTGCAACAAGTCCTGAAATTCTGCGCCGATCAATAGGTGCAGGAATGATGCATGCCTCGAGAATAATCAACACCAACCCAAAGATGCATCAGAAGCCCACTGGTGCTGCCCAGACACCCCCTGAGCATAAGCCAAGGCACCTAAATCCACTAAAAGCAATCAGCACAAATCCCAAAGATCATCTTCAGACTGCTAAATTGGCTAAAAGTAAAACATCAAGTAGTGCAAAAAAGAAAAACAGACATCCAGATCCGCTCAAAGCAGTGAGTGCTCACTAAAAAAATCTTAAACAACCCAAGCATAAAATATAGACAAATATAATGTTTGAAGCGCAAGATTGGTGGCGGGAGGAGGATTTGAACCTCCGACCTTCGGGTTATGAGCCCGACGAGCTACCGGACTGCTCTATCCCGCGTCCGTATATTTAGAAGTCGATTGTAGCTGAAATAAATATAGTACAGCTGAATCCAAATGGATGGGGTAGAGGGATTCGAACCCCCGAATGACTGGACCAAAACCAGTTGCCTTACCGCTTGGCGATACCCCAGCAAAGAATCAATACACCCTCTGGGAATGTGGACGGCATTATAGCTCAAAAAGTTTATATTGTCAAGAGTTTTTTATGCATTTGTTTTTATTTCAAAATAGAGTATGAGAGATTTTTATAGTATAATGCCAATAAAAATACAAAGGCAAGAAAGTAATATGTCAGACGAAGCTATATTGCGTGTCGAAAGAGCAATAGAAGAGATCAAATTGGGCCGAATGGTCATCATGATGGATGATGAGAATAGGGAAAATGAAGGTGATCTGGTTTATGCTGCTACTTTCAGTACTCCTGATATGGTCAATTTCATGGCCAAAGAGGCCAGAGGACTGATCTGTACTCCTATAACTGCCAAGCTGGCTCACAAGCTTGATCTGTTACCCATGGTAGATAACAATGATTCTGCGCACGAGACAGCATTTACGGTTTCGATAGATTCAGCCGATGCAGCCACCGGCATATCTGCAGTCGAGAGGGATGACTGTATATCCAAACTTGCCAATCCCCTGAGCAAAGCTGATGATTTCGTCCGCCCAGGACACATCTTTCCGCTCATTGCCAAAGAGGGCGGCACACTTGTGCGCACAGGTCATACAGAAGGATCGATAGATCTATGTAAGCTTGCCGGACTTTCGCCTGTAGCTGTGATATGCGAGATCATAAAGGATGACGGTACAATGGCCAGAGCAGATGATCTAAACAGCTTCTCCCAAAAACACAATATACCCATCGTATATATATCCGATATCGTCTCCTATCGCCTTGCCAATGAAAAACTGATAGAGCGCGTAGAGGAGGATGTGATGGAGTTGCGCGGTATCAAGGTAAACAAGATAGTCTATACCGACCACCTCAAACGCATCCATACTGCTATCAGGTTTTACGGTGAGCATGAGAGTGCAAATGTCAAGTTTCACAATATAGGCTACGATATCGATCTTGTGCTTGATGATAAGCGCTTCAATGCGCTTAACCGGTCAATAGATTATCTCAAGCAAAACGGGGGCGTACTGGTGTTTCTTGATTCCAAGATGATCTCAAAAGAGCAGGCCAGAGAGTATGGTATAGGCGCTCAAATCCTCAAAGATCTCGGTATTCATAAAATTCATCTCCTTACCTCTACAAAAGATACAGAATTTGTAGGCCTGGCCGGCTTTGGGCTTGATGTGGTGGAGAAGATAGTTATATAGCGTATCCTTATAACTATCTTCACAATTATTGTAGTATTTGTAACTTTGGTGTAATTCTTCTAACCATTTATCGTTTATATTATAAAAATAAGCTAATTCTTCCGTTTTTTCATTATTATTATAATTGTACTTTAAAAAAAGGAGGAAACATGACCGAAGAGAAAGCGCAGGCTTATTGGCGCGAAAACATTGGCACGATACTCAAACTGCTGGCAGTTTGGTTTTTGGTATCGTACGGAGCGGGCATAATCTTTATCAATCAGCTCAATCAGATAGAGATAAGCGGAGTGAAACTGGGGTTCTGGTTTGCACAGCAGGGGTCTATATATGTATTTGTGATCTTGATATTTGTCTATGTCAAGATGATGAATCGTATAGATGAAAAATACGATGTGCACGAGTAGGGGGACGATATGGATTTGCAGACATTGATATATCTATTTGTGGGACTTTCGTTTGCCCTTTATATCGGCATCGCGATCTGGGCCAAGGCTGCCAGCACCAAAGATTTCTATGTAGCAGGCGGGGGTGTGCATCCGGTGGCTAACGGTATGGCTACGGCTGCTGACTGGATGAGCGCGGCTTCTTTCATATCTTTAGCAGGCCTCATATCATACAAAGGAAGCGATGGTGGGGCCTATCTGATGGGTTGGACAGGCGGTTATGTGCTGCTTGCACTTCTGCTGGCACCTTATCTGAGAAAATTTGGGAAATTCACAGTGCCTGACTTTATCGGAGACAGGTATTACTCCAATCTTGCGCGAACTGTGGCAGTAATAGCTACCATTTTTGTTTCGTTCACTTATATTGCAGGTCAGATGAGGGGCGTGGGGATCGTTTTTAGTCGATTCCTGCAAGTTGATGTCAATACAGGAGTGATCATAGGTATGGTGATAGTGTTTATCTATGCGGTTCTAGGCGGTATGAAAGGTATCACATACACCCAGGTGGCACAATATACCGTGATGATCATCGCATATCTGATACCTGCTATCTTTCTTTCTATCATGGTAACAGACAACTTCTTCCCTCAGCTTGGAATCTTTGCCAAGACTACATTTGCGTTCAATGACGGAGTCAAGGAGATACCGGCAGGAACCTTCCTGATGCATGCGCTTGATACCTCGCTGACCGATCTGGGCTTCAAAGCCTATACCCAGCCGGGCAATCTGTGGAATATGTTTATGCTCACGGTCGCCCTGATGGTGGGTACTGCCGGTCTGCCGCATGTAATTGTCCGTTTCTTTACCGTTCCTAAGGTCAAGGATGCCAGAGCAAGTGCCGGATGGGCGCTTCTTTTTATCGCTATACTGTACACTACAGTAGCTTCCGTGGCAGCCTTTTCTCGAGTAAATATTATCGATCGGGTACAAAATGTAGACTACAAAACATGGACGACCCAAGGGGTCAAGCAGGCTGACGGCAGAGAAAATCATGGATCTTGGTTCAAAACATGGGAAGAAGGGCATTTGCTTGCCTGGAATGATCGCAATGGTGACGGCAAGATACAGTATGCAGCGGGGAAGGCATTTGATGACCCAAAGGGCAAACCTCACTACAGCGGCAAGAAGGCACCTGACGGTCACCTGCTGACAAGCAATGCGTTGCCTGCCAAAGGCGCAAAGCCCTTTGACAACGAGGTCTATATAGATCGCGATATCATCGTGCTGGCAAACCCTGAGATAGCAAACCTTCCAAACTGGGTCATAGCCCTGATAGCTGCGGGTGGTCTGGCTGCTGCTCTTTCAACAGCTGCGGGACTACTCCTGGTGATATCTTCATCTATATCTCATGATCTCCTTGGTCAGGTGATGTTCAGAGATCCGGGTACCGGCAAGTCTAAACTAAGCGAGAAGTCAGAACTTCTTGCCGCAAGACTTTCGGCTATAGCAGCTATAGTGGTAGCGGGATACCTCGGTATCAATCCTCCGGGATTTGTCGCACAGGTTGTGGCATTTGCGTTTGGCTTGGCCGCTGCATCGTTCTTCCCTGCTATTATATTGGGTATCTTTGACAAGAGGATGAACAAAGCCGGAGCCGTAGCGGGTATATTGACAGGTCTTGTATTCACATTTGGCTATATAGTTTATTTCGTCTTTATGGGCGGAGACAAGTCCAATTATCTCTTTGGGATAGCCCCTACGGGTATAGGTACGATAGGTATGGTGCTTCACTTCATAGTTGCACTTATCGTCTCGCGTATTACCGAGCCGCCTCCTCATCATATACAGGAGATGGTAGAAAGCATCCGTGTACCAAGAGGCGCAGGTGAGGCTCATGCCCACTGATCCTGATTGCAGAGTCCTTCTTTGGACTCTGCCGGATCGTTTTGCAGGTATTCTCTAAGGAGAGTAGCTGCAAGACAAATAAGGAGTTGATCGTTGAGTTTTGGTGATCAGAAAGAATTCTTGCGCGATATATGTCCATTCTGCGAGCTTGATGATAACGAGCTTGATAAGGCGATCAAACATATCACGATAGGATTCTATCCTGCCAAGACAGTACTGATCGACATTGGTCATCTGCCTGATCGCATATATATGATCATCAAGGGCGAAGTAAAGGCCCATACATCAGAAGGTGAACTCTTGCGCGTATATCATGCCAAGGAGACCTTTGATGCCGATGCATTGATATCAGGCGCATCACAGACCAAATATAGTGTCAGTGAGGATCTGATATGTTATGAGTTGGACGCGGCTGGTTTTAACAAACTCTATGAGAGCAATGAGGCATTCAAGCAGTTTTATCTGATGGATATGGTGGAGAGGATAGAGTACCTCAAAAAGCAAGAAACCCCATCTGATCTGAGCAGTTTTATGGTGGCAAAGGTAAGCGAAAGCTATCTTCACGAACCCTGTGTAGTTGATGAAAATACTTCATTGCTGGCCGCACTGCAAAAATCTGTTGGCATGAAAAGCTCATCCATTGTCATCAAACGGGGTGATGAGTATGGTATCGTAACAGACAGCGATATCAAAAATCAGCTTGCATCAGGCGATATAGACCTTCAAGGACCCGCCTCGGCACTGGCTCATTTTCCGCTGATCAGTGTCCAAAAGGATGATTTTTTGTTTAACGTGTATCTTCAACTGATACACAAAAACATCAAGCGTATAGCAGTAATGGAAGGCAAAGAGCTTGTGGGTATGCTTGAGCAGATCGACATACTTAGCTATTTTGCCAACCACTCACGTCTTGTAACTGTTAAGATCGAAAAAGCCAAAGATATAGAATCGCTCAAAGATGCAAGCCTGGGATATCTGAATATTGTCCGCAAGCTCTATGCCCAGGGACTTAAAGCAAGATATATAGCCAAAATGGTATCTGAGATCAATCGAAAGATCTTCCATAGACTCTTTGAGATGACACTTCCAGAGGACTTGAGAAATGACTGCGCCCTGATAGTGATGGGCAGTGAAGGTAGAGGGGAGCAGATCATAAGAACAGATCAGGACAACGGATTGATCATCAGAGACGGTGTGGATGCAGAGTTATATAGACCTTATATGCACATGATCAGTGATGCGCTTGTAGAGTTTGGCTATCCCAAATGTCCCGGCAATATTATGGTCTCTAATCCATACTGGGCCAAGAGCGAGAGTGAATACAAAAAGAGTATAGAGGAGTGGATACTAAGTCCAGATGATGAGAGCTTCATGGAGTTCTCCATATTTTTCGATGCACAATGTGTCGCAGGCGATGAGCGCCTGCTGGAGAATGTGAAAGATCATCTTTTCTCTTTGTTTGACAAAGGCGATGATGTCTATATGGCATACTTTGCCAGACTTACTACTCTTTTTGAGACGCCTGTAGGTTTTTTCAGTACATTTTTGCACCGAGACCGCAAAATAGATCTCAAAAAAGCCGGCATTTTTCCAATAGTTCAAGGTATTAGATCATTGTCGTTAAGATACGGCATCAGAGAACTCTCTACTATTGAGAGGATCAAAAGACTTAGTATGGAAGGGGTACTGGAGGAAAAGATGGCTAGAGAGCTTGCAGAAGCCTTCGAGATTCTTTTCTACCTGAGACTTGGAGAGCAACTTGGGAGCATTGCAAACGGCATTGAGCCCGACAATATGGTCACCACAGATGATCTCAGTAAGATACAGAGGGATCTGCTCAAAGACAGCCTGCAGATAGTGGAAGGCTTCAAAAAATTTATAGTTAGACATTTTGGTCTGGAGAATCTGGGATGATCGGCAGGCTGCGTCAAATATTCTTCGGTGGTAGCCTAAAAGATGATAGATACAGTTATCTGCTCGAGCCATATGAAGGTGATGAACTTGTGGTACTTGATACCGAGACTACAGGACTAAATCCCAAAAAAGACTCTATACTCTCTATAGCTGCGGTTATAGTCAAGGATAACAAAATACTAATGAATGAAGCATTTGAAAAATATCTTCTTCCCGACGGAGATATAAGTCATGAGAGTATCAAGATACATCATATCAGAGTCTGCGATCTGAAAAATGGCGAAAACCCATCAGAGGTCATACTCTCATTACTCGACTTTATTCGCAACAGGCCGATCGCGGGATACTATATAGGTTTTGACCACAAGATCATAAGTAGATATGTCAAAGAGCTCATCGGTATTGAGCTGCCAAACAAACTCATAGAACTCTCTTCTATGTATTACAAAAGATACCGCAAAAGCTCGGCATATGAGTTTGTAGATCTAAAATTTGATACAATTATGGATGAGCTTGCTCTGCCAAGACTTGGCAAACATGATGCGATGAATGATACACTTATGTCGGCAATTATGTATCTCAAGCTCAAAAGTATGCCCGAATACAGGGGAGCATACGGATAGATCATTAAGGTAGATCAAGGCAGGCTGCGGTTGTGCCTTGCTGTATCTTATCGATCAACCAAATCAAAAGGAGAAAAGATGGAAAAAAAACTTTATTATCCCAACAAGGAACTTTTTGCCGATGCTGCTATAAGCAGTATGGACCAGTACTGGGAGCTCCAAAATCATGCCAAAGAAGACTATGAAGGCTTTTGGAAAGGATATGCAGATGAGAAAATAGAGTGGCTCTCTCCCTACGAGAAGGTACTTGATGAGAGTGATGCGCCGTTTTACAAATGGTTTACCGGCGGTAAAGTCAATGTATCCAATCAGTGCATAGACAGGCATTTAGATAAAAAAGGCGATCAGACGGCGATCCTTTTTGAGGGAGATAGAGGAGATGTCGAACATATCACATACAATCAACTAAGCCAAAGAGTCAACAGGTTTGCCAATCTTCTTAAAAATAAATTCGGTATCAAAAAGGGTGATCGGGTAGTGCTCTATATGCCCATGATCCCGGAAGCTGCTTATGCGATGCTGGCATGCGCCCGTATAGGCGCCATACACTCCATAGTATTTGGCGGTTTCTCTGCCGAAGCCCTCAAAGACAGGATAGAGGATGCCGGAGCTAAACTTGTCATCACGGCCGACGGAGCATACCGCAAGGGAAAACCGTATATGCTCAAAAATGTGGTAGATGCCGCCTTGGAGCAAGGGGGCGAGAGTGTAGAAGCAGTACTGGTGGTCAAACGCAACAATGAAGATATAGAGTGGGTAGAGGGGCGCGATCATAACTATAATGAGATGATCAATGCAGAATCTGATGTTTGCCCATTTGAACCAATGGACAGCGAGGATCCGCTCTTCCTTCTCTACACAAGCGGAAGTACCGGCAAGCCAAAAGGCGTACAGCACTCTACAGCAGGTTATATACTCTGGGCTCAGATGACCATGGAGTGGACATTTGATATCAAAGATGGAGATGTGTATTGGTGTACTGCTGATATCGGATGGATCACGGGACACACTTATATCATATACGGACCTTTGGCAGCTGGCACAACGACTGTGATGTTTGAAGGGGTTCCCACTTATCCTGATGCCGGCAGAGCATGGAAAATGGTAGAAGAGCACAAGATCACACAGTTCTACACAGCCCCAACAGCGATCAGAGTGCTTCACAAAATGGGAGCTGATGAGCCTTCCAAATATGATCTTAGCACCCTACGTGTGCTTGGAACCGTAGGAGAGCCTATAGATCCCCCTGCCTGGGAGTGGTATTATCATGAAGTTGGAGGCAGCAGGTGCTCCATAGTTGATACCTGGTGGCAGACCGAGACAGGAGGGCATATGATATCACCGCTTCCGGGGGCTACACCTATCAAGCCGGCATGCGCTACATTCCCGCTGCCGGGCATTATGGCAGAAGTGATCGACCCGGATGGTACGCCCAAGGAAATTGGCGAGACGGGGTTACTGTGTATCACAAAACCATGGCCAAGCATGATCCGAACCATCTGGGGTGATCCCGAAAGATACAAAAAGGCATATTTCGGCGATGCGGTCAAAGACGGCAAACCGGTATATTTCTCAGGTGACGGAGCCGTGGTCGATGAGGATGGGTATATCACAATCACAGGTCGCGTGGATGACGTGATCAATGTATCCGGTCACCGAATGGGAACAGCAGAGATAGAGGCCGCGGTCAAGAAAGATGATAGCGTCGCCGAAGTAGCCGTGGTGGGAAGACCGCACGATATCAAAGGCGAGTCTATCTTTATCTATATAGTGCTCAAAGCTGGGCATATCAACGATGATATCAAAACACACATCAATGCTCTTCTTGCAGAAGAGATAGGCAATATAGCCAAAGCCGATCATATCATTGAAGTTCCCGGACTCCCAAAGACAAGATCGGGCAAGATCATGAGACGGATACTTAGAGCTATAGCCAAAGGTGAGGAGATAACACAGGATATTTCAACTCTCGAAAATCCGGATGTTGTCAAAGCTATTCAGAAGATAGCAGAGGATGCACAGTAGCAGAAATAGGGAGCATCTCTTTTGCTCTCTATTTAAAATTCGCATATTTTAACTATTTCTCCACAATTTCTGATTATAATAACGCAACATTATGTTAATAATGTGAAATTCTTCAAAAGGACTCTACAATGAAAAAACTACTGCTTGTAATGATCGCATTTGCTGTCGGTACTCTATATGCGCTCAACCCGCAGACCGCAACAAAAGAGGAGCTAATGAGCATCAAGGGTATCGGACCTGTAAAAGCTGCCGCCATCATGAAATACCGCCGTACTCACAAGATCCGTAACAGACAGGATCTAATGGAGGTAGAAGGTATAGGCGAGGAGATCGCTGATAATGTTTACAAAGATGTAAAAGTCGGCGAAGTAAAACAAAAGAAACGAATGGTAAAAAGCAAAAAAATGGATCTCAAAAAGGCTAAGAAAAAGGCCAAAAAAGCTACCGAAAAAGCCAAAAAAGAGCCCACTAAAGCAGCCAAAGCAAAAGCAGAAAAGGCCAAAAAGAAGGTAAACAAAAAGAAAAAGAAACTCACCAAAGCAAAAGAGGATCTTAAAAAGGCCAAAGCCAAGAAAAAAGCAAAAGATAAAACTAATACCGCCAAAAAGAAAGCTTCCAAAGCTAAGAAAAAAGCAAAAGCCAAAACCGATACTGCAAAAAAGAAGGCTTCCAAGGCCAAGAAAAAAGCTTCAAAAGCCAAATCCAAGGCAAAGAAAAAATAAATAACTTATTTGGCGCTGCCTGCCGGCGCCAGAACGCCCCCTATCTAATCTTTTTTATAGTATTTTTCCCAAGCAAATATATCACTGATGGTCTGTTTTGGAGTGATTTAAGAGGCAAAATAGTCTCATCAGCTACCGTTCGTGCCCACTTCTCATCATACTGCTTGCCGCTGCGGTTGGCCGAAGTAGTATATGCCCAGCCGAGTTTTTGGATAAGCTCGTGATGAGGGTTGTCTTTGATCACGCGGAATGATCTGCCATTTGGAAAAATAAATGTTGTACGCTTTGAGCGACGCACCAGATTTAGGTGTTTTGCAGGTATGCGTGTATGATCTTTGAGAGTACGGAGCGACGGAAGAGCGGTGATATATTGTTTTGTCGCGCCGCGTCCCTTGATCTTGTCAAGTTTGACTCTATTTTGGGATATAAAGCCAACTACGGTGTCGGTAGAAGTCAGATATACCTTGGGATCGATCTTTTTGTATCTCATTGGGATCTTAGATAGTCTTGCAAGGCTTTTGGCTCGAGAGAATTTTCGCTCACCTTGAGCTCTCTGATCGCCATGGCCGTAGCTCTAGCAGCAGCAATGGTAGTAAAGTATGGAACATTGTTTGCCAGCACAGACTGTCTGATCACCTTTGCATCATTTTTGCTTGATTTGTTGTCAGATGTATTTATAGCAAGTGCTATCTCTTCATTTTTGATCATGTCGTCTATATTGGGTCTTCCTTCGCTGATCTTCAGAACCTTCTGGGCCTTGACTCCTGCTGCTTCAAGTGCGGCATGCGTACCTGAGGTGGCTACTATATCAAATCCAAGATCGGCAAACTCTCGTCCTATCTCTCCTGCATATGGCTTATCTATTTCAGTAAGAGATATGAACAGCTTACCTGAGAGAGGTATGTCGTTTTTGGTAGCGAATTGACTCTTTGCAAAACTTGTACCAAAAGTCTCCGAAATACCCATTACTTCGCCGGTCGACTTCATTTCAGGACCAAGTATCAGATCTGAGCCGGGGAGTTTGTTGAATGGAAATACTGCCTCCTTGACTGCTATATGACTCTTGAGCCTTGGCTCCATGATCTTTTTCTTAAAGTCCACAACGCCAAAACTATCATAGAACTCTAAAGCCTCCCTCAAATCTCCCTGTATCATTACGCGGGTAGCAACCTTTGCAAGAGGAACCCCTGTCGCCTTGCTGACAAAAGGAACAGTGCGAGAAGCGCGGGGATTGACTTCGATCAGATATATCTCTCCCTTGTGTATAGCATACTGGATATTGAGCAGACCCACTACACCCAGGCCCAATGCTATGGCGGCTGTCTGTTTCTTGACATCATCCTGCAGTTTCTTGGAGATTGATACCGGCGGTAAAGAGCAGGCAGAATCCCCCGAATGGATACCGGCTTCTTCTATATGCTGCATCACTGCTCCTATATAGACCTCCTTGCCGTCACTGATAGCATCGACATCGAGCTCTATGGCATTGTCAAGGAATTTATCTATCAGCACAGGAGCGTCATTTGATACCCTGACGGCTTCATCCATATATTCTCTAAGCTCTTCATCATTATATACCGTACGCATACCGCGTCCGCCAAGGACAAAGCTGGGACGTACAAGCACAGGATAGCCGATGCGATTGGCGATCGCCATAGCCTCATCTTTGGCAAAAGCTGTTCCATTGGCAGGCTGCTTGAGGCCCAGATCTTTGATAAAAGTCGAAAACTGCTCTCTGTCTTCTGCCAGATCGATAACCTTGGCACTGGTACCGGCGATTTTGGCTCCTATGGCCGTAAGACCTTTGGCAAGTTTTAGCGGTGTCTGCCCTCCAAAATGCACTATCACCCCGTCAGGCTGCTCTGCATCTATGACACTTCTGACATGCTCGAAGTCTATAGGCTCAAAATAGAGTATATCACTGGTGTCATAATCGGTAGAGACAGTTTCGGGATTGCAGTTGTACATGATAGAGGTCATTCCCATATCTGAGAGTGCGTAAGAAGCATGAACGCAGCAGTAATCAAATTCTATTCCCTGACCGATACGATTTGGACCGCCGCCTATGACAAGAACTTTTTTATTGTCTTCGGCAGGCACAGGCACCTCTTTGTCGCTGAGCCTGTCAAAGTGGGTGATGTTTGTCGTTGAGTACAAATATGGGGTGAGGGCTTTGAATTCGGCAGCACAAGTGTCAACCTCATTGTACTCCAGCTTGATACCGAGTTTTTCTCTGGCGTTATATATATCGTTTTCGCTTAGTTCAAGGCCCTCTTTTTGATTTAAGATTTTGGCTATCATAGCATCACTGAAGCCTTCGCTTTTTAAAACCCGAAGCCTTTTACCGTCATTTAATATATCGATATCAATCTCTTCTTCTCTTTTGGCAAGCTCTTCAAACTGATACAAAAACCACTTGTCTATTTTGGATAGATCATATATCTCATCAACACTCAATCCTCTTCTAAGCGCTTCAAAAACATAAAGCAACCTGTTTTGGTTGGGTCGCCTTATCTCTCGCCGCAACTCATCATCGTCACACTCCAGCGACTCAAAGCCGCTAAGACCGGTCTCAAGTGACTGGAGAGCTTTTTGGATAGATTCTTTGAATGTACGTCCGATACTCATAGCCTCGCCGACAGATTTCATAGAGGTGGTGAGTGTAGAATCTGCCATAGGGAACTTCTCAAATGTGAATCGGGGGAGTTTGGTAACTATATAGTCAATAACAGGCTCGAAGCTTGCCGGCGTACCGGTGATGTCGTTGGTAATCTCATCCAGCGTAAAACCGACAGCGAGCATAGTGGCTACTTTGGCTATGGGATATCCTGTAGCCTTGGATGCTAGCGCAGATGAGCGCGATACTCTTGGATTCATTTCGATGACGATCATTCTGCCGGTATCAGGATGTATGGCAAACTGTACGTTTGATCCTCCGGTATCTACACCTATCTCGCGCAAAATAGCAAACGATGCGTCACGCATATGTTGATACTCTTTGTCTGTCAATGTCAGAGCAGGGGCTATTGTGATAGAATCTCCAGTATGCACACCCATAGGATCGAGATTTTCTATAGAGCAGACTATAATGCAGTTATCTTCTCTGTCCCTGATGACTTCCATTTCATACTCTTTCCAGCCCAACAGAGACTCTTCTATAAGTATCTCACTAATAGGACTGGCCTCAAGTCCGCCTTTGACTATCTCTTTGTACTCATCCATATTGTATGCTACACCCGAACCTCCGCCGGCGAGTGTATAGGATGCTCTGATGATCAGAGGGAAGCCGATCTCTTTGGCGGCATCAAGAGCTTCGTCCATATTGTAAGCATAACGGGATATAGGCAGATCCATCCCTATCTTTATCATAGCTTCTTTAAACGCCTGCCTATCTTCACCCTTTTTGATCGCAACCGGATCGGCGCCGAGGAATTCAACGCCATCAAGCATCCCTTTTTCGTACATGCTCATGGCGACATTGAGTGCCGTCTGTCCACCCATAGTAGGAAGTATGGCATCAATTTTCTCTTTTTGTATTATCTTATGTATCACCTCTTCTGTAATTGGTTCTATATAGGTTCGATCAGCAAACTCGGGATCGGTCATGATGGTAGCGGGGTTGGAGTTGATCAGCACTACCCGATATCCAAGCTCTTTAAGAGTTTTGGCTGCCTGGGTGCCGGAATAGTCGAATTCGCAAGCCTGGCCTATCACTATGGGACCCGAACCGATCAACAATACAGTATGGATGTCGTTGCGTTTTGGCATGAAGAAATACCCTTGATTTTAGTTTGATATTATATCCAAGGAGAGGTTAGAGGTCGCTAGAATCCGCGGCCGTTTATGAAATCCATTGCCGATTTGCGCTTTTTGGGTTTTGGCAGGGGAGAAGGGGGAGTACTTGCAGAGGTTTTCTCGATCTGAGGTGCTGCTTGACTGTCCTGCTGGGCTGCTATTGGATTCTCTTTTTTCTTTTTGACTTTCTTTTTTATTTTTTTCTTTTTGTTCTTAGAATGAAGGAAAACAAACGGGGGCTTTGGCGGCTTGATCGCCACATTTTCACTGGGAATCTCAAACTCTTCCGGGTTGACGGTATTTTCCTGCGTCTGTATTGCCTCGGGAATACTGCTTATTTTTTTCTCCTGTAGCTCGCGATTGGTGAGTATTGCCGTAGCATTTGTATCAAAATGTGTATTGTTTTTGTCATAAGCGGATATCAGGTAAGGACTGGGGTCGGTGATCATGAAAAAATAGTCTGGATGCAAAGTGTCGGCGTATATTTTTATATATGCTGTTTTGTAACTGTTTTCTATCTTGACCTCTTTGACCGTTCCTACGGGCACGTTGGCAAAGAATATGCCGTCAAGTCCGCTTGTTTCTACTTTGTCTCCCACTTCTATTTTTGACCACTTGGGGATAAACTTTACTGCCATAGTATCTTTGTCTATCCCCTCTGCGATGCCAGGCGATCTGCTTTTGCCAACAAATACACCAAATCTGCATCTGGAGTTTGATGCGAGATAACCATAGAGATGGTTGCCCTTAAGGACGGCTGTGCCTCCTACCACATCGTTTTGTATCAGGCCATAGACACGCCCTTCTGCCAATTTTGCCTTTTTGGGTCGGGTAAGCATAATCTCATTAAAACTGTTCAGTCTTATGTATGATATAGTGTTGACCAGCTCTATACTCCTATGGGGCAATTTTTCGAGCGAAGGAATTTTTTTGTAAAGAGAAGAGACTTGCTGCAGATAGTGAGTCTGATCAAGCAGGTATTTGCGCAGAACCTTGTTCTCCTTGGTCAGTTTCTGTATATTCTCTTTTTGAAAAATATAACTCTCGCCGCGATCTTTGACTGATCTTGTAAGATTTTTGTAGTACTGCTTTATCGGACTGATGATATCAAGAATAAAATCCTGTACTGCATGATTGCTCCGTGCCACAAGCACAAAAAGTGCGATAAGCAGCAGCAAGATAAAAATTATTCTTGATTTCATCTGAAAAAACTATATCTACTGATCGTCAAAACTCGTTTGCTGCAACAGGTCAAGTTCTTCAAGTGCCTTTCCTGTACCTTTGGCTACTGCAAGCAAAGGGTCTTCTGCGACATAGACAGGCAGCTTGACAAAATCAGAAATATACTTATCAAGCCCTCGTATCAAAGCACCGCCGCCTGTCAAGACTACCCCGTTTTGGACTATGTCTCCTGCCAAATCAGGCGGAGTTTCCTCAAGTACACTTTTGAGGGCTTCAGCGATCTGTCTAAGCGGCTCTTCCATCGCTTCTCTTAGGTGCTCGCTTGTTACTTCGGCAGATGTCAAAATCCCTTCGACCTGATCTCGACCTCTTACATGGGTCTTGAGCTCTTCATCAAGCTTCACGGCGGTCCCTATTTTGATCTTTAGCTCCTCAGCTATGCGATCACCTATAAGAAGATTGAATTTTTTCTTCACATAATCGACAATGGCAGCATCAAGCTTGTCGCCTGCAACACGAAGAGATTTGCTGATGACAAGCCCCCCAAGGGAGATGACACCTATTTCGGTAGTACCGCCGCCAATATCCACTACAAGGTTGCCGTTTGGATTTCTAACCGGCAGTCCTGCCCCTATGGCAGCGGCCATAGGCTCTTCTATAAGGAACACTGCCCTGGCACCGGCGTTGATGGCAGATTCTCTGACCGCTTTTCTCTCAACCTGGGTTAAGCCGTAAGGCACACAGATGACTATACGCGGGGCAGAAAACATCTTGCGGCCGTGGACTTTGTTGATGAAATGCTCTATCATCATCTCAGTGACTTGGAAATCGGCGATCACACCATCCTTCATAGGGCGAATCGCCTTGATATTGCCAGGTGTCTTGCCCACCATCTCCTTGGCTTCGCGTCCTACTGCCAAAACTCTCTCCTGGCCGTGTTTGTCCACCTGGATGGCGACCACTGACGGCTCATTGATGCTTATTCCCTGTCCTTTGACCAAGACAAGTATATTGGCAGTCCCCAGATCTATTGCCAGATCTTTGGAGAAGGTCCCGAAAAATTTTTTGAATATTCCCATATCTGTCTACCCTTCTAAGCGGTTTTCTTGTTTTTGATATATAGCGGATCGGCATTGCCTGTGATCACCTCAGGCGTAATGACCACTTCATATCCTGAGAGTTCCGGAAGCTGATACATTACATCAAGCAACGTCTCTTCAAGGATAGATCTGAGCCCTCTGGCCCCTGTTTTTCTCTCTATGGCTTTTTGGGCTATTGCCTCGAGAGTCTCTGGCATAAAAGTCAGCCCGACACCGTCAAGTTCGAAAAGTTTGGTATATTGTTTGACCAGTGCATTTTTTGGCTTTGTAAGTATATGCACCATATCTTCTATGTTGATCTTCTCGAGTGTAGCAGTGATATGGAGTCTTCCGATGAGCTCAGGAATGAGGCCGTAGCTGACCAGATCATCGGGCTCGACTCTGTGGAGTAGTTCCTCTTCTTCACTTTTGCTCCTTTTGGTCTGCCCAAACCCAAGTGTATTGCCCCCCAGTCGGCGCTTGATGATGTCATTTAGACCATCAAAAGCACCACCGCATATGAAGAGTATGTCAGTGGTATCTATCTGTATGAAGTCTTGATTGGGATGCTTGCGTCCGCCTTTTGGGGATATATTGACGACAGAACCCTCTATTATCTTGAGCAGGGCCTGCTGCACCCCTTCGCCAGATACGTCTCTTGTGATGGATCGGTTCTCGCCCATCCGAGCTATCTTGTCAACTTCGTCGATAAATACTATTCCTCTCTGGGCACGCTCCACATCGCCGTCTGCGGACTGAAGCAGCTTGGTAAGGATATTCTCTACATCTTCACCCACATATCCCGCTTCTGTCAGATTTGTAGCATCAGTGATAGCTATAGGCACATCAAGAAAACGCGCAATCGTCTGAGCCAGCAGGGTTTTGCCGCTGCCGGTAGGGCCTATAAGCAGTACATTTGATTTGGCTATATCGGTATCATTGTCACTTTTTTCTTTCAAAACACGTTTATAGTGATTATAGACTGCAACAGAGAGGGTTTTTTTGGCTCTTTCTTGACCGATCACATACTCATCAAGATGCGCCTTGATCTCCTTTGGAGCGAGCATGTTGATGTCGAAGGGCTCATGGCTTTTACCTTCCTCGTCACCAAAAAGGATCTTATAGGCAGAGACTACACAGTTGGAGCATATATAGGCATTGTTACCGGCGATAAGAGGGTTTTCTTCTCTCTCGAGACTGTCACAAAAACTGCATTTTTTCATTATTGTTTGTCCTGATTGTCCGCTGCCATGGCTTTAAGCTCTGCCTCGGATACAAGTTTGTCATCGACATATGCTTCTGCCTTGAAAACCCAAACGGCACCTTTTTGTTTGAGCACGCTCACCCTATACTCAAGTCTGTCACCAGGAGTGACGGGAACTCTAAATTTGGCTTTGTCTATACTCATGAAATAGACTATCTTTTCTGAGATGTCCACACTCTCTTTGGGTAGACTCTCAAAGGCCAGAATAGCTCCTGCTTGGGCCATACCCTCAATGATCATTACACCTGGGTAGATAGGTCTACCTGGAAAATGTCCCTGAAATACAGGTTCAGAGATAGAGACATTTTTGTAAGCAACTATGGATTCTCCGACTTTCATCTCAGTGACACGCTCAACAAGCAAAAAAGGGTAACGGTGAGGCAATATCTTCTGAATATCATTTACATCATACAGCACTAACAGTCCTTGATTTTGATTGTAATTTAGTGTGGTATTCTACCTAAAAGAGGTAAATATGGGGTTAACCGTTCTTCTCGATAGTCTCTTTTACATCTTCATATGTCACTGCATCGAGTCTAAGCTCTATTTTGCCCAAGGGAATCTCATCTACCACCAGTATGGTACTGAGATCATATGGTTGTCCAACAAGTCTGTACCTTATTTCAAGTTCCTTATCAAATGCCGGCGGCGAGAAAATAAGATCCTTGCATTTTGAATAGTCGGTATCGGCTATGGTATTGTAATGATCCAGAGTTACAAACTTCACTTCGTCCCTGCCCAGATAGTATATACCGTTGGCCTCTTTTTCTATCTTGCCTCTGGTATATGATCTTCTAAGTGTAGAGTAGGGGAGCACATGAGCGGGAACTACTCCTGTCTTTGAACTAAGCAGGGCTGATCTTAGGCGCCAGTTTAGAAATCTCTTTTTGACTATAACATATGGGATAGCGCTCTCTTCAAGCTCTATCCTGTGCTCATACATTTGGATACGCTCTTCTATGGACTCAGGCTGTACCTGCCCTGATACCGGCGCCATCAGCTCATCACTTATCCTCTCCTGCTGCTCTCGCTGAGCGCTCAGCGCAAAGACGCATCCGCAGTAATCCTGCCTGTATAGCTGTGACTCTTTGGCAAGTCTGTTCTGCTCCTGTGTGCCAGATGCCTGACGATAATCCGGAGCTATAAACTCAAGCCCATAGCGCTTGGCGATAGCTTCTCCGGAGTCCTTGAGCTGTGAGAGTGATTTTTTGGGAGATGTCAGGAGTGTAGAGGTAAATATCTTCTCGCCAAGCTCAGCAGCTTTCCGTGCACTTGCCTCAAATCTGTGGTCGAAGCATACGCTGCATCTGGCACCCTTTTCCGGCTCATTCTCAAGTCCTCTGACAGCATCGAGCCAGCCTGCCATATCATACTCACCCTCTATCAGCTCAATATCGAGAAGTTTACAGCTTCGACGAACCTCAAGCAGGCGCAGGTAGTATTCGCTGTAGGGATGTATATTGGGGTCATAAAAAAAGCCGACAAGCTTCTCATCGGGATAATCCTCACGCAGCTTCTGGAGAAAATAGTGGCTGTCAACAGCGCAGCAGATATGGACTAACATTTTATCCCATTTTCAAGCCGGCAATAAAGCCTGCTGCAGCACTGATGCCGCCGGCGATTTTCAATGATGAAATTCTCTCCTTGAGAAATATTGCAAAATGCTTGAACGCCTCGGTACCCAAAGCTATATTTTGGTCGAGTGAATCCTCATTTATGACTATGATATGCTGATTTTCAAGTACAAACATAGCGATTATCACCAGCCCCGTCAAAAACAATAGAAGCTTGAAGCTTTTTTTGAGTACATATCCGACAGACAGGCCTATCATAAAGCCCGAGCCCATCTCCATATAAGGCAATTCCAAATCCAACTTGGAGAATTTATCTTCCATCTATCCACCCGATACCTGATATTTTTTGATATTATATCATATAATATTAAATTTGTTCAATATAGTGATCAAGAGTATATTTGAGATCATCGTCTAGGTCCAGATTTTGTCTCATCCATTTTAGATAGCCCATATCTTTCGAAGCAACAGTCTCAATATCCTCACCCCTGTATTTACCAAATTTGAATCTTTTTAACAGTACGGGAGTATATGTTAGCTCAACCATCTTTTCTATGGGGTTGATGTCAGGAAAAAGCTCTCGCGACCTTTTAATAAGTCTAGAAAAGAGCAGCTTTAGTATCACGACATCACCTATGGCATCATGGGCTTTGATCTTGACCCCAAGTTTTTGTGATTCTCTCTCTTCATCTTTATAGAGCTCAAGAGCATATCTGAGATACTGCAGCCTGTGGTGAGGCAGATCAGGGTATAGATGTCTGGCGCATCGGACTGTGTCAATCTTTTGGTATTGACTGACAAAACCCTCTTTCTCCAACATACCCAGATCAAAATCTATATTGTGAGCCACAAGGAAGTTTTCCTTGTTGTTGAGCTCCTCAATCCTTGCTGAGAAGCTCGACTCAGAATAAGCGGGTCTGCCGGCAATGATATCGGGGGTGATATTGTGTACCTCCATAGCTTCAAGTGATATTGGCACATCAGTGCTGCACAGTTCGTTATACACCTCTATGTGATCCTTGCTTTTGACTATCATTGCTCCTATCTGTATGATGCGGTCTTCGGGGCGATTGCCGGTCGTTTCCGTGTCAAACAGTATGTAGTGTGGCATGTTTCTTCCTCGTTTTCTTTGACACTATTATAGCCGTTTGTGCAGCTATTTTACTTTTTGACAGCTTTTTTGGGATCTTTTGTCACTTTTTTGCTCACTTATTATGATAGGATATAGCAGTGAGTTGTCAAACTCTCACATCATAAGCTTTTAAGGAGCAAAAAATGAAATGTATTGCAGGTCTCTTTTTTCTATTCTTAGCTTTCTTTTTGCTACCTCAAAGGCCCCATGATCATCTACGATGCTAGCGGGAGCGTGTGGGGGCAGATCGACGGGGTCAACAAGGTCGTTATCACTCGCGACGCGCTCCGCTCCGTCGCCCAGATGACCTATCCACAGCGAATGTAGGGCTACTGGATAGAAGAACACGCTGATCGCAAATGTGCCACACCCAAAGAGGGGCGCTACTACTGGGGCAGGCCGATCTGGAACTTTTCAGCAAATAGGAGGCAAAAGATGAAACAAAACACCTTGAGCGCTTTGATGATAACTTTTGGCATACTGTCTATGCCGATGCTTGCCGGCTCGCCGGCTTTCAAGATGTACGACGTGCGCAGCGGCAAGATCACCTACACACTCAGCGGCGGCAACCAGGCCCTGAAAATCCGGGGCAAAAAACGCCGTATTTTCGACCAATACGGCTACCGCGAACTGATCGAAGAGGCACGCGTGCAGACAATGAATATCTTCGGCCAAAAACAAAAAGAGAAAACCCACACCCTCGATCTGCGCACAGGTAAACAGGTGACGCATGCTGATTTTGGCCAAAAGACCCTGACCAAACTGCCGGCAATTGGACTGGATATGCTCGCCGGCAGCGGGCAGCAAAACCTCACCCCTACCGGTGAAGCGATGCTGCGCAAGATGGGCGGCCGCAAAATCGGCACCGAGAAAATAGCGGGCTATACCTGCGATGTCTGGAAGATGCCCATCGCTACCCAATGTCTCTATCACGGCGTCCCGCTCAAAATCGTCAGCAACGTTATGGGTGTCAGGCAAACAGAGATCGCGACCGAAGCGGCTTTTGATATCGCCATCCCCCCATCAAGCTACCAGCTGCCCGCCTTTAGACAAAAAGTTTTGCCACCGGAGGTATCCGGGATGTTTGGCGGCGCCACACCGCAGGATAAGAGCGGCGACATGGGTGCGCTCTTGCAGGCAGCCGCCGCGGTCGCACACACCCAGCCTGCCCAGCTGCACACCCCGGGCGCCAGCGGTCAGGACAACACCATGTCTGCACAAGAAGCAGCCATGGCCGATGCCATGCTGCCTATGATGAAACAGCAAATTTTGCAACAAAAGTCCTACCTGATGCATCTGCGAACATGCCTAAAAGACGCCAGCTCCCTCTCGCAGGCCAAAGCATGCGATACACAGCATCAGGGCAACGACCAGGCTCAGCTTCGCACCTGGGATACCGCCCAAAAGAGCAAAACCCTCCGCCAGATCGATGCCGCCCTCAAACAAATGTCCTGCATCGAGCAGGCCAAAACGATTCAGGAGATGGAGCGTTGTGAAGAGTGAAGAGTTTGGGTTTGAACGGTATTAGAGGCGGAGCAGGGCAGACCCGTGTGTCTGCCCTCTGTAAGGCCGGATTCCATATCCGCCCTTGATGGCATGCAATGTTTCCGCCCACGGTGATTTTGTCTGTGATGTTGCCCGCATCCATTGTCCCCGCGACAAAACCGACATCCATGACACGGCGTGCAGGATTGTCGGAATCGACGATTCCGACCTACGCGCGGCCAAAAGGCCGCCAATAACGTGCCTCAAGGCGCAAATAACCAATACACCAACACACAAGGATCAAACATGCCCAAGTCTATCACCGCCATCCTTCTTGGCCTGATGCCGCTTTTGATCGGTGCGGGCAACGATCTGCCGCTGTTTGGCTCCGTGGTCGGCGTAGCGGAGGACGACGTACTCAATGTCCGCTCCCGCCCTGATTACCGCACACCAAAAGTCGGCGAGATCGCGCCGCATGGCACAGTAGGGATCAAGCGGTGCCGCCGCATCGGCACGAGCCGCTGGTGCCGCATCTTTGGCCTTGCCCAAAACGGCTACGACGGAGGGTCGGGCTGGGTCAATGCGCGCTTTTTACGCTTCTTTGATCGTGGCTATGTGCTTATAGATGCCAGGGCAAATTGCGACTACGCACTCTCTTGTGATCGCGGCATGTGCGATGTGGTGACCGGATACGAGACGGACAAATCGATGCACGTCACCAGGCTGCACCACCGCACGATCCCCCGGTCGCGGCTGCGCGCTTCGAGTCGTTTTGGCGCAATGGACGACAGCAAGCAGGCGTCAGGATACTGCACGTCAGATCATCGTATCGAGGAGTATCTCAAGGCCCAATCCCACAAAAATCCCTCCACCCCCCAGGCTCTGATCCGCCAGACAGTCCGATGGATCCACACA
The DNA here is from genome assembly GCA_964520575.1 of uncultured Campylobacterales bacterium. Classification (GTDB taxonomy): domain Bacteria; phylum Campylobacterota; class Campylobacteria; order Campylobacterales; family Sulfurovaceae; genus S017-3. Next base: position 1,342 of record CAZFNK010000008.1, on the reverse strand, counting down.
GGCGATATTGCCGCTCTGGCACGTCATATTCACCCAAGGCACGGCGTACGGCTCAGCTGGCAGACCGATTTCAGACGGCCGCGCAACCATACCTTCGGGCCCGATCCGCTCCGTGCAGCCTACCGCTCACACAAAAAACTCGACTGGGGCACCGACACCGCCAAAGGCGATCCAATCCGCATGGATCTAAAGAGCTTTTTCCGTTCGCTCACCCGCAATCCCGCCAAAATCGCCAGTCTCCAGACCTGCGACTGCCACGGTTTCACCGTCCGTCGCTCCCAACCCACAGCCTGCTACGAAGCCCGCTGGATCACCCCTCGATCCAAAACCGGAGATTACAACTGGCTGGGATTGGTGGTGGTGCTGGAACAGGATGGAGGAGCGTGGCATATCGTCGGCTTATTGCACAATCGGTGGGAGATTTAGTGTATGACATTATTTTGCTATTTTATTATGCTACACTCTGAATACACCACAAAGGAGCAAACATGAAAAAGACATTGGTGGCTGCAATAGCCGTTGCGGGGATTGTGCTGCTGGGCGGCTGCAGTGTGACAGAGGATAGCGATACAGGCAAAGAAACGTTAGTGCAAACTTTCAGTGTGGACGATCACGATGCCATCAGGCAAAGGCTCAGCAACAGCCAATGGTGCATGGCCAATAAAAATAGCAAAACCAAGATGCCGGTCACTTTCAATGCCGATGTCACACTCATAAACGAAGGGACACCAGCAGAAGGGAGCATCGAGCTGAAAAAGAACGAGCTGCACTACCTCGATCCCGATACACCGGCTTCAAACTATACACGCTTTGAAGCAGAGTATTCGGGATACCTTTTGACCCACACCATCTATGCCAATGGTATGGCCAAAGAGGAAGTACGCTTCTACAAAAAACCTTCCGACGCACAGGCGTGGATCGATACGCTAAAGTAAGGGTGCACCAAGCCATACCTTGCGACGAGATAGACCCTGAGTGAGCCTGCGATAACCCCTCAGCGCTTGGGCTCGACAGGCCGTACCGTCTCGGTTCGGCCGTTGTATTCGCCGTAGATATCGCCGGCGGTATAGTCCTGCGGATGGTCGGTTTGGATCAATACAAGTGACTGCGGCGCGATCGGCGTAGGCGGTACGTGTCCGCTGTGTGAGCGCAGCGTCAGCGGATAGAGGCTGGTGTTGAGCACCCAGAAGTCGCTGTGATCGGGATACTCTTCCTGCTCGGTCATTACGCCATGGCGATGGGACGAGGCAAAGCCCTCCAGTAAAAACACATCGTGATAGTAGCTGTCCTCGACATTTTCGGGCAGCAATTCCCCTTTGCTGTTGCGCGAAAGGAATCCCAC
>CAZFNK010000007.1:36597-78889 GCA_964520575.1 uncultured Campylobacterales bacterium | reverse complement strand
ATTTGGCAGCACCATCAATAGCGCCTCCAAACCTGGGACCGATAGTCAAAAGACCTGTTACCAAAGACTCAACTACAGATTTACCTGCACGTGCAGTTACTTTCGCATTGTGTGCACCTGAAACTGCCGGACCATGGTCAGCAACTGTTTTAATAACAGTCTCGATAAAGTCTGTAGCCCATTTTGGGTATTGTTTTTTGAACCATAGCAAAGATATAACATCACCTATACCTTTGCCGGTATCTGGGGTAGCGACCGAGGAGATGGGGAAGCCGGCATAAGTAGCCTCCTCGCCTCTATCATCTGAGATAGTACAGATAAATTGCTTGGGTCGTCTAACCTTTGGTATCTCTCGAAGCTCCGGCTCTTCTATATCCTGGATAACACCTTCTGCCTTGAGTTTATTGTAAACCTCTGCTATCTTGGCGGGCAGATCATTGAAAGATTCAGGTACATATATGCCTGCTTCTGCCATGGCTTTGTTTTTGGCTGCAGCTGTTTCGGCATCGGCATTGGCTGAAGCCCCTGCATGACCAAACTGAACACCGGAACTAAAATGTTTGGCAATCGTACCGATGCACCATGCAATGATAGGTTTTTTGATCTTGCCTGATTTAACTGCTTCGATCACCTTATACTCTTCTGTGCCGCCTACTTCGCCAAGGAGTATCATATATTTGACATCTGGGTTGTTCTCCATGCGAAGCAGATTGTCTATAAAGACCGAACCAACGAAGCGGTCTCCACCGATCGCCACACCCTCTGCGATACCGTCAGCATTGATAGAGATAATGTTGGAGAGCTCATTGAAAAGGCCGCCAGATCGAGTTACAAGCCCACATGAGCCTGCTCTGTGTAGTTTGGAATTAATAATATTCTCGATAGTACCGCCGATATTGGCGATCTTGAACGCACCAGGCGTAATGGCTCCGACCGTAGCCGGTCCTATCACAGTCACGCCAGCGTCTCTGGCTGCCTGATTCATCTTGCGAGCCAATCTCTCAGGAATACCTTCTGCTGTGATCATGATTACCCTGAACTGATCGCCAAGGCCGATAGCCTCCATGGTTACATCATATGCGGTCCTAAAAGATGCGAAGTTGAGCAATACATCTGCTTGAGGTTGCTCGGCTACAGCTTCGGTTGTCGACTTGTACAAGGGTACCATGATCTCATCAGGGCCGTAAAAGAACTTTTCGAATTTGTTATTGCTCGTAGGTGCTACTATACCGGCTACGGAAGGCTTATCTCTGCCTATAGTATAATCATAATCGAGCATCCTCTGGATAGCTGTTTTATTGTTGTTCCAAAATATCGCTTGTGTATCTTTGGTAAATAGTCTATTTTCCATCTCTTTCCCCTACTTCTCAAGTGCCATTCTAACTATATCTGTAACATGCGTCTCCGGGCCGTAAACTTCCATATCGAGTCCAAGTCTCTCTGCTGCATCCTTAATGTCCTTGAGACCTTTTTCGTAGTTTGGGCCGCCTCTTCTGACATATATTTTTGTCTTGTGGGCTTTGAGCTTGTCTGCATACTCTTCGAGTGCCTGGATGATCCCTGTAAATGTTTTGGCCACATCTGTAAAGTTGGCTATTGCTCCGCCAATGATCAAAATCTTGCCCCTGGGATCCTCATATCTGGTCATGAGATCAAAGATGGTCTCGGCGTAAAACTTGGTCTCGCCTGTAGTGGGACCTCCTGAGTACTCTCCATAATTAGCCAGATCCTCCACGCCGGCAAGATCAGCGATAGTATCAGCATAAACAACCGATGCACCGCCGCCAGCGACCATGGTCCAAATGCGGCCTTGCGGATTGAGAATAGTCAACTTCAAGGATGCTCCTGATTTGCTGTCCGCTTCGGCTATAGCTTTTTCCTCAGGAGACATATCCTCCATACCAAACGGTGTAGGGAATTCTATATCTCCCCAAGCATCACGCATCATGAATCCGGCAGTATCATCGAGTCTGGCGACAAGATCAAGAATCGCCATTTCGCCACCATCAAGCATAACTATAGGATTGATCTCAAGATATGCAAAATTCATATCTCTATAGAACTTAAAAAACTGTATAGCAAATGAAGCAAATGCTTCTCTGTTTTTTTCCGGAATGTCTGAGGGAACTTTGGCATGGATAGATTTTTCCATGTCGGCATCATTCATATTGATAGGAATATGAACCTCATGCACTTTCTCGTCCCAGCCCTCTTCAACCTCCATACCACCTTCAGCAGACATATAGAGCACATCATCTTCTCCGACTGTTGTGGCGGAAATATAATACTCTTGATCTTGTGTATGTGGAGTAAACGGCTCGACGATGAAGTGGGTTAAATGTCCTTTTTCGCCAGATAAGAGTGTCACATCATGTGATTGCTTCTCATCTATCCATTTGGCTGCATCTTCAAGTGTAACATCGCCAGGCTTATTGACCTTGAACAGTACCAGATCGTTTTTGCCTCGCTTTCCAAACAGCATATCAGGTTTGGCAACAAGTGGCTCTTGGGTTAGCCACTCAAATCCATGCTCTTTGGCTTTTGCACGCAGGTCATCGCCGCTAGTTACAAGTACCGACTTGAATCCATAGTGGAAACCGTCGAAATATTCATTCCAATGTTTGGCAAATATCGATTTGCCGTCATACTCTCTAATCGCCTTTTGAGCCATCGAGTTCTCCTTTTTTACTTAGGTTGCATAATTGTATCTTTTGGGTTATTCAACTTATCCATAAGCAAAAAATATTGATAAATTAATTTGGAAAGATGTGTATTTTGGAAACAGCGACGATTGCTTAGAGCTTCAAAAAATTATCAAGCATCTCATGGCCATATTCACTCATGATCGATTCTGGATGAAACTGTACTCCGTATATAGGCTTGCCCTTTACCTGCAGAGACATTATCTCGCCGTCATCCATACTGTGTGAAGTGATCTGCAGTATATCTGGAAGGTTACTTTTGTTTACCGTAAGGGAATGATATCGGGTAGCTCTAAACTCTTTGGGTATATCTCTATATATGGGTGTGTCGGCATCTACTTTGATCTGCGATGTCTTGCCGTGCATCATATGCTCTGCCCTGATCACCTCTGCACCAAACACTTGAGCGATACTTTGGTGTCCCAGGCAAATGCCCATCATCGGTGTATCATCTTTGGCGAATTCTTCAATCACACCAAGGGTAACTCCAGCATCATCGGGAGTTGAAGGACCGGGAGAGAGAATGATTTTCTCAGGGTTCAGTGCCCTGATGTGATCAACAGTCATTTCATCATTCCTGATCACTTTCAGGTCTGCACCAAGTTCACGGCAATACTGGACAATATTATAAGTAAAGCTGTCATAATTATCGATCATCAAGACCATATGAATCCCTTGGGCAAAATTGCGCTATTCTACCATCTGAAGACTTATGGTCCAGTGTAGAGTTGCCTTGGTCTGGCGATTTTGGAGGTCGGATCCTTTTTGAACTCTATCCACTGGCTTATCCAGCCTACTGTACGACCTATGACAAAGATGGGTGTAAACATCGACTTTGGTATCTTGAGTGCTGTTAGGATCACACCGGTATAGAAGTCTATATTGGGATAGAGTTTGCGCTTAATGAAATATTCATCGCTCAAAGCTATATCTTCTATTTTTCTGGCAATATTCATCAGTTCAGTATCGAGCCCAAGCTCATCTCTGAGTTCATCTTGCAAATTTTTGAGTACTCGTGCCCTGGGGTCAAAGTTTTTATATACCCTATGTCCAAATCCCATCAGTCTGAAAGGATCGTTCTTGTCTTTGGCCTTGGCAATATATTTCTCGACATTATCCACGCTTCCGATCATCTCAAGCTGAGCTATCACCGATTCGTTAGCTCCGCCATGTGCTCTTCCCCAGAGAGCTGCTATACCAGAGGAGATCGCTACATAAGGATGCGCTCCCGTAGAAGCAACCCCTCTGACAACGGTCGTAGAAGCATTTTGCTCATGATCAGCATGCAAGGTAAAGATGGTATCGAGCGCCCTCACTTCAACTTCTCTAATCTTTTCTTCTCCTTTGGCAGAATGATGCATTTTGCCGCCAGGATAAGCTCTCATCATGGTCAAAAAATTTTCAGTAAAGCTCAGATCAATATCCGGATAAATAAACGGAATCCCAAGGGAATGCCTGTATGCATAGGCGGCTATTGTCGGTATCTTTGCGATAATACGATGAGCCATCTCAAAATAATCATCATCACTTCCGAGGTTCAGATGTGAATCATAGAATGAAGCCAGCGCAGTCACAGCAGCGCTAAGTGTCGCCATCGGATGAGCATTGTCCGGAAATGCATAAAACAGGTTCCTAAGCCCTTCATGCAAAAAGGAACGGTGACGTAACTCAAGATCAAAATCTATCAGCTCAATCTTGTTTGGCAAACTCCCTCTTAATAACAAAAAGCATGTTTCGAGGTAATTGTGCTCGGTAGCAAGCTTCTCTATGGGGATGCCACGATATCTCAGCTCGCCCCTGCCTCCATCTATAAATGTAATACCTGACTCGCAGCTGGCAGTAGACGTGAATCCGGGATCATATGTAAACATACCGGTATCGGCAAAAAATGACCTGATATCTATAACTGATGGGCCCCTGGTTCCGTCCAGCACAGGATATTCATATTGTTGGCCGTTTGCATTATTGATAAATGTAAAAGTTTTTTTTGACATCAGATACTCCTGCTTGATTCACAAGATCAAAGCACTATCGTACCATAAAATGACTACTCAAAGCAAATTAGGAAAACTTATTCAGCTCATTATACAAACTATCTCTCTCTACCGGCGCAAATCCTGAGTTTTTGATAAGAGAGATAAATGTCTCCATATCGATCCCCTGCGCGCTGGCGGCTCCGGCGGCTGACTGGATGGACTCTTTTTGGATCGTACCGTCCAGATCATCGCATCCAAACTCTTGAGCGATCAAAGCCAAACCAATAGTAGCTGATGCCCAATATGCCTTGATATGGGGAATATTATCCAGCATTATGCGGCTAATGGCATAAGTTTTTAGAATCTCTTGACCTGTAGGAAATTCCTCTACTTTGAGGAAATTATTCTCTTTTTGATAAACAAGCGGGATAAATGAATTGAACCCATTGGTTTCATCTTGGAGCGTTCTAAGTCTAATCATATGATCTATACGGTGCGCTCTGGTCTCGATGTGCCCAAAAAGCATAGTAGCATTGCTCTTGCGGCCTCTTTGGTGCCATCTGCGATGGATATCTATCCACTGATCTGACGTAACCTTCCCTTTGCAAAGGTATTCCCGTACTTTTTCATCAAAAATCTCAGCACCGCCTCCAGGCATACTGTCTACACCCGCATCGATCATTGCATCAAGCACTTGATCGTAACTGTATCCGTCACGCCTGTGGATATAATCCACCTCGGCAGCTGTCATAGCTTTGATATGCATATCTGGTACAGCAGCACGCACCGCTCTAAAAGCATCCATATACCACTCCAGTCCTCCATCATGATAGTGCGCTGATACGATATGCACTTCTTTGGCCCCGCTATTGTGCGCTTGAATGGCTATATTGACAATCTCATCTATACTCATGACATATTGATTGGGATTTTTTCGACTGGCAGAATATGCACAAAACTTGCATGTATCAGCACAGATATTGGTAGGATTGATGTGACGGTTGATATTGAAAAAGCTTTTGTTGCCGTATCTCTCTTTTCTGATCTCATCAGCCAACTTGCCAAGAGTCATCAGATCAAGATCATAGAGCGCCTCTCCATCTTCCTGGGTCAACCTCTCTTTATTGCGTACCTTTTGTATCAGATCCATTTGCCCATCCGGATATTTTTTGGGTATTATAGCGGCTGAATTAGAAATTAGAAATGAAAAATAAAAAAAATTGGTATATGGAATGAAAGAGTTAAATAGCCGTATAGAGATTTTGCTGCATGAGGGTGCATCTGATTTTGAGATCTCTCAGGCGCTCAAAGAGAACATACAAAATTACAACAACTCTCTATCCAGACACTTTGCCCAAAGTGGCGGTAAGGCATTTTTGCTCAAGCATACAGGGAGGATAGACTCCATCATCAAACTTGCCTACAGAGCCACTATGCGAGGGTTATTTGGAGAATACATGCCGCTTAAAAATCAGCTTCCAATCGCAGTAATAGCTATGGGAAGTTACGGGAGGGAGCAGTTATGTGTCCATTCGGATATCGATATCATGTTTGTCTACGATCCTATAGAGGGGTACCGCACTCATGAATTTATAGAAAAAATGCTCTATCTGCTGTGGGATACAGGACTCAAGCTCGGACATAGAGTTCACGGCATTGATGAACTTATTGGAGTTTCCAAAAGTGACATCACCATCAAGAGTGCGATTTTGGAATCAAGATTTATTGAAGGATCCAGATACCTATGGACCAAAATAGAAAACCAAATTAATTTGATCAGAAAGGATAATCCCAAAGAATTCATAAAAGCCAAGCTGCATGAGCAAAAAGAGCTGCACAAAAAGTATCCGCTTACGATGGAACCGAATATCAAAGAGGGTATCGGGGGTTTTAGGGATGCCAATCTGGTCTTTTGGATAGGCAAACTGCTCTACAATGCTCCACGCATCAAAGATCTACCCAGTCATATAGTCGATGAGGAGGATTACAGAAAGTATAGAGTCTCTTTGGAATTTTTATTCAGGGTACGCTCTGCCCTGCATCTGACAGCCGGCAAAAAAGAGGATAGACTCCGTATGGAGTTTATTCCGCAGGTAGCCGGTATGCTTGGATATGATAACACTCCGCAATCACATATGAAGTTTGCCAAAAAAACCATTGAGAGTCTGCGTATCATATATCTATACAGTAAAATATGGCTCGAAGCTCTTGCATCGCAAAAACTTCCCGATACATATGCAGGACTACTACTCATAGACAACGGATCGCTCTCCAAGATTATCAAAAGGCTAAACGAAGAAGCAAAAGCTCCCTTTGATGTCCACCCAAAAACTCTAGCGGCATTGCTTCACTCCAAGAAACCCGAAAAACTTACCTCCAAGTATTATCGTACTATATCCGATATATTTCATCAAAACAACTCATATTCCGTTCTCAATGCACTACATACGGCCAGGCTGCTTAAATTTGCCGTACCGCCTCTAAGAAAGGTGATCAATCTACCTCAGTTTGACGGCTATCACAAATACAGTGTCGATATACACTCTCTTAAATGCCTCCGGCATCTGGAGAATATCAAAGAAAAAAAACTTCACGACATATATAATGGATTGACAAAAAATCAGAAACATTTGCTAAAACTTGTTACTTTGCTGCACGATGCGGGCAAAGGTCGTAAAAAACCTCATGCACTTGTGGGGGCATCACTTTTTAGGATATTTGCAGAAAAAATAGGACTCAAAGAGGAAGATATCAAGGCTGGAACCCACTTGATACAATATCACGATGTGATGAGTCGGACAGCCCAAAGAGAAGATCTCTATAACGAAAAAATCATACTTAGATTTGCCTCTCTTTTTCCTGAAAAAAGTATGCTTGATATGATATATCTGCTGACATATGCAGATATGAACGGTGTGGGAGAAGGGGTCTATACTGAGCTAAGCTCCAGCCTGCTTGCTACCTTGTATGAAGAGGCGCTTAAGGTGCTTGATCATCATACCTTGCTTGATAACACTGCCAGGAGATTGCAAAAAGCAGAGACCCTCAAACGAAGCAGAAGCTTCATGGCATTATCCGCCAAAGAACAAAAAGCTATACTCTCCATCCCGTCCAATGAGTTTTTTATCCACTACACCACAAAAGAGATCATCTCCATATCACAATGGGCAGCGCAAATAGAAGATTATATTTATAAAATCACATCATCCCCGGCGCTTGTTATAGAGATAGCAAGAAAAAGCGCTCTTGACTTGGGCTATCTGCTTAGTAAGTTATCCAGACTCAACATCAGGGCACTTGATATCTATAAGCTTTTTGGAGGAATCAAGTATTTTCGAATAATTTTTAGTGAGGAGATTGACCCAAGTGAAATATCTTTGATCGAACAAATCATAGAAGAAGCCTTCATAGGACACAAATCCGATACTCCCGTCAAACCAAAAATAGGCAAAGACGAGGTAGAAATAGATTGTGATCACTCCAGAGACTACGCTGCTATGAGACTTAGAACCAAGGATCAAAAGGGGCTGCTGGCATATGTGGCTCATATATTTGAAGAGCTTCGCATAGACATAGCATCGACCAAGATCCATACGCGCAAACATTATGTAAACGATCTTTTCTTAATCGAAAAAGATGGAAACTTTTGCCATAATACAGAAACAATTATCAAAGCGCTAACGGAGTAAAAATGTGTGGAATAGTAGGCTACATAGGGCCTAAAGAGAAAAAAAAGATCTTGCTTGAGGGTCTGCAAGATCTAGAATACAGAGGATATGATTCTGCAGGAATAGCGGTCATAGAGGGAGAAGGTATCAAAGATTTCAAGGCTACCGGCAAGCTGGTAAATCTAAGAGAAAAAACAAAAGATTTTACGGCCAAAAACTTCGGTGCCGGCATTGGTCATACCCGCTGGGCTACACACGGCAAACCAACAGAACTCAATGCCCACCCGCATCTGGGCGAATACAGCTATGTCATACATAACGGCATAATAGAGAACTATCAGGAGATCAAAGAAGAGCTTATCGCAGATGATGTGAAGTTTCTCAGTCAGACAGATACCGAAGTGATAGTCCATTTGTTTGAAAAACTCAACAGAACCTCCAAAACTCCGTTTGAGGCCTTCGAGCAAACCATCAAGAGACTTCATGGCGCATATGCTATCTTGCTGATTACCAAGGCTGATCCAGATACCATATTCTTCGCCAAAAATGGATCGCCAATGCTAATAGGCTTTGATGGAGATGATGTATATTTCGCATCATCCGACTCACCTATTGTTGGGAAGGCGAGCGAAGTCTATTATCTAGAAGACGGCGAATACGGTTATGCCAAAAGCGGACATGTTGAGCTCTTTGATACCAAGGGCAAAAAATCATTCTCTACCCAACCTCTAACTGCCGATAAAACCCTGGCGCAAAAAGACGGATACAGATTCTTCATGGAAAAAGAGATCTATGAGCAAAGCAGAGTAATGGGCGAGACTATGATGGGGAGGGTGTTGGATGAGAGCATATCGTTTGAGGAACTGGATGATGATCTTTTTGACGGCATCAACTCCATCAAGATCTGTGCCTGCGGCACAAGCTATCACTCAGCTCTTGCCTCTTCATATTTGTTTGAGCGCATCTCCAAGATCAAATGTGATGTAGAGATCGCCTCGGAGTTTAGATACAAAAAGCCGCTGCTGACTCAGGATACACTATTTATCACTATCTCCCAAAGCGGTGAGACAGCCGATACTCTTGAAGCCCTCAAAATGGCCAAAAGAGCTGGACTCAAAAGCCTAACAGTCTGCAATGTTGATAATTCATCCATAGTCAGAGAGAGTGATGCGGCAATCTTAACGCGTGCAGGAATCGAAAAAGGGGTAGCCAGCACCAAGGCCTTTGCCACCCAAACAATGGTGCTCTGGATGCTTTCACTCTATATAGCCCAGATCAAAAAAAGCGCGGACACCATGACGATAAAGAGCGAGATAGAAGCTATGCTGCAAGTGCCCAAAGCTCTGCTTGTGACAGATGAACTACACGAAAAGCTGCACAGACTTTCCAAGCGATACTTGCATGGGCACGGGTTTTTCTTTATCGGCAGAGATATCTTTTTCCCATTAGCACTCGAAGGGGCGCTTAAACTCAAAGAGATCAGCTACCTGCATGCGGAGGGCTATCCGGCAGGAGAGATGAAGCACGGTCCCATCGCTCTGGCCGATAGCGAACTGTTCACTATAGCCCTGATGCCCCGCAGTCTGCTATATGACAAGGTCAAATCCAATGTCGAGGAGCTCTCGGCAAGAGATGCCACGATATGCGCTATCAGTCCCGAGCCATTCGATATAGCGGATGATTTTATCCAGACAAGATACAGCTCTCACCCTATGGTAGAATTTTTTGAGATGATGGTCGTTACTCAATTGCTGGCTCTTGAGATCTCGATCAGGCTTGGCAATGATGTCGATATGCCACGGAATCTTGCCAAGAGTGTGACTGTGGAGTAGATCAAAAAAATATCTTCTTAATCAAAAGTCCCAATATAAGTAAATACAAAACAATAAGAGATGTACGATGGTGGCTATCTTTGACTATGTCTTTAAGCCAGACGCCTATCATCACGCCGACAAGTGCCGCGACAGACACACTGAGCACTGTCGACAGGTGGAGCGAGAGATCATTGAAAGTACCTGCTATCAGTTTATAAGCCAAGCCCGAAACAGAGGAAAACACCACAAAAAAGAGTCCAGCCGTTGCCGCCTTTTTGGTAGGAAAGTGCAAGAAACCTACGAGTATGGGAGTCAGGATAACCGAGCCACCGACTCCAAGCATCATAGCAATGATACCTATGCCAAAACCTATCAAAAACAATATCCACTCAGAGAATGACCCCTCTTCTATCCCTACCTGTGGCTTTTTGGCTGTGATCAGACGCAAAAGCGCAAACACAATAAGTCCTAAAAAGATATACTGCAATACCTCACGAGGCAATAGGTCAGTCAACTGTGCGCCCACCACACCGCCTATTAGACCGCCTATTCCTACCCATATCCCCTCATTGACCTGAAGCTTGCCTTTGCGATAGTTCATCAATGAGCCGTTTATTGAGCTAAAGACCATCTGCACTACCGAAATAGCAATAGCCGATTTGATATCAAATCCTATCGCCATCAGCATGGGCACCAGGATCATACCGCCCCCTACCCCAAAAAAGCCGGAAATAATACCCACAAATATACCTATCGCTATGAGAATGATTGTCATGATCTCCCCTGAAAATAAAAATCAATTATAGCATATAGAGCCTATTAACACTAATTTTGTACAATAAGGCTATGAAAAATATACGGTTTCGTCTAATTTTGGTCTTTTGTCTAAGCAGCGCATCGCCACTAATGGCACAGAGCAGTCTACTTGGCGCTGATAGCGACCGCAACGGTATTCGTGATGATGTAGACCGCTGGATCGCTACACACGCACATCACCCGATCGAGCGTGCCCTGTATCAGCAGGCTGCCCGTGCGCTCCAGCGGCAGATCGCTCTCTATGGCAAGGTAGGCAACCATGCTGCCAAACTGGTGGCGTTCAAGAAACAATACCTCGATTCCTACACGGCCTGCGAGTTTTACTGGACATACAAATCCCCCAAATCCCTCTATCGTATCCCCCAGGGAGAAGGGTACTTCACCGAAAAGCTCGAAAAAGTCCAGTTCAATACCCCCGCCCGACGCAAGGCTTTTGACACGCTTGAACGCATCCTTGAGCAGCGCGCCTGTCCTCTGGTCGAACCGGATCGTTCCAGGTGTGATTTTGACGTCAAAAAACTTATCAAACAAGGCAAAAACAGATGAAAAATCTCATGATCCTTCTCGCTCTCCCCGCACTTTTGCTTGCAGGCGCAAATCCACACCCTATACCGGCAAAGATCCAGAAGCAGATGAAACGTGCCGGATCGTGGAAGAGAGGCTGTCCGGTTCCACTGCGAGATCTAAGCTATCTGCGGTTGCCGTATATCGGATTTGACGGCAAGCGCCATACCGGAGAGATGATCGTGCACAAAGACATTGCCCCAGAAGTGCAACAGATCTTTAGAGAGTTGTATCGCATTAGGTACCCTATACATCGCATGGAGCTGGTTAGTAAATATGGTGCAAGTGACTGGAAGTCCATCGAAGCGGACAACACCTCGGCGTTTAACTGCCGAGCAGTTACAGGCGGCACCAAATGGTCCAGACACTCATACGGCAAGGCCATAGATATCAATCCGATTGAAAATCCCTATGTATCCAGAAACGGGCATATCGCCCACAAAGCCTCGCTCAAATACGGCAAGCAAGGTCGCAAACACCGCACCAACTCACCGGCTGACAAAGCAGTCATCCTAAAAAACGACAAGATTGTCAAAATATTCAAAGCCAAAGGCTGGCGCTGGGGAGGAGACTGGCGCAGTATCAAGGATTATCAGCATTTTGACAAGAAGTAGCTTTACTCGCTTTTGGCCTCTACAAGCTCAGCCAGCAGTTCTGCGGCCTCATCCTCTTCCATCTCTTTGGCTTCGATCTCGATGAGTATCTCACGGCACTCGGCATGCATCTCCTGGAGAGTCTCCAGCTCTTCACGGTCAGCCAGTGATATGGTTTTGTCACGCTCCACCATGGCAAAGATATCATCGATGGCCTCTTCAAGATCAGGAAGTATCTCGTTGTAAAGAAGATTTTTGAGCTTTTCAATGTTGTTCATTTTTGTCCTTTTTTGGGATATGGTATCGTATCAAAAAAGCGGTATTTTTTTGATAATCTTTTTGACAGTACTGCCGGCATTTTTCTCCACCTCTTTTTTGACTTTGTCGACCATTTTCTTTTTGAGCTTGCTGCGCAGCATTTTGCCAGGCAATACTGATACCTTCGGGCGTTTGACAGGACCTTTGATAGTGCCTATGACATCAAGATTGTCAATCCTGAGACCAAAACTTCCTTTATTGGTCTTGGCTTTGGTGTCAAAAAGTCCATCCTTGATCACAAAATCGCTTCTTTTGCCTCTTGCTGAGATCTTATAAGCAATTTTGTCTCCATTTATGATCGCATCTACAACTGTACGATCGTATATAACTTGAGAAAGATCTTTTTGCAGCAGCATCTTAACCGCTGTGGTCAGCTTGCCCGGCTTGAATTGGAATTTGTTTATACTTAGGTGCGCCGTACCCTTTTTGTTGCTTGTGTTGTACCTGATATTTGCATCAGTTTCCCCCAGAAGCTGCTCTGGCTGTTTGAGCATATGTAGGATCTTGGGCAACTCAACGCCCTGCATCCGGATATCAGCCTGATCTCCGATATAGCTATATGTCAGTTTGCCGCCAAGTGAAGAGGATGAGCCTTTTATGTTCAGTATTTTGTCTTTTCTAAACTCTCCTTCGCTGGCAAATTTCCCTTGCAAATCAGTATCGATCAGCGACTTGAATTTGGCAAGATCAGGGATATCGAAACTATAAGGGCTCGAAATAGAAGAACTTACAGTACTATAAACTATTTTTGGCAAAGCTATATTTATGAGAGAGCTTCTGATATCTCCATTGGCAAACAGTATACCCTTTTTTGCCTTGCCGCTAAACTTGATGGATAGAGTGGTATCCATCGGCTTGCCTGTAAGCTTTTTGATCTCTGTCGGATCGGTTTTGAGAGAGGAAGACAAGACAGAGAAGCTTCCTTCGAGTGGCCTAAGGTGATCAAAATCGGCCTTGATGTCCATAGTCCCCGTCAATGATATAGGTTGTCCCGCGCTTGCCAAGATTCTCTCTATCCTTATACCGCTACCTATCAATTTAAGCTTGTCACCGGTATAAACAAAGTCTAATCTTTTGCCAAGACCCTTCGCGTTTCCTTTGATCTGCAATACTTTGTCTTTGGCGATCTTTCCGCTAACCAATACAGGCACACCTTTGCCGTTTTTGCCTGCCAACAACAGAGGATTGGGGATAATTATGAGATAATCAGCAACAAATCTGCCGCTTTTGGTCTCATAGATGGTCTTGGGTGCTGTGATAGAGAAAAGATTGGATGCGATCTTGCTTGATCCGTTCAGCTTGCCATCGGTGATTTTGCCTTTTGATACAAGAGAAATGGAGGCATTTGGAGGTAGAGATGTTCCATATTGCTGATTGATTATTTTTGTATGAAGTTTTCCCTGGGTGATGCTTAGAGTATAGGAGCCGTTAAGCGCGTTTGGGCCATCAAGCATCAAACGACCGTTGATGTTTCCTTCGGCAAGATCCGGTTGCCCTGTTATATGCAGTATCTTGGATAATGAAACATTGATCAGCTTGAGGGAGACGGCCTTGGTATAGTCTATATCTATATTGCCGCCAAGAGAGTTTGTTTTGGCTTTGGCACGTAAGCCCAGAGTATCGTATTTGACCTCTCCTGCGAGTTTAAGGGGTCCTTTTAGCTTGTTTTGAGTTAACAAAGAAAGCTCTTTTGCATCAAGTGATATATCACATGCGGCGGCTTTTTGCGAGAGATCGGCCTGTCCGTTTTTGACTGTCGCAGTTATTAGATCACTTATAATTTTCCCTTCAAATGTTCCTCTTTGGCCATCAAGATCGGCCTTGAATTCACCCTTGAGGGACGTTTTGTCAGATGGCAATGTGTAGTTATACAGCTTGCGCACAAGCACTTGATCAAAATGGGCATTTTTTATCTGCACCACAGCGCTGCCTTTGCTTCCGTCCTTGCCCAGAGACGGCATCAATATATCCGCATCAAGCCCGCCTCTGAGTATTTTGGGATTGCCGGATAATGCCAATATCTCATCTAAGGGAAGATTGCGAAACTGTACTACTATATCCTGCGGATTTCTATCTTTGATATTGAGCTTGAAAGATACCGGACCATCGAGCAACGTCCCCTTGCCGCTGAGTACTATATCATTTATTGTGCCACTTACATTTCCTGAAATATTTGCTTGCCTCAAAGTATATTTTTTATATTTGAAATCAACAGTTCTTAGAAGATACTTGCCGCTAATGCTCTGATGTAGCAGACTATAAGTCCCGTCAAATCCAAGCGAAGCTTCTTTGCCGATAACAGCTATGAAATAGAGCTCTTTTCGGCCGAGTTCAAACTTATCAAATTTGATCGGTAATCCTGTTTGTTTTTGAAGTCTTTTTTCCAGATAGTTTGCTATACGCGCATTGCCGCCTGAGCTATAGGCATATACCAATACTATAGCAAACAAAAACAAAGCCAAAATAACAATAGTCAATAAATAATATGAGATTTTTTTCATGGGCGGTATTGTAGCATCAAAAGCAAAATGTATCGTTGAAAAAGAAAAAAAATGGTCGGAGTGACAGGACTTGAACCTGCGACCTCTACCACCCCAAGGTAGCACTCTAGCCAGACTGAGCTACACCCCGATAAGAAACGGAATCGTATTGTATCCAAAAGATACATAAAAATTAGGAATGATAAATAAAAAATGAGGAATTTTGGAAATATTTTTAGTTGGTATTAGATTGCTTTGATTGGGATTGAAAAGAATTAGGAGTCAGGAGTTTTGGTAGGAAAATTTCTAATTGGTGCTAGATTTCCAAGAACATAAGATGCAGAATGCGGGAGCTTACTGATAGCAAGTGATCAAAAGGCGCATCCTCCGTTCTTAGGAAGATGGCGCTAAGTAGGAATTTTTAGCGCGTGGAGCAGGCGCTCACACCTGGCGGTGTCGTAGGCTGTATCGCCGCATTATCCGCTCCGCCCTCTTCGTTGACTTTGTCGATAAAAGATAGTACCCTGGAGGCTGCTTCCTGGAAGCGTTTGGATGTCTCGCTATCTGGTTTGGCATACACTACGGGCTGACCTGTGTCGCCGCCTACTCTTACCTCCGGCTCTATGGGGATACGGGCCAGAAGTTCGGTGTCGTATTCTTCGGCTACCGCCTGAGAGGTACCCATGCCAAATATATCATACTCCTGGCCATCTCCAGGGCATATAAATCCGCTCATGTTTTCGATGATACCGGCAGTAGGAATATGAAGTTTTTTGAACATATCAAGACTCCTGCGGCTATCATCAAGAGAGACTTCCTGAGGAGTAGTGACAGTGATACCGGCGGTAACTGGCACAGACTGAGCAAGTGTAAGCTGCGCGTCACCTGTGCCCGGAGGCATATCTATAACAAGCACATCAAGCTCACTCCAGAGGATATCTCTGAGAAACTGCTCAATAGCCTTGATGATCATAGAGCCTCTCCAGATCAGAGATTGGCCCGGCTCCATCAATGAACCCATAGACATGATCTCGACACCATATGCCTTAAAAGGCATTACCTTATTGCCGACCACTTCTGGTTTTTGATCCTCTATACCCATCATCCTTGGAATGTTAGGACCATAAATATCAGCGTCAAGCAGTCCTACTTTTTTACCCTGCATAGCCATGGCGACAGCAAGATTGACAGCGGTTGTCGATTTGCCTACACCTCCTTTGCCCGAACTTACCATCAGGAAGCTTTTGACATGCGGGGCTATGTTTTTGCCTGTCATGGAGTTGGATTGCTCCCGTGGAGGCTTGGGGGCATTGATATTGGCTTTTACTTCTGAAAAACCAAGCTTCTTTAGCTCAGTTTCTATATCCTGAATCAACTGTTTTTTGACTTCTTCTGCGCTTGAAGTTATATCGACATCTACTGTTACTTTATCTTCGTCTATATCTATATGTTTGACAAATCCGAAGGTTACGATATTTTTGGTAAACCCCGGGTATGTTACATTGCGCAAAGCTTCAAATACATCATCTTTGGTCATAGTCTCTCCTATGTATGCCAAATCGGCAAACTGATTTTGATATCCGAGTTATACTCTCTCGAACCTTAAAATAAAGCGTCAAAAAACTATATTCAGATAATATTACTCTCATTTGCGAAACTTTATACAAGTGAAGAAAAGATATAATTGTGTATCAAATCGTAGCATCAGGACAATAGTTTGAAGGATATTACACTTATTTTATTGGCAGCAGGGAGCTCTACCCGCTTTGGCCTCGGGGTCAAAAAACAATGGCTTTATCAAGGCGATAAACCCCTATGGCAAAAGGTTGTCAAGGATTTTATGTCCTCATTCGTTTTTGCGGATACTATCATAGTAGCTGACCCGAAAGAGTCAGAATACATGAAACTTTTTGGCGAGTATATAATAGTAGAGGGTGGTAACAGTAGACAACAATCTCTTAAAAATGCGCTTGAATATGTGCATACCGAACATGTCATCGTCAACGATGTTGCCAGGTCATGTATCGATAGGGAAATGGTCTCAAGAGTTATAGACAACAAAGACAAAGCCGCCTGCATAGTGCCTGCTCTTAAAGTATCAGATACCTTGTACGTAGGCAACAAACCGGTTGACAGAGAAAAGGCCAGGCTTATTCAGACTCCGCAACTGAGTCATACCGAAACACTGCGTAAAGCCCTTGAATCAATAAATGAGTTTACGGATGAAAGCAGCGCTATAGCCGCCTTGGGAGAGAGTGTGCTATTTGTGGATGGTTCAGAAGCGGCTCACAAACTTACAAGACTATCGGATCTATCCAGGCTCCCTTGCCTGATCCCCCCATCCAATGTGACACTGACCGGATACGGCATAGATATACATCCGTTCGAAGAGGGCAAAGAGATGAAACTGTGCGGGATTACCATAGACAGCCCTTTTGGATTCAAAGCCCATTCCGACGGCGATGTGGCGATACACGCCCTGATAGATGCTTTGATGGGGGCTGCCGGTCTTGGCGATATTGGGGAGCTATATCCCGATACTGATGCCGAGTATGCGGGTGCTGATTCGTCAATGCTACTACAAGATACAGTAAGCCTGCTGCATAGTGTAGGGTACGAAATACGCAATGTTGATATCACTATCCTGGCTCAGGTACCCAAAATACTCCCTTATAAAAAGGAGATGAGAAGCCGCCTTTCAAAATTACTTGATTTGCCTCAGCACAAAGTAAATATCAAAGCCACTACAGCCGAAAAGCTTGGTTTTGTCGGGCGCAAGGAGGGAGTCACCGTGCATGCTGTGGCCGCTTTGGGGTATTATGACTGGACGAAGGCTGTCAAATGAAAATTGTGATCGTAGAGAGCGAACTGTACCTTGCCCAAAGTATAGCATCCAAGCTGAGTGAAGAGAATTTTGATGTCGAAACCTACAGCTCCATCAAAGATGCTCTGGAGAGCTCCGGTGACGTTTATCTTCTGTCCACTTCCATATCGGGTCAGTCGTGTATGCCGGTAGTAAAAAAATTTAGGGACAAAATAGTTATCCTGATGGTGAACTACATCAACAACGACACAGTTGGTGAGCCTATGCGTCAAGGTGCGCACGATTATATAGTCAAACCTTTCATGATAGAGGATCTCATTCGAAAGATAGAACACCATCGCAAAGTATGTTTATTGGAGAAAAATAATGAATTCTACGAATCTTATATAGGTAATATACTCGAACAGATCGAACACGGTCAGGAAGCAGAGGATATACCTCTTCCTGTCATTTTGCATACAAATTACATAAAAGCTGCCGATAAATTGGCTCTGGAGATAAGTCGAGCAAATGAACTGCCGCTAGTCTATATACCCCTTGAGCAGAATGATTGGGCCGACAAGATTTCAAGTACAGGCTCAGAGACCATAGCGTATATAACAGGATACGACAAAATAAAAAAACATGACAGGGACAAGCTATGGAAGTTGCTTGAGGATAAGATCTTTATCCTGGCTACTACAACTGAGATAGAAAATCCTCCCTGCGATACTGTCGCTATAAAGACAAGCAATAAACTATACGATCAGAATGATATCCTTACGATAGATGAGTATGTTCAGCATATAGTCAAAAGCTTCCAGTACAAAATGCCTGACACCGAATTAAGCAAAAAACTGGGCATATCCCGCAAGAGTCTTTGGGAAAAAAGGAAAAAATATGACCTCTTCAAGCAAAAATAGATCTATATATATAGATGCGGAGGCCCTATCTACGCTTGCGCTGATACAAGCGGGGATGCTTGCTCCTGTCAATGGTCTAATGAGTAAAGAGGAAGCAGAAGAGGTCGATCGTACCAAAACATACAAAGGCATCCCTTTTCCATTTTCACTTCTTTTTGCGCCAAGCGGACGACGCAATGCCGAGACCATAAAGACACTCAAAACGGGTGAGAGGATTGATCTAATATCAGATAGTGGCAAAGTTGGAGAGATGACTGTCAAGGATGTCTTTGAAATAGACCAAAAAGCTCGCCTAATGAATATATACGGTACTGACGATCCTTCGCATCCGGGCGTCAAAAACACTATGAAAAGACTCGGAAAACTATCTATTTACGGAGATTATCAAGTAGAATATCCCCTGATACAAAACACTATCCATAGAATATCTCAAGCTATCCAGCGTACAGGTGCGACAAAGATAAGCTCGATGATGATGGCGGCCAATCCTCTCAATAGAGCTCATGAGAGAATGATCCGCCAGGCAGTCAGCGAATCAGATCTGATGATAATATTTTTACGCAAGCCATTCACTGACGAAGGCCTTAGATACGATATCAGGCTTAAGGCTCTCAATATCTTCGTAGAAGGTTTTTTGCCCAGAAACAAAGTCCTTGTGGTACCGTTTGAGAATACCTATATTTTCGCCGGATACAATGAGCTTATACTTGAAGCCCTGCTAGCCAAAAACAGCGGATGCAGCGAACTGCTTATAGGTAAAAACCATGCAGGATTGGGGCTGTACTACGACAAAAACAGACTAAATACTATTTTTGATACACTTCAAGGTCTTGGAATCAAGATCAAAACAATGGATGAATATGTCTATTGTGATACTTGCCGTACTTTGGTGAGTACACACACTTGCCCCCATGGACAACACCACCATGTTCACTACCACTCTGCATCTATCCTGTCACTTGTAAGCAAAGGGATCATGCCTCCTACCATACTCGTACGCAAAGAGGTCTCTTCCAATATACTTGCCGAGCTGTTCCCCAACAGATTTGACAATATACAGCAGCTTTATTATTCGTTGATGCCAAGTTCCGGATTGCTGGAGAAGATAGACGATGAGCAGTTCTATGCCAAACTGATGGAGCTCTACCAGACATCATCGCTTACTTAGGAAATGCTATGACTGTACAAAAACTTTTTTTGACATTTTTTGGATCCGGCCTATCATCCAAGGCGCCCGGCACTATCGGGACTCTGGCTTCTATCCCTTTTGGAGCACTTATATTGTATTATCTGGGGCCTTCTGTGCTGCTTACTGCCACAGTAGCTGTCACTATTATAGGTATATTTGAGGTGAACAAATACGAAAAAGCTACCGGTATACACGATCACCAGATCATAGTCATAGATGAGACAGCAGGTGTATGGCTGACTATGGTGATCACATTTTACAGCGTTGTATCTCTTGGAACTACATGGGGTGTATGGCTTGGATTGCTACTTAGCTTCGTCTCTTTTCGTCTCTTTGACATCTGGAAGCCGTCTACTATCGGTTGGATAGACAGAGAACTAAATGGGGGTATGGGTGTAATGCTCGATGATATTTTAGCAGGAATAGCTGCCGGACTATTGAATGCTCTACTGCTCTCTTCATTGGCAAACTATATGAAATAATTGTACAGCTTGTTTATAAATCACAAATACTCTCTTAGTCAAATACGATAAAATATCGCCACCTATAATCTTGGAGACTGTTCATAATGGCACTTGTCAAATGCACCCATTGTCAGCTTGAGTTTGACGAATCAGTGATGATCAAGGAGATTAGGGGTCTGGCATCCGATGATTCTCGAAGCGAAGCGGAGTTATCGTCGGTGCCTGACCCCAGTGACAATGATGCATCCGATGATTCTCGAAGCGAAGCGAAGTTATCGTCGGTGCCTGACCCCAGTGACCAAACTGAGACACTCTATTTCTGCTGCAAAGGGTGCCAAGGCGTCTATCATCTCCTCAAGGCCGATGGACTGGACAGCTTCTACGACAAGCTGGGTAACCAAAAGCTTGATCCGGCCACAAATGCCAAAACCGAAGACCTGGAGCGTTTCGACCTGGAGGGGTTCAAAAAAAAGTATATCCGTACCACACCTGACGGATTTAATGAGATCAACCTCATCATCGAGGGGATCCACTGCTCAGCCTGCGTGTGGCTGAACGAAAAGGTACTTCACCAGACCGAGGGAATCATCGAAGCGACCATCAACTACTCCAACAACAAAGCCCATGTAGTCTGGGATCCGGATATATTGAAACTATCAGAAATCATAGAAAAAATCCGCACCATAGGCTACAATGCCTACCCTTATGACCCCAGACTCCAAGAAGAAAGAGCGGTAAAGACGCGCAATGATTACTACACCCGCATACTTGTCGGAGTGTTTGCTACCATGAATATCATGTGGATAGCTATAGCTCAGTATGTGGGGTATTTCAGCGGCATGGAAGATAGATTTAAAAATATTCTAAACATTGCCGAGTTTGCTTTGGCGACGCCTACCCTCTTCTACAGCGGATGGATATTTTTTCGCGGGGCATACTATGGTCTCAAAAACCGCTTTGTCAATATGGATCTGCTTGTAGCCGCGGGAGCCAGCCTAAGCTATATATACTCCATATATGCCATGATCACACACAAAGGCGAAGTCTATTTTGACTCCACTACGATGATCATCACATTTGTCCTTGTTGGCAAATATCTCGAAGTGCTCAGCAAAAAAAGAGCTTCTGATACCCTCGATCGTATCATAGGCACTATGCCGACTGAGTCAACCGTGATCAAAAACGGCGAGAAATCCCTTGTAGCTATAGAAAATATTGAACCGGGTGACACCATAGAGCTAAAGCCTGGAGAAAAAGTAGCAATCGACGGGATTCTTCAAAGCAATGAAGCATACTTTGATGAGAGCAGTCTGACTGGAGAGAGCGAGCCGGTGCTACATCACAAAGGAGATGCGCTGCTTAGCGGAAGTATTTGTCTTGATACGGTAGTCAGATACACTACCACCAAACGTTCTGATGAGTCATTTCTCCATACTATTACAGAGCTTCTTAGTGATGCTGTGACCAAGAAGCCCAGGATCGAACAATTGGCAAACAGTATCTCGGGCTACTTTTCTCTTGCGGTTTTATCTATAGCCCTGCTGACATTTACGGGCTGGATGTGGTATAGCGGATCGTTTGAAAAAGCTTTGATCACCGGTATATCGGTCATAGTCATCGCCTGCCCCTGCGCACTGGGACTGGCCACTCCCATGGCGACACTTATCGGCATCTCCAGAGCAGCCAAGGCCGGACTGCTCTTCAAGGAGGCCAGCCTGCTGGAGACCATGGCCAAAAGCGACCTGCTTGCACTTGACAAGACAGGTACCATCACAGAAGGAAGACCAAGTGTAGTCAAGATAGAGACATTTGAAGGGTTTGATCCTTCGATTCTGCTTTCTCTTGTCCAGAGTTCAGATCATCCGGTATCTAAAGGGATAGAAAGATATCTGCTTGATCATTATGAGGATATAGATGCGCCGACTCTGCAGATGATCAAAAGCCATACTGCCAAAGGTGTCACAGCCAAATATCAAGGCAAAGAGATAGCCGGAGGCAACGGTGCCTTAATGGAAGAGCTTGGGATCGCTTGCGATGCACAAAGTGAATATACCATTTATTGTCTTGCCGTCGGAGGCAAACTGGCAGCTCGCATGGAGCTAAGAGATCAGCTCAAGCCCGGAGCCAAAGAGGCTATCAAACAGATCCAAAATATGGGCATAAGGGTTGTTATGCTCACAGGAGACCATGAAGCCGCTGCCCACAGAATAGCTGATGAAGTAGGCATTACTGAGTATCATGCCGCCCTGCTGCCGGATGACAAGGCAAATCTTATTGATAAATATCATGATGAAGGGCACATAGTCGTAATGGCGGGGGATGGGATCAATGACTCTCTGGCACTGGCAAAAAGCGACATAGCTATAGCCATGGGCAGTGGTGCCGATATAGCCATAGATGTCAGCGATGTGGTGTTGCTGGAGGACAGGCCGCAAAACATAGCCGATGCCTATACCATCAGTCGCCGCACATTCCGCGCCGTCAAGCAAAACCTTGGATCATCAATACTGTATAATGTCATAGCGGTACCTTTGGCGGTCATGGGGTATGTCAATCCACTCGTAGCCGCACTGGCTATGAGTCTGAGCTCTCTTTTTGTGGTGGGCAATTCTATGCGGATCAAACTCGCAAAATCGTAGGCACAGACCCGCGTGTCTGCCCTTTGGAGGGTGTCGTCTCCCCACAACACCCTATGCGACCAAAGTCGCTGCCCAGACATACCGACGACAACCAACCCCGCGTCCAAAAGCATGAGAATTTTTGCTATACTTTCTTGATAGAAAGCTTTTATGCAGCAAGGAAGAATATATGCACACAAGAGAAGTTTTGCGTAGCAAAACAAACAGACATCATTCATCATTCATCATTCATCATTCATCCACCTATGCGTCGAAGGACAGACACACGGACCTGTCCCTGCGACTCTACCCACTACCCACTACCCACTACCCACTCGCACCAAAGGTGCAATCATGAGCTCCGGTATCATAGCCCTGATGATAGGCGTCTCTACACTACTGGGTGCCCTTGGACTGATAGCTCTCATATGGGGTGTCAAGACCGGACAGTTTGACGATCAGGCCAAATTCCTTGATGGAGCGAGGTTTGACGGAGAAGAGGAGCTAAGAGATGCTGTAATGATGGAACAAAAGCGCAAAGAGGCCAAAGCCAGGAAAGAGAAGAACTACTCTCCTCCTGATTGAGAAATGATACAAGGAGCCCGATATGATCTGCGTATTTGATTGTGAGACGATCCCGGATATTGAGCTGATCCGCAAAAACTTCGATGTCGATGGACTTGAGGACAAAGAGGCCATAGACGCTGCCCAGGAGCAGTATGCCGATACCCACAATACCACATTTCTGCCCCTACCGTACCATAGAGTTGTGGCGCTATCCGCCGTGATCGCCGATGAGTTCGGCAGGTTTGTCAAGGTGGGAGATTTTGGAGGCGGCAAGGATGACGAAGAGACGATCATCCGTGATTTTTTCGGCTACATCGAGCGCCAAAATCCCCGCATGGTTTCATTTAACGGCCGAGGATTTGACATGCCGATGCTCCTGATTCGTGCAATGCGCTACAACATCAGCTTCCCTGCATGGTTTGATCAAGACAACAGACCGCTCAACAAAACCAAATGGGAAAACTACCGCCAAAGATACTCGGAGGGCTTTCATACCGATCTGCTTGATTCTCTTGGGAGCTTTGGCGCTGTGCGCAATCTCAAGCTTGATACCCTCTGCACCATGGCAGGACTCCCTGGCAAGTACGATGTCAGTGGCGATCAGGTGACTGACCTGTACTATGAGGGCAAACTCGACCAGATACGCGAATACTGCCAATCCGATGTGCTCAACACCTACTGGCTTTTTCTCAAATACGAACTCCTGCGCGGCACCCTGACACTGGAGGACTATTACCGCTTCCTGGCTACCATGCGCGACGGGCTGCCCGATCTGGGGTACCGAATACCCTTTGCCAATGCCATCGACGTGGAGATCGGGGAGAAGGACTGAGGAGGCCATCATGGAGGAACTGCGCGACTACATCAACCACTTCATGGAGCTGGATGATACGGAGTGGAAAGAACTCTCTTCGCTTTTCACGGAAGTTCATTATCAAAAAGGGGAGCATATCTACGGAGAAACCGACCGCTCAGAATCTCTCTACTTTATCATGGAAGGGATCGTGCGCTCCTACAAGCTGGAAGAGGACGGCAGAGACTTCACCTGGACGTTTCACTGTCTTGATATGGAGACACTCAGCCACCGCATGCTGATGGACATCGCCGTGGTTGACTATGTCAGTTTCACGCAGGGTGTCCCGGAAGAACTCGCCTTTGAGGTGCTGGTGGATGCTGCGCTGATGAAAATAAGCAGACAAGACCTCTATACCCTCTATGAGAGCAGCCTCAAATGGCAGAGATTTGCCACCAAAATGGCCGAGGACTCCTACGCCATCATGCGTGAACGCACCTTCAGTCTCCTGACCAAAAGTGCAGGCGAAAGACTGGATCAACTCATACATTACTTCCCCGGGGTTTTTCAGAAGAATGTCCATGTAGATCACATCGCCTCCTATCTGGGAATCACACGGCAGTCACTGAGCCGGCTTCGAAGAGAAAAAGGTATCTGATTGTTCGGCAGGGAACAAATGTTCCTCCACCATTCACCCATATCTGCTATAGTGCGTTTTCAAATGAAAAACAAGGAGTCACTATGCAGCACGAAAAAGCGATCCTGGCCGGAGGATGTTTCTGGGGGATGCAAGAACTCTTGCGCAAACTCCCCGGCGTGATCTCTACGCGGGTTGGCTACACCGGGGGTGATGTCCCCCATGCAACCTACCGCAATCACGGCGATCATGCCGAGGCCGTCGAGATCCTCTTCGATCCGGAGCAGATCACCTACCGGGAGATATTGACGTTTTTCTTCCAGATACACGACCCCTCGACAGTGGATCGTCAGGGCAACGATCGTGGCAGATCATACCGTTCGGAGATCTTCTATACCACCGACGAGCAACAAAAGATCGCTGTCAAAACCATCCGGGATGTCGATGCCAGCGGTCTGTGGCCGGGCAAGGTCGTCACCAAGATCTCTCCCGCCAGTGATTTCTGGGAAGCCGAGCCGGAACATCAGGACTACCTGCAGCGTTATCCGGACGGGTACACCTGCCATTTCGTCCGCCCAAACTGGGTCTTGCCAAGCGCATAGCCCCTGAAAACCTGTGCAGAAAAAGCATTGCACACCCACTAAACAGGCTTTAGGGTACACTCCCTTGCATAGTCCGTGTTAATACAAAGGATAAAAACATGAAACAACTACTTATTTTTCTGGGGTTCTCTCTGACTTTGATGGCCAAGACACAAACCATCGTGTTCGGTGCCGGGTGTTTTTGGGGTGTTGAGAAACATTTCGACAACATGGAGGGGGTCATCAAAGCTCGCTCAGGCTATGCCGGAGGCAACTACCCAAACCCCACCTACCGTCAGGTACTCAGTCACCGCAACGCGGCCAAAGGGGTCATCAACCACACTGAAGTGGTCGAAGTGGTTTATGATGACAGCAAGGTTTCTACCCAAACACTGATCCGATCCTTCTGGGAGCTTCACGACCCTACCCAGGGTGACCGGCAGGGCAATGACCGGGGCAATAACTACCGCTCCGCCCTCTACTACACCAACGATGAGCAAAAAGCGATAGCAGAAGCGACCCGCCAAACCTATCAGAAGCTGTTGACTCAAGCAGGTTACGGGGCGATTACCACTGAGATCAAAGCTCTGGAGAAGTTCTATCCGGCAGAAAGCTACCATCAGGACTATCTGGCAAAAAACCCGAACGGCTACTGCCCCAACCACGCTACCGGCGTGACGTTCGACAAGGAAAAACCCAAAGGGAATCTCCTCAGCCCACTGGGGGGCAAAGAGATCGTGGTGATCGATGCCGAAAACTGCCCCTATTGTGCCCGGTTCAAAAAGGACGTTACCGACGGTTACCACGGGACGATCCCCCTGCGAACTGCACATCAGGAGGCGCTCAAAGGGTTTGAGATCACCAGCACGATACGCGGCACCCCGACCATCCTCTTCATCGAGAACGGCAAAGAGGTCTATGCCCACACCGGCTACATGGATGCAAAAGCGTTTTACCGGGCATTGGGGGCATTCAAACTCGGCAAAGAGAGCGAAGGATACGACGTCGCTTTCCGCCAAAAAACCGACGGACGCTTCTGCAAACAGTACGAAGAGTTCAAACACACCGGTGACGGGGTCTTTGTGGACAAGATCTCCGGGGATATTCTCTTCGATACCCGTGACCGGTTCAACTCCGGCTCGGGGTGGTTGAGTTTTTTCAAGGCAGTTGAGGGGGCGACGATCGAAAAAGAGGACAACAGCTTCGGCATGCGACGCATCGAGGTCATCGCCCGAAAATCGGGTGCACACCTTGGGCATGTGTTTGACGATGCACCCGGAGGGAAGCGGCGCTTCTGTATCAATGCCACGGTGCTGGAGTTCGTCCCACGAGAAAAGATAAAAAAGTAGCGCGAAATCCGCTATAATGTCGGATACACAACATTCAAAAGGAAACCCTATGCGACAATACGAAACATACCGATGCAACACCTGCGGCAACGAAGTCGAAGTACAGAAGATAGGCAACGGCACCCTGACGTGCTGCGACCAACCCATGGAGATGGTGACGGAGAACCTGACACTTGTCAACCTCATGAAAGCCTTCGCCGGAGAATCGCAGGCGCGCAACAAATACGAATACTTCGCCAAAGTAGCACAAAAAGAGGGCTATCGGGACATCGCCGCCCATTTCCAGCGCGCCGCCGACAACGAAAAGACCCACGCCAAGCTGGAGCTGGCTCTGCACAACCGCATGGCAAGCGGCTCGGACAACAATTTCGGCAACACTATGGAGAACCTCCAAGCAGCCATCGACGGTGAGAACTACGAACACACCAACATGTATCCGGACTTTGCCAAAATCGCCAAAGAAGAGGGCTACGATGAAGCGGCCAGACTCTTCAAAGGGATCGGCAAGATCGAGGTGGAGCACGAGAAGATGTTTTTGCTCATGCTTGGACGGATGAAAAACGAAACCGTCTACGCAGACGACCTGGAGGATACCGCATGGATCTGTGAGGTGTGCGGTCACATCCACTATGGCAAGAAGGCCCTGGAGGTCTGTCCGGTATGCAAACATCCGCAACAGTACCAGTCCAGACTGAACGACGTGAAATAACAAGGAGAAACCATGACACACAACGCCCTTAGCCCCGAAGAGACCCGGGTCATCATCGACAAAGGAACCGAGCGTCCGTTTACCGGTAAATTCTGGGATCATCACGACAACGGCATGTACGTTTGCCGTCAGTGCAACGCACCCTTGTTCCCCTCGGAGACCAAGTTTGACTCCGGGACAGGGTGGCCGAGCTTTGACGATGCGGTCGAAGGCGCCGTTCGGGAGGTTCCCGATGCCGACGGCCGCAGGACAGAGATTGTGTGTGCCAACTGCGGCGGGCACCTGGGGCATGTGTTTTATGGAGAAAGGATGACCGAGAAAAACACACGCCACTGCGTCAACTCCATCTCACTCGATTTTGTAGCCCAATCGCAATAATGTTCACGCAAACATTCCTTTTTGCGTGAACACTCCCCCCTCTTCCTGCCTTTTCCAAACACGATAAGCCTATTTTGCTATAATCACGTAATTTAAGTAGTCAGGAAGCAGGTAGCAATGAAGCCAAACCAAAATTCTTCACTCCGATTATCTGAGGTATTCAGATGATCGGTATCGTCGATTATAATATGGGTAATCTCGGCTCAGTCATCAACGCCTTTGCCAAGATCGGAGCCGCCGCTGAGCTGGTCAGCGACCCGGACAGACTCTCCGCATACGATCATGTCGTACTGCCCGGTGTAGGCGCATTTGGTGACGCCATGACAGCCCTGAGATCCAATGGCATGGAAGAGGCCATCAAAGATTTTGCCCAAAGCGGCAAACCCCTGATGGGTACCTGCCTGGGGATGCAGTTGCTGTTTGAGAGCAGTGAAGAGTTCGGTAAGCACGAAGGCTTAGGACTGATACCGGGCAAAGTAGTGGAGTTTGACAAAAGCAAATTTGATAATCCCAAACTCAAAGTCCCCCACATGGGATGGAATGAAATGTTTACCAGGGGTCTGACCCCATCGATGAGAGATGAGCATTCAGAAATTTTCAAAGGGCTTTCTTCTGAGTTTTATCTTTACTTCGTCCACTCCTACCATGCGGTATGTAATGATGAGTATGTCATAGGCAAGAGCTACTACGGCTATGAGTTTGTAAGCGCTGTCAACAAAGAAAACATCTACGGCTTCCAGCCCCACCCTGAGAAGAGTCACGAGGTGGGACTAAAGATATTGGAAAATTTTGTCAATCTGAAATAAAAGGATCAAAAATGACCATCCTCCCTGCTATCGACCTCAAAGACGGCCAGGCTGTCCGCCTCTCCAAGGGGCTCATGGACTCGGCCAAGATTTACTCCGATGAGCCGTGGCAAGTCGCAAAGCATTTTGAAGAGCTGGGCAGCGAATGGGTGCATCTGGTCGATCTAAACGGCGCGTTTGCCGGGGAGCCGCAGAACCTCGAACAGATCAAAAAAATAAGAGAAAATACCGATCTAAAACTTGAACTTGGCGGTGGCATACGTGATGAAGATACTATCCAGATGTATCTTGATCTGGGAATAGACAGGCTGATTTTGGGCTCTGTGGCAGTCAAAAATCCACAATTTGTCAAAGATATGGCAGCCAAATACCCTATCGTGGTGGGCATCGATGCCATAGGCGGAATGGTCGCCGTCGAAGGGTGGGCCAAGACTTCCGATATGGCAGCGACCGATCTGGCCAGAGAGTTTGCCAATGCCGGAGTGGAGGCGATCATCTGCACAGATGTAGGACGCGACGGGATGCTCAGCGGCGTCAACATCGACTTTACCATCTCGATCAAGGAAGCTTCCGGCATCGAGACCATTGCCAGCGGCGGACTCAAAGATATGAGCGACATCCATGCTCTGCTCGATGCCGGCATCGACGGTACGATTGTCGGCAAGGCCTTTTATGAAGGGACACTGGATTTGAAAAAAGCCTTTGAGGTTGCCCGTGCAGGATAGATACACCGAACTGACCATCAACGTCAAGGAACCCTTTGTCGAGCTGCTGGCCGACCTGGTGGCGAACCTGACCGATGACGGGGTTGAGATCGGACGTGACCGGCTGATCGTACGCAGCGAACAGGATCTCTCGCCTCTCATCACCGAACTGAAAAAAATGGAGGCTTCTATCGGTATCTCCTGCACATGGGAAGAGAAAGAAAACCGAGACTGGATACAAGCCTACAAAGACTCCATCCAGCCAATCGAAGCTGGGAAGTTCTATGTCCATCCAGAGTGGTATCCGCCCATGGACGGAAAGATCAATATCCTCATCAATCCCGCCCTCGCATTCGGATCGGGGCATCACGCTACCACTTTCACCTGTCTCGAGGCGATCAGTGAACGGGTCGAATCGGACCAGCGGGTACTCGATGTGGGGTGTGGCAGCGGAATACTCTCTATAGCTGCCCGCAAGTTGGGAGCATCAGTAGAACTGTGCGATGTCGACCCGCTCTCTGTCCAAAGTGCCAAAGAAAACTTCAAACTCAACAATGAAAGATACGAAAGGCTCTGGGAAGGCTCTGTTAACCTTGCGACAGGAAAATACGATATAGTTGTAGCCAATATCATTGCCGATGTACTGCGCGCCGTCTCATCTGAGCTCCAAAGTGCTCTTGATGATGGAGGTATCTTGATACTTTCAGGTATATTGGACAAAAAAGAGTCCATCGTGACTGACGCGTTCAGTAAGCTTGATATGATAGAGCGCAAGGTAATGGATGAATGGGTGACTCTTGTCTACAAAAAATAGTTTTTCATATCTATTTATGATATAATCTTCGCCCTTTATTTTATAAACAAGGAATACTATGGCAAACAATATGCCCGACAAAAACGATAAAAATAACAACAATTTCTTCAATGACAACCCGCTGCTGGCATTTGCTATATTCTCGATAGTGATCATACTGATATTCAAGGTGATCATAGGCGAGCAAGGCGGCATGAGCACTATGCTCGAACAAAACAATGCTATATATACAAAATCTATCAGCTACTCACAAATGAAGTCTCTGATCAAAGAGAACAAGATCAAAAAACTCAAGATCACACCAAGCGTCATAGAGGCCATGGGTGAGGACAAAGGCAAAACTATCCGCTATATTGCAGAGAAAGTCCCTGCCAACGACCCTACACTCATCCCTTTGCTTGATGAACACAAGGTTGAGTATAGCGGAGTGATGGGTAACGGCATCATCAATGAGTTGATCAGTATGCTGCTGCCTATATTGATCTTTTTTGCTATCTGGATATTTCTGGCCAAAAGGATGTCCAAGGGCATGGGCGGCGGTATCCTCGGAGTAGGCAAAGCCGGCAAGCTCATAAACAGCGAAAAGCCTGATGTGAAATTTGACGATGTAGCCGGAGTAGATGAGGCCAAAGAGGAGGTCAAAGAGATAGTGGACTTTCTAAAATATCCCGAGCGCTACATTGAACTGGGAGCCAAGATCCCCAAAGGGGTACTGCTGGTAGGACCTCCGGGTACCGGTAAGACACTGTTGGCCAAGGCTGTCGCCGGCGAGGCGAGTGTGCCGTTTTTTTCGGTCAGCGGATCGAGTTTCATAGAGATGTTCGTGGGCGTGGGCGCAAGCCGTGTACGGGATCTGTTTGAGCAGGCCAAAAAAGAGGCTCCTTCCATAATCTTCATAGATGAGATTGATGCTATCGGCAAAAGCCGAACTGCAGGCGGGCCAATGGGAGGCAACGACGAAAGAGAACAAACCCTCAATCAACTCCTTGCAGAGATGGACGGATTTGGGAGCACTACTCCGGTGATCGTACTTGCGGCTACCAACCGCCCGGAGGTACTTGATCCTGCACTCCTTCGTGCCGGACGATTTGACCGTCAGGTACTTGTCGACAAGCCCGATTTTGAAGGGCGACTTGCGATACTCAAGATACACTCCAAAGATGTCAAGCTCTCCAAAGATATAGATATGCACGAGATAGCCAAAGCCACAGCAGGTCTGGCTGGGGCTGATCTGGCCAATATCATTAATGAAGCAGCTCTTCTGGCTGGCCGCCAGGGTAAAAAAGAGATAGAACAATCCGATCTGATGGAAGCTATCGAGAGAGCATTTGTGGGGCTTGAGAAGAAAAACCGCAAGATCAATGAATTGGAAAAAAAGATAGTCTCTTATCACGAAAGCGGACATGCGCTGATGGCCGAGCTTACCGAAGGAGCCACAAGAGTCACCAAGGTATCCATCATACCTCGCGGACTGGGTGCATTGGGTTATACACTGCATCTGCCTGATGAGGAGAACCGATTCCTCAAACAAAAACATGAACTTCTCGCCGAGATAGATGTGCTCTTGGGCGGAAGGGCTGCTGAAGAAATATTTATAGGGGATATCTCCACCGGTGCGGGCAACGACCTCCAGCGTGCTACAGACATAATCAAAGATATGATCACCAAATACGGCATGAGCGATGTAGCAGGCCTGATGGTACTGGAGAAAAACCAGGGCGGAGCATTCCTCAATGGCGGACAGGTTATCAAAGACTACAGTGAAAAGACAGCTGAAGCAATTGACGAAGCTGTCAGAAAACTTCTTGATGAGAGATATGCGCATGTCAAAGAAACCCTCAAAGAGTATGCGCCTGCTATAGAAGAGATGGCTGGAGTACTGCTCAATGTCGAAGTGATAGAGGGTGAAAAAGTACGCCAGATCATCGAAAAATTCGAAAAAGACAACGGCAAAAAGTCCAGACTCGCCCACGGTGACAAGATAGCCAAGGAAAACTCCGATAAAGAAAAATACCAAAAAGAAGCCGCTGAGGAAAAAGAAAAAAAGCCTACCTCCAAATCACCAGACGAGCCAAAAGACAAAGCTCTGGAGGGCTGATGCAAGATCACAGGCTGATATACATTCTCCCCAATCTTTTCACAGCCTCCAGCATATTTGCAGGGATCATCAGCCTGGCCGAAGCCAGCCAGCATCACTATATCAAAGCAGCCTGGATGATCATGCTGGCACTCCTTTTTGACGGACTTGACGGCAGGATAGCCAGACTGACCAATACTGCCAGCAGATTCGGCATAGAGTTTGATTCTCTTGCCGATATCGTATCTTTCGGTGTAGCCCCGGCAGCCCTTTTGTATTTTTATACCGGACACAACTACGGCAAATTCGGAGTACTCGTAAGCGGTCTGTATGTAATATTTGGGGCTATCAGACTGGCGCGCTTCAATGTCACCACCAAACATAACGACCCCAATATATTCATAGGGCTTCCTATCCCGATTGCGGCTGTATGTTTGGCTACATCTATTTTGTTTTTTGAAGAATATTCTATTCAAAATTACAGCCTGATACTGCTTGTTTGCACTTTGCTGGTCGGTTTGCTTATGGTCAGCCACTTCAGATACCCATCATTCAAGACTATCCACCTTGAGCGTCAAAATATCTATAGAGTCCTGGTACTTATCACTGTGGCGGTTTCACTGCTGTATGTTTTTAGCGCCGAAGGCTTTACTTTGATCGTGCTCGGATATATAATCTACGGCCCCATAAGAGCACTAAATCCTCGCAAATTCAGAATCCGCCAAAAGTAATACTTCACTAATTTTTCAGTCACACAAAAGTAATTGACTTTTTTTATAATTCCACTATCCCAAATAAAAAGGAGTCAATCATGACAAAAAAAGTAACTATCTCAATCTTGGCTATACTGACAGCAGGAAGCCTTTATGCCGGCCAGGGAGCAGGCAATCACCACAAGACCTATCATCAGCGTGCCCATAAAACGGCTCACAAATACCATAAACGCGCACATAAAACAGCGCATAGCTATCATTCCAAAGCCCACAGAACAGCTCATGGTTACCACAATAGCGCCCACAATTCGGCTATGAGCTTTCTTAACGGCTCGGGTAGCAGCAACTCTGCCGGCAAAAGTAGCAGGCATGGTGTCGGCGTCCATGTAGGAGGCTGGCACGCAGAAGCTGGGTTTGGGCCTGGCGGTGTATCAGCCGGTGCCGGACACAGCGACAACGGCGATCACAGTATCGGTGTCGATACAAGTGCCGGAGGAGTCTCCTTCGGTTTTTGAGTCTTTTGGGTAGGCATATACACGCCTACCCTCTTGCCATTTCATTGAAAAATATGTATAATACTCTCAAAAATCAAGGAGAGTAATATGACATATATCATACAGCACTACAAATTCGCTAAGATAGCTTCTACTCTCCTACTTCTACCTCTCTAATTTTCTTTTTAGACATCAAATCACGCTTTGCTTACCTATCATAGGGTAAAATAAATCAGTTATACGT
Source organism: uncultured Campylobacterales bacterium (assembly GCA_964520575.1). GTDB lineage: Bacteria > Campylobacterota > Campylobacteria > Campylobacterales > Sulfurovaceae > S017-3. The sequence continues at coordinate 45,095 of CAZFNK010000007.1, read as the reverse complement.
ACATACCAAAAGGCAAAACAATGAATCAAGACAAAATAATAATATTTGACACAACGCTTAGAGACGGCGAACAGAGTCCGGGTGCATCTATGAATACAGAGGAGAAAATTCAGATAGCTTCACAGCTTGAGAGGCTTGGAGTTAATGTGATAGAGGCGGGATTTGCGGCTGCCAGTCCAGGGGATTTTGATGCTATTGAGAAGATATCGCAAAAGGTCACCGACTCTACGGTATGCTCTTTAGCAAGAGCGCTCGAGAGCGATATCAAAGCAGCAGGAGAGGCGATATCCAAAGCTGCAAAACAGCGTATCCATACTTTTATCGCTACAAGTCCCATACATATGGAGTACAAGCTCAAAATGACTCCAGATGAAGTGATACGCCGTGCGGTAGATGCGGTCAAGTATGCCCGCACCTTTGTAGATGATGTGGAGTTTAGTCTCGAAGACGCCGGCCGCAGCGACATGGGATTTATGAAAGAGATCATAGATGCTACTATCAAAGCGGGAGCCGGTACCATCAATATCCCTGATACCGTGGGTATCCTTATGCCGCATGAAGTAGGAGAAAGGATAGCTGAACTCAAAAAATTTATCGGAGAGAGAGCCATTATCTCAGTTCACAACCACAATGATCTGGGATTGGCCGTAGCCAACTCCCTCGAAGCGATCGTCAACGGTGCAAGGCAAGTAGAATGTACCATCAATGGTCTTGGCGAAAGAGCAGGTAATGCGGCACTTGAAGAGATTGCAATGGCTCTGAAAGTAAGGCAGGATTATTATGGAGATCTCTATACCGATATCAACACCAAAGAGATATATCCCACCAGCCGCCTGATAGCCAATATCACCGGCATAGAACCCCAACCAAACAAAGCGATAGTAGGCAAAAACGCATTTGCGCATGAAAGCGGCATACACCAAGACGGCGTACTCAAAAACAAAGCAACATATGAGATCTTCCGCCCCGAAGAGATAGGGCTTGATCTGAATGATACATTGGTACTTGGCAAACATTCCGGCCGTGCGGCATTCCGTGACAAATTATCCAAACTCGGCTTTGTTTTGAGTGATGAAGAACTTGTATCGGCTTTTGAGAGATTCAAAGAGCTTGCTGACAAGAAAAAAGAGATCTACGATGATGATATCCGAGCTCTTGTGACCAGTGAGATGACTGCTATAGAGAAGACCTACGAGCTGGTAGCGCTCCAGCTTATGGACTCTACAGGCGGTGTGCCAAGTGCGGCTGTAACTATACGCAAAGATGAAGAGGAGATAACAGATGCCGGCATAGGTGACGGCACTATTGATGCGGTATTCAAGACTATAGATAGAATAACCGGACACCATGGTTTGCTGCTGGACTACAGGGTCAAATCTGTCTCAAGAGGCAAGGATGCCTTGGCAAATGTCACCGTCAAAGTAACATTCAATGACAATGAGCCGGCCATGATCGGGCATGGTCTGAGTATGGATACGATGCTTGCCAGCGCACGCGCTTATCTCAATGCGCTCAACAGTTATCTGAGTATGGAAGGAATGCTGAAACTTCGCAAAAATGGAAGTACCGAGACGGTGTGATAGTGGTCGGGGTGACAGGATTCGAACCTGCGACCTTATCGTCCCGAACGATACGCGCTACCAGCCTGCGCTACACCCCGAAAATTCATCGTATTGTACCACATATTTGATGGTTTGGCATTTGCCCTCACATCATCAATAAAAACATTGCGAAACAATGCACACAAAATTCATCATTCCTCATTCATCATTCCTCATTCCTATCTCTTACATATATTCCCGCAAAACTTCGGGTATCTCTATACTCCCATCTTCTCTCTGATAGTTCTCCATGATTGCTATCAAAGTGCGCCCTACTGCAAGAGCTGAGCCGTTGAGGGTATGGACGAGACGGTTTTTCTTGCCGTCCCTGAAGCGGATCTTCGCGCGTCTGGCCTGAAAATCTCTGGTGTTGGATATGGAGCTTATCTCGCGGTATCTGTTCTGCCCCGGCAGCCACACCTCCAGATCTATCGTGCGCGCAGCCGAAAAGCCCAGATCCCCGCCGCACAGCTCGACCCAGCGATGAGGCAGGCCAAGCTCACTAAGCAGATCGGAGGCCTGCTGCACCATCATATCAAACACCTCATCACTCCTCTCTGGATGCGCTATGGCCACCATCTCCACCTTGTCAAACTGATGCTGACGGATCATCCCGCGCGTATCACGTCCGGCTGAACCAGCCTCTTTGCGAAAGCACGGAGTATAAGCTGTCATAAGTACAGGCAGATGATCTGCGGAGAGTATCTCGTCGTGATACATATTGGTCAGAGGCACTTCGGCGGTGGGGATGAGGTAGAGATTTTCATCTTCGATCTTAAAAAGATCGTCTTCAAACTTTGGTAACTGACCGGTGCCTTGGAGCATAGCACTATTGACCATGAACGGCACATACATCTCCTCAAAGCCTTTTGCCCGGTTGCGATCGAGAAAATAGTTTATCAAAGCCCGCTCCATTCTCGCAGCTTCACCTCTAAGCACCGCAAAGCGACTTTTGGCCAGTTTGACTCCCCGCTCGAAGTCTATCCAGCCGTTCCTCTCAGCCAGCGCCCAGTGCTCCAGCGGTTCAAAGTCAAACTCTCCGGGTTCTAGCACCCGTTTGATCTCGACATTGTCATTTTCATCGGCGCCTTCAGGCACCGTATCCTCGGGGAGATTGGGGATACCAAGCGCCAACGTATCCAGCTCTTCCTGCACTTTGCGCACCTTTTCTCTCAGCGGCTCCATTGCCTCTTTGTTGGCATCCACTTTGGCTTTGAGCTCTGCTATATCCCTGCCCTCACGCTTGTACTGACCAAAGAGCTTGGACATGGAGTTTTGCTCAGCCTGGAGGGACTCGAGTTGTTGATTGAGTTGTTTGAGTTGAACAAAGCGCTCTTTGATCTCAGCAAGCACAGCTGCATCTACGCCTTTTTTTTGCAGTTTTGCGCCTGCTTCGTCAAAGTTGTTCTGGAGATATTTGAGGTCTATCATCAATCTGCCCTATCTAAAATGTTAGGGCAGATTATAGCGAAATTGACGCTAATGCGGGGTTAAAGATCAAAACTCGCTGGAGACCATCACTCCATCTATATCAAAGGTGCATGCCTTGTCATCCGGAGCAGTCAAGAAGAATGTCACATAAGAAGTGCCGTCATTGGTTCCTATATAATCATCACGACCATCTCCATCAATATCTCCAACATTAACGCTGTTTGAACATGTCCTGGCATCAAACCAATTACTAGTAGCTACTACTTGATATGCACAGGTACTACCACTTTTAATGACATACCCAAAGTGACCGTTGCGATATCTTTCGGGTGCATTTTCATGCCATATCACGAAAGTACCGTATCCGCTCTGGCCTTTTTCCAGTTTGTAGCCATTTGACGGTACTTTGGTAAATCCCGTGCCTCTTAGTGTATGCTTTGTGGCTTCACCAAGTCTGATTTTCTTCCCAGAATCCGGCTGAAGTCCATCCAGGTTTACCCATACTGTCACATCTTTGCCTGTCAGATGATAGTCATAGATATACTTGACCCTGACCGTACCCTCATCATCAACTATGTAGCTACTAGCATCTGTAAAACCTATCCACTCACGGCCATCGTCAAGGCATTGGTCCTGATAATAGTTATGGCCAACAGCGTAGTACAATCCACTTCTATCAGAACCAAAATACTGGTCCTCGAGATCAAGTGTGCTGTCACTGGATTTGGCAAAGTCCCATTTACCCATCGCTTCGTAGTTTTTTCCTGCACCAAAGACAACAAGCTTATCTGTGTTGTTTCCTTCGGCATTGGTATATTTGAATACATTTGCAGGATCGGCAGTAAATGTAGCGGAGTGATTGGCTCCCGGGATTATATGCCCATTGGCACTTCCATTTAGAATATCACTCCTGCCATAGAACAAGCGCCTGGTCTCATTGGTCTCTGCTCCACTCGCTTCTGTACCCGCTACTGCATATCCGGCAATGGCTCCAACAGAGATATTCGGGTGGGTATTGACCTTGTTCCCGTACTCATCAGTGACTGTAATAGCAAATGTCTCAATATATTTTGCTCTCTGCGCATCTTGGGTGGTTCCTACGTATGATATACTGATAGCAGTCGGTGGACCGGAGAACACACGAACATTGATAATAGTAGTAAGTGGAGGGAAATCCCCACCTTCCCCATGTGTTTTTCCATTGACATCAGTAAACTCAAGTGTTACTTTGATAGGTACCAAACCAGAAAGCTTTTTGGATTTTAATACAAAAGAACCTCCGTTGCTCGAAAGAGTCAAGTCTTTTTTGTTGACCAATGATTGACCATCTAATATCTGTGCAACTGTGCCGTTGGTGGTTTCAACTGTCAGCTTTGTAATCTGCTCGGTAGTCAAGTCCTCATTTTGTCCAGATCCATCCTGTGCCTTCAATAAAACAGTAAATGTTTTTTCCTGGTCGGGGATCCCCATACTGAAGTCACCATCTGTACTCATATCCAAATAATAGTTGCGAGAAACATGGGAATTTTGCGGTCTTTCATACTTTACATGCATCTCCTGTTTTGCTTCCATATTTTCTGTATGATAAAATCCAAACACACTTTCAGTATCTCCAGAGTTGATAAGAGAGATTAGGTTTGAAGGACCGGTATAATAGAATGTAGCCTTTCCGTTAACAGGCGCTATCTCATATGAATTAAACGATCCTACATCTTTTCCGCTGAGGACCTTGTTGGGCAATACAACCTTGACTTTCCCACCGGAATAAGGCGCACCGTCCTTGTACACATGTATCTCTATATCCTCACTTTGGCTGTTCGAGTTCAGCGTAATGTTTCGTTTTTTTTCGGGTATTACAACTATGGGCAATGTGATATTCTGGTCAGTATCTATCACTGAGTTGCTGAACTTTATCATCGCTGTAGCAGCTATTTTTGAGCTCGAGCTGGCTTGGTAAAAAAACTCTATCAAATGTGATGTATTATTCAGTTTTGAGATATCTTTAGGGGCGGTATAAGAAAATGTTGCCTTGCCTGATTCATCGGTTTTTGATGAAGACGGACTCAAGGAACCATATATAGCAGGCAGAGTTTTAACCTTTACAGTTTTGCCTGATATGCCGACAGAATCTTTATCTACCAACTGCACAGACACTGTTTTCTTCTGTCCTCCCGATGATACGACAATAGATGTAGCATTCATGAAACTGATTCCAAGGCTGTTGTCACCTCCTGTTCCGTTGTCATCATTTCCGCCACCATTGGAGCCATTTTGATCGACAGAACCGTTATTGTCCTGACCCGGCACATCAAAATCATTACTACCGCAGCCGCTGATTAGCGCCATAGACAAAGTCAAAATAGCTGCAAAGAGTATCTTTTTCATTTTTTCACCTTTTATAGGGGTTTTTAATACTTGTAGTTTATCCCCAGAATGAGATTTCCTGTATGATCAAATGCGTCAGCATGACCAATCGTATATTGATATGTAAGATCTATATCTATATTTTCGCTAAGATCGAACACCACTCCGGCCTCACCGCCGTAGGTAAAGCCGCTTTCGTTTACGCCGCCTTTTGCCTCATAATTGGCATATCCGCCGTTTAGACCGATAAAAGGACGCAGACCCATATCTGCCATCTGGGCGATAGAGAACAGATACTGCGCATGGACCTCCCCACGCTCATAACTGGCCTCATCATTCTTAAATTTATCAAATGTGATCATTGTGCGCCACTCATTATTTTGGGCTCCAAGCCTCAACCCATAAGCAAAACCGCTTGTTTTATAGTTGAGATCAGACTCGTGAGTGCCCTGCACCCAGGCTCCCCCTATCTGAGCACCGACAAAGACCTTGCTTGGGCTTGCTTCCATATCATAGTTACCAGCTTGCGCACCGATTACAAATCCAGCTACCATCAAAGGTATCAAGGCTTTTTTGAACATCTCAAACTCCTTTTTTATTAATGAATATGGAATACTAACATGTTTTATATTAAATAATCTTAAAAGGAAATTGAGAATAAAGAACACACGATTTTATATCGTAAAGGTATTATAATTCAAAAAAGTCATAAAAATGTGGGGGGTGATACAATACAGATATGCAGGTCAGCAGTCGTTCAAAAGAAAAAGATGGTAGCAAGGGGGGAACTTGAATCCCCGACCTCCGGCTTATGAGACCAGCGCTCTAACCAGCTGAGCTACCTTGCCAATAAAAAGAGACGGAATTTTATCAAAGTTATCCTTTTATGTCAATGTTTTGGATATAAAATCTAATTATAGCTTTTTGGGCTCATTAAAGTTTAGTCTATTTCACTCATTATTTTTGAGAAAAATACAAAAAAGTATTGACTTTTTTAAAAAAATTGATTAGAATTACGCCAAATTAGACGACAAAGGAGTAAAAGATGACATTTCAACCATTAGCCAACAGGGTCCTGCTCGAGCAGGAAGAAGAAGTCACTACTACCGCATCAGGCATCATCATACCTGACAGCGCAAAGGAAAAGCCCCTCCAGGGCAAAGTGATAGCCGTAGGACCTGATGCCGAAGATGAAGGCATCAACGAAGGAGATATAGCAGTTTTCGCCAAGTACAGCGGCACAGAGATCAATCTGGACGGCAAAGAATATCTTATCCTTGAGAGCAACGAGATTCTTGGATTATTGAAATAAGGAGTTGAATATGGCAAAAGAAGTATTTTTTTCAGACAAAGCAAGAAACGGACTATACAGCGGTGTCACCAAACTGGCTGATGCAGTCAAAGTGACCATGGGGCCAAGGGGACGAAACGTACTCATCCAAAAGAGCTTTGGGGCTCCTGCTATCACCAAAGACGGTGTATCTGTAGCCAGAGAGATAGAACTGGATGACGCGCTGGAAAATATGGGTGCCCAACTGGTCAAAGAGGTGGCCAGCAACACTGCCGATGAAGCTGGAGATGGTACTACTACTGCCACCGTACTGGCTCACAGCATCTTCAAGGAGGGCTTGCGCAACATCACAGCAGGTGCCAACCCGATAGAAGTAAAAAGAGGTATGGACAAAGCAAGTGCCGCGATCATCGATGAGCTCAAAAAGATCACAGTAGAGGTCAAAGATAAAGCCCAGATCGCTCAGGTAGCCACCATCTCTGCCAATAGTGACGAGAATATCGGCAATCTGATAGCAGAAGCTATGGAAAAGGTCGGTCAGGACGGCGTAATCACTGTAGAAGAGGCCAAAGGTATCAATGATGAGCTTGAAGTAGTTGAGGGGATGCAGTTTGATCGCGGATATCTCTCTCCATACTTTGTGACCAATACTCAGAAAATGACTGCAGAGTTCGAAAACCCTATGATCCTGATCACCGATGCCAAGATCAGCACACTTAAAGACCTGATACCTCTGCTGGAGCAGACACAGCAATCTGGTCGTCCATTGTTGATCATTGCTGACGATGTCGAGGGGGAGGCTCTGACCACACTGGTACTCAACCGCCTCAAGGGCATCCTCAATATCGCAGCAGTCAAAGCTCCCGGATTTGGCGATCGCAAAAAAGAGATGCTTAAAGACATAGCTATCCTTACAGGAGGCACAGTGATCACTGATGAGCTTGGACTAAGCCTTGAGAAAACTACTCTTGATCAACTTGGTCAGGCAGGCAGAGTCGTTATAGACAAAGACGACACTATCATAGTCGACGGCAAGGGGGATAAAGACGCTGTAGAAGCACGCATTGCCGAGATCCGCACTCAGATAGAGAATACCACAAGCGATTATGACAGAGAGAAGCTTCAGGAGCGCCTGGCCAAACTCAGCGGCGGTGTAGCTGTGATCAAAGTAGGAGCTGCAACCGAAACTGAGATGAAAGAGAAAAAAGACAGAGTAGATGATGCTCTTAGCGCCACCAAGGCGGCTGTTGACGAAGGTATTGTCATCGGTGGAGGCGCTGCATTGGTCAAAGCCGGCAACGCCGTCAACCTCGATCTTGCAGGAGATGAGCAGGTAGGTGCAGAGATCATCTTGCGCGCTATCAAGGCTCCGATCAAGCAGATAGCTGAAAATGCCGGATTTGATGCTGGCGTGGTAGCTGATAAAGTAGCAAAATGCGAAGAGGCTAATACTGGATTTAATGCTGCTACGGGAGAGTATGTAGATATGTTTGAAGCCGGTATCATCGATCCTCTCAAAGTAGAGCGTATCGCTTTGCAAAACGCTACATCCGTAGCCAGTCTTCTGCTCACTACCGAAGCGACCGTAAGTGAAATAAAAGAGGACAAACCCGCCGCTCCGGCAATGCCTGATATGGGCGGAATGGGCGGAATGGGCATGATGTGAGAACCGTAAAGCAAACGCAAACTGCTTTGCGTTTGTAGGTTCGAAACCGTAGCGGTCGGAACAAAGTGAAGCCGCGAAGGCTGGGAGATGCGTAAAGCAAACGCAAACTGCTTTGCGTTTGTAGGTTCGAAACCGTAGCGGTCGG
>CAZFNK010000007.1:0-36497 GCA_964520575.1 uncultured Campylobacterales bacterium | reverse complement strand
AGCCGCGAAGGCTGGGAGATGCGTAAAGCAAACGCAAACTGCTTTGCGTTTGTAGCGCCGCGAGCAGATACGTTTATGCAAAAGCGAAGTGCTACATAGGATACGGCCGATCAATCATTCCTAATTCCTAATTTCTCAAGACTTTTTACCTTCATCTTATACTTATCTGTGCTCAGATCAAATACATCCCCCACATTTATACTCCCCAGATCCGTTCGCTTGCCATCCATCGTAATCTCAGCAAAGCCCTCTTTTGATCGCTTGGCAGGATCAAGCATCATCAGTCTCTCTGATAAACCTGCTATCTGCCCCTCCTTTTGACGAATGGAGAAATTGAGTGCACTTTTGAGCTGACTTTGCATAGGGGCAAGCATATCGACAAACTGATCCAGGCGATAGTGCATAGTAGTATTTAGATCATCCATCAGTGCTTCAAATCTATCTTGGAGAGTTTTTAGCTGATATAGAGGTGATCTCTGGGCAAAATGCTCTCCTATGACACTGATCTGCTCAGCCTTTTTGTCCAGGATATGGCCTATCTGCCTGCTGCATCTATCCATTATCTCATCGAGACTTTGGAGCATTTCGTTACGATCAGGCAATATCATCTCCATGGCCGCACTTGGAGTAGGAGCTCTTAGATCGGCTACAAAATCGGATATAAGAGTATCTACTTCATGTCCAACTGCACTGACTATCGGAGTTTTGCATCGATATATGGCTTCGGCTACTTCCAATTCATTAAATGCCCACAGATCTTCCAGACTCCCGCCGCCTCTGCCAGTGACGATGATATCGGCCCCCAAACTATCGGCTTTAGCTATCGCGGAAGCTATCTGGGCTGCCGCCTCCTCTCCCTGTACCAAGACATCTATGACTATTATCTCACTCAGAGGCCATCTCTTGGCAGCGACCTTGAGCATATCCTGCAGGGCAGCTCCACCGGCAGCAGTCACAAGAGCTATCTTGCGAGGGAATCTGGGCATTGGTTTTTTGCGCTCTTTGTCAAAGTATCCCTTGGCCTGAAGGTCATTTTTGAGCTGCTCAAAGGCCACCGCCAGCGTCCCTTTGCCGTAGGGCTCAATTTGCGCAGCTATGAGCTGATAATCACCTCTGGGCACATACACACTGATCGAACCTTCGATCACTATATGCTCCCCCTGCTCCAGTCGAAACTTCATCCGAGCGACATTGGAGCGCCACATCACGCACTTGATGGAGCTTTTGTCATCCTTGATGGTAAAGTACACATGCCCACTGCGATGATAAGTCACAGTAGCCACCTCGCCTTCTACCATAACATGCATAAAGGTAGCTTCAAGGAGGGAGCCAATCTTGGTATTGAGGGAGCTGACAGACATCATATCCAAGAAGCGCTCCTTGGATATGCAAACCGCCATTCCTCATTCCTCATTCCTCATTCCTCATTCCTCATTTAGACTTTCTGCGCCACCAATAGCGTCGAAATCCCCATCGAGAAGCTTTGTGTATATTTCATCTCAAACCCTGCTTTTTCTAGCTCAGATGATAGCATCTCGGTGGTAAGAAACTCTTCGATCGAATCAGGCAAATAGCGATAGGCTTCATAGTTTTTGGAGATAAGGCCGCCGATATGGGGCAGCACCTTTTTCATCCCAAAATCGACGATTTTATCGATCATTCCGCTGCGGTCTTGCTTGGTAAACTCAAGGATCACGACGATGCCGCCGGGCTTGAGGGCTCGGTGAAACTCCTGCAGGGCCTCGACTCGATCGACTACATTACGGATGCCGTAACTGATCGAGATCACATCGGTGCTCTCATCCTCGATAGGCAGTTTCTGCGCTTTGCCCTCAATAAACTCAGCAAAATCAACCTTCTTTCGTGCAACCTCCAGCATCCCAACTGACGGATCGATGCCTACATATTTCTCTATCTGCACTCCGTTTTTGGCCGCCTGCTCTCTCCAGTATATCAGCAGATCGCCGGTACCTGTAGCTACATCTGTGATCTGCCCAAGTGATGGCTTGGCAAGTATCTCAAAAGCTTTGTCGCACCCTTTTTTGCGCCACTGGATATCAATACCCATGCTAAGCACTCGGTTTGCCAGATCATAGGTATCGGCTATATTGTCGAACATCTCGACTATTTTGGCTTGTTTTTCCTCTTTGTCGGTCAGTTTCTCAATTCCCAAGGTTACGGCTCCATATCATTATGTCTCCACCGATTCTACTCGTGTGAAGATACTCTAAATTCATTGGTGTATTATAGGATAATTGCTCTTCTGAAAGCTTAGGTGCCTGGTATGTCAACAGCCAATTGACCTGATCACTCATTTGATCAAGCAATTGTCCCCCACCTTCGACAAGTATGAACCCCTGACATCTATGCCATTCTATCGATCTGCTTATCTCTACAGATCTCCCAGGCACACGAAAAAGCGGGATAGATAGATCCGGGCTTGGATCGTGACTCAATATGGTCACATCAGGGGCTTTGCCATCAATAAGCCTGGCATCAAGAATAGGCCGATCGGTACGGACAGTATTGCCGCCAACAATAAGTCTTCTGCACACACTGCGCAGCTGATGCACATGCCTACGCGACTCTTCGGAGCTGATGATGCCGCCGCCTATCCTACCGTTATGGGTCTGAGCGATCTTGAACAAAACAAACGGCTGTCTTTTGTCCCACATCCTGAACGGTTCTGTGAGGACTTGGCATTTCTCTTCGAGCAGGCCTGTTTCGACATTATCAAGCATCAAAGCCCCGCCTGTATGTCTGGGTACCGGATCCAGGGTGCCTATGATCACGCGCTTGAGCCTGAGATATGACAGCAATGATGCACATGAAGGTGTCTTGCCCTCATGTGCACAAGGCTCAAGAGTAACATATATCTCACACTCGGCGAAATATCCATCCGGCAGCGAGCGCAAAAAATCATGAGCCGCATATGCATCAAGCGGATCAAACTCTACTTGAGTGCCCGATATTTTCTCATACGCCCGCACTAGAGCCAGCACCTCCGCATGAGACGTGCCTGCCCTTTGGTGCGCTTCTATCGACAAAACAGCACCATTTTGGACGACCAATGCTCCTACTGCCGGATTGGGGTAAGTCAAGAGTTGATATTTCCAAGCTTCATCTATAGCAAGCTGCATGTAAAATTCATCATTCATGGTAAGCATTATATCCTTTTTGCCTTTTTGGAGTATAATGCCCCATTCTATCGCAAAAGAGAGACTATGCAAAATGATAAAAGCCTCGCTTTTTTTTATTTCCTGATGTTCATCGCAATGATCGGATGGGGGGCGGCGTGGGTGCATGTAAAGTATCTCAGTGACCATATGAGTGTCAACGAAATCATTTTTTATCGCTATCTTTTTACTACCTTCAGTATGTTGCCTATACTGTTGTGGCTGAAGCATCCTTTGAGGATCAGCGCAAGATCGCTATTTGTCATTATTATAGCCGCTGCTATCCTTGTCCTCTATACCTGGCTCTTCATAGAAGGAACTCATCTGGGCACAGCTGGACTCGGAGGAGCTTTTGTTACCACACTGATACCAATCGTTACTTTCGTCCTCTCAGCTTTCATCCAAAGAAAAAGCATCAAACACAAAGATACCATGGCACTGATACTTGGAGCTGTAGGCGTGATGACGATACTGAATATTTGGAGCTTCAGCTCAGATGAGATATTCAGGCTCGAAAATCTCTATTTTGTTATAGCAGCCGTGCTGTGGGGAGTGTTGACTATTATATCGAGTAAAGCCGGTGAAGTGGGACCAATGGTGTATAGCTTTTATCTGTATCTTGCCACAACGGTGATAGAGGGGCTTTTTGTAGCCGATTTCCAGACAGATATGATGCATTTAAGTACTTTGTCCTGGTTCAACCTCATTTCAGTAGCACTTTTCAGCACTACATTCGCAACCTCCATATATTTTGTAGGAGGGCAGAAGATGGGGGCTGACAAGATCAGCTCATTTACCTTCCTTGTGCCATTCAGCGCCATAGGGCTCAGTGCGCTGTTTTTGGGCGAAAAGATATCAATGGGAATGCTTTTTGGTACGGTGATGGCGGTAGTCGCCATCTATATACTCAACAAAAAATAGCTCGAATATGTGATATACTACACATCTGCAAACAAGTCAGGAATGGAAGTGGTGTCATATGGGTACATTAAGGTCTTTTTTTTGAGAGACACAGTGTGTTTTGGCTCGGGATCATACTGGTTGTGTCTACTTATCTTAAATTTGCTTATACTTTTTACTGGACCGAATATCATAACTACCTCTATGACGAGATGGGTCAAGTATGGCAAATGGCTGTTGATAGTTTCTACAAGGGAGATTTTGAGCCCAAACAGTGGCTCTTGTGGCCGCCTATAGCGCACATCATACTGGCATGGATATTTAAGATATTATATTTTTTTGATCTGTATCAGTACAAATATGAGACAGTTTTAGGGCTGAATATCATACTCTCCTCACTTGAGGTTGTGGTGATATATTTCATGGCACTCAGACTTTTGCCTTCCAGATCATATGCTCTTTTTGCCGCTTTTGTATATGCTTTCTTTTTTCCACTTGCGTATCTTAATTCTTTTGTCTTGATAATCAATCCTGCTTTGTTTTTGTATATGCTGTCTATCATCATCCTTCTTTATGCGCACACTGACTGGCTAAAGCTCTTTCTCTCGGGTGCGACATTTGGACTGTCTGTCTCTTTTGAGCCTATATGGAAACTTTCTATCGTACCTTTTGTCGGATATAAACTTTTTGACAAAAAGCCCATCAGAAAAAATCTATTGCCTGTATTTTCACTTGTTGCCGGATTTGTTTTGGTGATCTTTTTGGTGATCGTCAACAACAATGCCATCTCCACCGGCAAACTGAAAACACTTTCCTCAAATGAAGGAATAGAGTATAGTCTGTCTATGTGCGACAAATATCAGCTTGTTTCGATATCTGATGAACACAATGTAAGCTTATAGTACCGGTATCGCTCGAAGAACCCCGGAGCGTGGAATATTAAATGTAAAAAAACCGACCTATGAACAGTTGTTCTTTTACAAAAAAGGTCTTGAGTGCGCAGAATCAAGCAAACATACCGTCAAGAATCGTATAGACAACTTAAAACATTTATATCATGATGCGATGTTTCCTTTTGTTTCAAGTGCAAAATTTTCCACTTTTCTCTTGCCTTTGTTTGACAATCTGAGCATTATCTTGAGTGTGTTGTTGCTTTTTGTTCCCTTGTTGTATTTTGACACAGAGATCTCCATGCCTGAGCTTTCCTTGATGACAACTCTGATACTTTCACATATCCTTGTGCTCAATTCTCTTGATGTCCAACAAAGAGACTTATACGGTTTTTTTCTTTATGGTTCTCCTGCTTGGAATTCTTGCTTTGTTCTCTATGATTCATACCGTTAAAGAACTATGGTGGGCATGGATCTTTGGAGCCATGCTCATTTTTGGTTTCTGGATGGAATCATTCTCACCACTTTCCAAAGCCATACCCAGGAAAATATCCGGCAGCATCTCTCAAAATACAAGTCCCGTATATTTTCTCGATCAAGATAAGGAAATTATGCGCTCACAAAAAATAGATACCAATACCATAAATTTCGATGGGCAGTATCATCTGAAACACAGCGACTATGATCGATATAAATTTAGTCATGATTTTTTTATGGATTTACGTGTAGGGATGGAACTTCTTGAAGATACGGATATAACCTTTATCGTCGTGGCAGATGACGGCTACAAACTCAAGGTGGATAACAAAACCGTGATGAGCGATCCTGATAGCAATGATATATCTTTGGGTACCAAGATGATACATCTTGGCAAAGGAAGACACAGGATAGATGTCTCGTATTTCCAATCTGATGATTTGATGACATTAAGGATATATTATAGGCTCAACGACAAAAGATTTCTCATAGGAAACAACTATGGGGAAAAAGGTAAGATTTTTCTATGTGAGCCAAAATGAGTACTTTAAACAAACAAAAAACACCAAAAAAGAAAACGTATCCACAAAAAGAGTAAAGCCAAAAAATAAAAACTATGATACATCAGAGGAAAAAAGGATCATTCGGCTGACGGGGATGTCACCATGTATCCCAAACCATTGGCGTTAATGATGATCTCTTCACCGATCTGTTCTTTGAAGCGGCTGATCAGAGATCGAAGGTTGTTGTCATTCCCTGACTCCCCCCAGATTGCCAGATTCAACTGCTCGTTTGATACTATGCTGTTTTTGTTGACAGCAAGAATTTCAATGAGTTGGAGCTTGCGCGGAGACAGTGGGATGATTCTCTTGGCATTTCTAAGCAGATGCTTTTTGCGGTCAAAAACAAATCCTTTATCAAGATAGATATCATGAGTCTCTTCGTCACTGGAGGATTGCCCTTTTTTGAGTACCATTTTGACAGTAGCAATGATCTCTTTTTCCCGATACGGCTTCATCAAATAAGCATCTGCCTGGGCATCAAGAGCATACTCGATCATTTCCTCGTCCGCATATGCAGTCAGAAAAATAATCTTGCACTGAGGATAGTGTTGCTTGAGCATAACGGCAGCTTCAGATCCCGAGAGTGCTCCCCTAAGAATGATGTCCATCATGACCAGATCGACAGGGCATCCTGTAAGCCGCTCCAATGCTAACTCTGCACTATCGGATATCCCGACAACTTCGATGCCTTCATTCTCCAAAATCTCTTTGAGGTATTGAGCAGAGACCAAATCATCCTCGACGATAAAACAGGTATGCTTTTTCATATCTTCATTATAGAACAGCTGCGTTTTGGATAAGCTTACAGTGACAATAATGCAACAAAATCGCAACAAACTTATCCTATAATACCCTCTGAGGTAGTTTGAATGAAAGATTTTATTCGAAAATTCATGGCATTGGGTCGCAGGGATCGATTTGCATACGGGATCAGTCTGGCGATTATTTTCAATATCGTTTTGGGGTGCTTGCTGGATTTTTTTTCGGGACGGACTCCGCAGGCAATCGTCCAGGCGGCACTTGCCCTGATAGCTGTTGCCTTGCTGGTCTATTATCGATTTGGGCACAATTATACACTTTTTATTTACGGTGGGATCACTGCGGCCTCATTGGGCTACAATCTCCTGCTCTATCTTGATCATTTCGTTCTGCACAGTTACCTGATCCTGATAGTTATGCCGCTGGTGTTTTTCTTTTTGCTTTCGCTCAGGCGGGCGTTGATCGCGACAGCGCTTCATTTCCTGCTCACTGTTGGGATGAGTTATTACGCTTATGCAATGCTTGATATCGATTCCGGCATGTTTGACAAAAACGCTATTCAGGTTTATACATTTGGCGCGATATTTATCGTGGCTTTGGGGATTTTCTATCAGTTGGCGATCGAAGAGACTTATCAGCATCTCCAGCACGCCAATGCCCAAAAAGAACTCTTGCTGCGGGAGATCCACCACCGAATCAAAAACAACCTCAATAAAATGTCTTCTGCCCTTGGACTTCAAATCCTGCGTCTGCACAGAGGTTACAGCGATGATCCCGAAGAGATCCTTCGCAAAAACAAACTCCGCATCGAAGCAATGTCCCTTGTGCACGAAGCTCTGTATCAGTCTGATGATATCGGTCAGATCATACTGGATGAGTATATTCACAAGCTTGTCAACCTTATCGAACAAGCCTACGGCCAAACCCGCAAGGTGGTGATCGCGGCTGAACCAATATATCTGTCGCCGGAAAAGATCCTGCGCCTTGGCACCCTCATCAATGAACTCTACACCAACACTCTCAAACATACCGATCCGACTGAATCAGTCACCGTCACTATCGAGGTTTCCTATCATGAAACCGATTGTCTACTTCTCTATCGCCAGCAGGGTCACACCGGCGCGGTTCCTGCGAATATTCTTGAAAACAGTCATGGCCTTGGCATGATGCTCATACGACTCACAGCCCAGGAAATGGGCGGAGATCTTACTGTCGATTCGGCTCCGGACAAACTGGCTTTTCGTATAACTTTCCCCTGCTGACCAAGCACAGTTGCATCTGCGCAATTGCAACGCGTTTGCAACACATTCATTTTATAATAGCAGTATGGTTTTGAGAAACAAAATCTTTAAATCAAAGGAGGCACATATGACAAAACGTAATCTATCAATATGCTTCATCTCTGCACTATTTGTGTTCATGCTAAGCGCATGCGGCGGCGGCAATGGTACTACCGGAGCTTCCGGAAGCAACTGGGATCAGATGAAGTGGGATCAGGGCAAATGGCAATAGCCCAAGATCCTCAATGACAAATCAAAAGGAGAACACCATGAAAACCACACACATAATAATCGGCCTGATGGCCGCCGGGTCAATGATAATGGCAGGGAACGTTACGATTCCCAATACTTTCACTGCCAATACCACAGCCAAAGCAGCAGAGGTCAATGCAAACTTCAGTGTGGTCAAGAATGCCGTCAACGACAACGCGGCGGATATCACTACCAATGCTACGAATATTTCGACCAACAGCAGAAAGATTGCGACCAACGAAACTAATATCAACAACAAAGTCTCATCTGTAACCGCATCCGGAGGGCTGGAGGCTTCACGCACGGGAAACGAAGTTACGATCAAGCGTGCCGGCGGATATATATCTGTCCATTCCAGTGATTTTCAGACGATATAGAGCACAAACTGCCAGTTCTATGCCAACTGGGAAAACTTCCATTTCGTGACTTCGACCAAGCACAATTGTGAAGCGTTTGCGCCGATTTTTCTCCCCGATGGTGCCACGCTGACCTCGATGGAGTGCTATCTTGAAAAAACCGATCCGACCGATACACCTCTTGTCGTCAACCTGGGGTATCACGAAGGTAATTGGTCTTTCTCACTGGCAGCAGGATCAGTGTCGCTTCCAGGATCTCATCATGATGCCGGCTATGAGAAAGCTGGTACAGTTCTCAATGCTGTGGTTGACAACAGTCGATATGTTTATTATCTAAAATTTGATCCGCCGGATGATACCAATACTACCAATGCGGCAAAGAACCGCGTCGGTTTGTGTCGCATCGGGTATACATATTGACAAACTTTTGAGATGGAAATTTGATAGAGACAAAAAATTCTCACCACTCAAAATAGGTTTTGGCCTTGAGTATATCCGCATAGTCATAATGCTCATGGCCGTGTTTGGTCTCGATCGTAATCCCTTGATTGTCAGCAGATACAAGAGTGCCTTTGAGCTTGTCTGATCCATGCAGTTTGAGTTTGAGCTTTTCGCCTATAGCCTGCTGGAAATGGCGGGGCTTGGTGAGCTTGCGCTCAATGCCCGGAGATGAGACTTCAAGGAAGTATTTGCCGCTAAGTGGCGGATGTACATCCAAAAACGGGGAGAGTTCATTGGAGATTTCAGCACACAGATCAAGCGTCACGCCCTCCGGGTGGGTGATATAAACCCTGTATACTGTCTGGTCGGCTTCTTTGGCTACCTCTGTATCGTAAAATTCCGCTCCGTTGGCTCTGACTATCTTGGCTATCTGCTCTTCGAGATTCACTCTCTATCCTTTCTTTGGGAGGCTATCTGAGCAAACAACTCCTCCATCCGACCTATTCTCTCAAGCTGGTCGTCAAACACAAATGTAAATTTCGGAGCCCTGTACCACCCTTCCGAATCTCTGACATAGGTACTTAAATGTCCTGCCACCTTGCGCAACTGCCTGAGAGCTTCTGCCTGCTCCTGTTCATTCATGTCGGCCTTGTCGAGATAGACTTTGGCATCGTACCGTCCACGAGAGCAAACAACATCATTGACACTCAGATGATTGATGCGGGTATCATCCAAAGTAGCAAAAGCTTCAGGCAAGACCTCTTTGAGTACCGACTCGGTTCTGCGCAATTTGATCTCTTCTTGTGTCATTATCTATTCCTATCTCTAAATCATAAACACCCTTGCAACCAAGGTGTCTAAAACCTAAATTCCTAATTCCTAATTCTCAAAGGCTCGCCTGCTCTTCAACCTCTTTGAACGCCTCTATTACATCACCGACCTTGATGTCATTGAAATTTTCCAGCATAATACCGCACTCAAATCCGCTTCGCACCTCTTTGACATCATCGTTGAAGCGCTTGAGTGAGCTGATGCGGGTAGTATATATCACTACGCCGTCTCTAATAAGCCGCACACCCGCATTGCGCTCTATCACACCGTCTGTGACCATACATCCCGCGATCGTGCCTACTTTGGCCACCACAAATGTCTCTCTGACCTCAGCCTGGCCGGTGACTTCTTCACTGACGACCGGACTCATCAACCCACTCAGCCATGCTTTGACATCATCGAGCAGATCATATATGACAGAATAAGACTTGATCTCTACACCAAGCTCCTTGGCTTTGTTCTTGACAGCGCCTGTTGGCCTGACATTAAACCCTACAATAATAGCATTTTCACTTGCATCTGCAAGTGTGATGTCGCTTTCGGTGATACCGCCTACGCCGTCATGAATTACTTCTACTTTGACTTCTTCATTTTTCAGATCAGCCAAGGCCCCTTTGATTGCCTCAAGCGAACCCTGAACATCGGCTTTGACTATCAGAGGAAGTTTCTTGATCTGCCCTTCTGCTATAAGTGAGCCAAGCTCATCAATAGATACTTTGGTCGATTTGGAGAGCATCTTGGTTCGTGCCAGCTCTTTGCGCTTGTCAGCTATGTCTTTGACCTCTTTTTCACTCTCCATTGCTATCATCACCTCTCCTGCTTCAGGTACATCGTGAAGCCCTACCACAGCCGCAGGAGTGCTTGGACCGATAGATTTGGCACGGCTGCCGTCATCAAGTATCATTGTGCGTACTCGTCCATATGTGGTCCCTACTATTACATTATCACCCACATTAAGTGTACCGTTTTTAACGATTATATTAGCTACCGGACCAAATCCTTTTTCTACTGAGCTTTCCACTACAACAGCCTTGGCCTTGCGGGTTGGATCGGCCTTAAGCTCCATCACTTCTGCCTGGAGCAAGATAGTCTCAAGCAGATCATCTATCCCCTCACCGGTATGGGCAGAAACAGGGATAAACTCATATTCACCACCCCAATCAACGGCAAGTATATCCATTTCAGCAAGCTGGGATTTGACATTGTCGGGATTGGCTGAAGGTTTGTCGATCTTGTTGACAGCGAAGATCATCGGTACACCTGCTGCCTTGGCATGAGAAATAGACTCTTTGGTCTGTGGCATTACTCCATCATCTGCTGCTACTACGATAATGGCTATATCTGTAGCCATGGCACCTCTGGCTCTCATCTCCGTAAATGCAGAGTGTCCAGGCGTATCGACAAATGTGATCTTATGACCGTTTTTCTCTACCTGATAGGCACCTACATGCTGCGTGATCCCTCCGGCTTCTTTGTCGGCTACTTTTGTAGATCTTATGCGATCAAGCAGTGAAGTTTTGCCATGATCGACATGCCCCATGATAGTGATCACCGGAGGTCTTGCCTGGGGATGCTCATCTTCTACCTCATCATATACACTCACATAGTCAAGTGCATCCAGCGGGTTGATAGTCTCTACTGCCACATCGAACTCTTCAGCAAGTATCTCTATGGAGTCTTTGTCCAAAAAGTCATTTTTGGTCACCATGGTTCCAAGCGCAAAAAGCACCTTGACCACTTCGCCGACACTTTTGCCTACCTTTTCGGCAAACTCATATACTCTTACATCTTCGGGGATCTTTACCACACTTACCTTCTCTTCGCTCTCTTGGCGGATATATTTCTTCTTCTTGCCGCCTCTTCTGATAGAGCGACGCTGCTGTGGCTGGAATTTTCGAGCAGCTGCGGTCATGTTGCCTTGTTGCTGTTCTCGTTTTTTGGCCTCAGCTTTCCTGCGCTCCTCTTGACGCTTCATATCCTCATAGATATTCTTGTCAGAAAAGTCAAGCAATACCACTTCTTCTTCTTCGTACAATTCAAAAGAAGCTCCAAGATCCCTATCACCAAGCAATTCTATCTTTTCTCCGGTGCTTTTGGCTTCGACAGGTCGTTTGGTTTTTTTCTTTTTCGAAGCAGGGGCGGAAGCATCGCTTAATGAAATATTTTTTGTAGATTTGGCAGGTGTCGGTTTGGCCTTTTTGACGATAGTAATACCGCTGCGACCTATTTTCGGTCGATTTGCTTTGGGTTTTTGAGCTTTTTCGTTCTCTTCCTCGCTACTATTCTCTGGCTCTTTGGGTGATTGTTTTGATTGGCTGATTGGGGTTTTTGTTTCTTTCTTGGCTTCAACTGCCTTTTCTTTAATGTTTTCTTGTGGATTCTCCGTTTTGGCTTCGGATTTCTTGACAACAGTTTTCTTGGCTTTTTGTACCGGTTTCTTGAAACCTTCAGGAAGCTTGCCGGTCATAACATAATCCATCAAAATGCCGGCTTCATCAAAACTTATCGAGCTTCCTGCAACCTTGACATCAAAACCAAGCTCTTTGGCTTTTTCCAATAGATCGTTATTGGACATTCCGGCTTCAGCTGCGATCTCTTGTATCTTAATTTTCCCCATCAGTGGTAAACTCCTTTAGTATATTGAGCAGATCATTATGCTCAATGCCCAAACGCTTTGATATGCCTATCATCTTTTTTTCGTTGACGGCACATTCATAGCAGAGATAAAAGCTCCGGCCCTTGCCGGTATACTTTGTCACCCTCTTAGCGTGCACTTGCAAACGTATCAGATCTTTTTGGGATTCTCTAAGGCGGCAGGCTATGCACATACGCGTGGGCTTTTTTTGCATCGGTATTATACCCAAAAGAGATTAACTCTTTACGGTGACTCCATAATTGTCAAGAGATTGTATCAATACTTGGAATTTTCCAAAGCGTTTTGAGAGTTCTGATGCTATCTTATCCGCATCTTCCTGATAACACAGAGAAAACATAGTCGATCCGCTCCCTGAGAGAGTACTCATGAGCGCCCCATTGGCAAGAGCGATCTTTTGCACTTCAAAAAGTTCTGGCATCATTTTCATCCGCCTATCCTGATGTATTTTGTCCTTGGAAGCTATACGAAGCTGATCCCACGACTCACTCATAAACAAAGCTGTCATATATGCAGCTCTGGATAATGAATAAACCATTTCTTCTTTGGGATAGACTTTTGGAAGTATGGTTCTTGATCTGTTGGTAGATATTTTACGATCGGGTATCACCAAAATCGCTCTTAGATAGTTTGGCATGCGACGTTTTTTGCTAAATACTCTATCCCCTTCAAGGCAGGCAACATTGAAGCCTCCCATCACTGCAGGAGTTATATTGTCCGGATGTTTTTCAAACTTCAAAGCCTGATTGAGTATTTCCCTTTTGTTGTATTTGACACCGGCTGCGGAATAAGCTGACGTAATGGCCGCTACTATCAGAGCCGAAGAGCTCCCAAGTCCCCTTGAGATCGGTATCTGATTGTTAAATTCAAATCGAAAAGTATTGTGCTTGCCGCTAAGTCTTTTATAATATTTATTGAATATATTCATAAACATAGTGTTTTTTTTGATGTGGGGTATGTCGCTCCCCTCACCGTGAGTAGAGATACTTAGAAATCTCGATGGTTTGATGATCACTTCGTTGCGCAGATCTATAGCCAGACCCAACGTATCAAAACCGGGACCTAGATTGGCGCTTGTGGCGGGTACGCTTATCTGCACGGGGATACCTTTTATACCGCAGGGATGATATATAGAGGGGTGTTATCATGTTCCAGCACAATACTGCCAAGATAATCGGGCAACCCAAATTCCTGCGTGACTTCTTCGTCAAACTTTTGTGTTATTATAGTCTCTTTTTCTTTGACGAAGTATAGTTTGCCCATAGCCTTGATGGGCTTGTTGCCGCTTAATTCAAAAGCACTGCAGGCATCGAATGGTACGCCCCGCAGGCTCTCAATGGTCTTAAGAGTAATATATGTCAGCTTGATAGCCATATAGCTCCCTGGGCCACTGGTATATATAAACCTCTCTACGTCATATTGATCCATCATATCTTCGATATGTTTCAATAGTACATCTGAGACTTTTCCTTTTATCTCTTTTTGGCAGATCTTTTGATCGTTTTCATAACACCCTATCTGAATCGGGGAGGCTATGGGGTTGATCAGTATCGTCATTTTTCTTTGACCTGCTTGCTTTTTTTGGCAATGATTTTGTCTGCTTTTTGGAATATCCCTTTGATATTTTTGGCTATCCAGTTTTCTTTCATCCAATCCATGGGCCAAACCTCTATACCGTGCACAAGGATACCAAAATGGAGATGATCCCCAAGAGCCAAACCTGTCTTGCCTGTGCGAGCTATCATATCTCCTGCCTGAACATCATCCCCTTTTTCTACAAGAAGCTGTGAACAGTGCCCATAAAGAGTACAAAGCCCAAAACCATGGTCTATAATAGGCATATTGCCGTATATGCCGTTTTTTGCAGCATAAATCACTTTGCCGGGATTTGAAGCTATAATGGGGGCATGTTTGATACTAGCAAGATCATAACCTACGTGATATGATCTTGATATCTCTTTTTTGGGATCATCATAATAATAATGCCTCTCATCCCCAAAGTCCGCGACAAGTTTAGCTGATTTGAGCGGATAGAATTTGCGTATCTCCCATTTTGTGATCGGGTCGTTGGAGATTTTGGAGGAGATTTGGTGTATCAGTTTTTCGTTTTTTAGCCTCATGGATTCATTGACTGCCCTAAATCGCTCTATCGGGTCGGCGATATCAGCATACTCCGGATCTGTTTTGGCAACCTCTGTGATCTTTCCGTTTATGAAACGTTTACTGGCGTGTATCCATGAAGCTTTGTATTTTTTATATACTACCTTAAAACTCAGCTTTTTCGCAGTCTTGTTGCCAAGTCTGTCTATAGCCACTATTTTGGCTCCCAAGTGTTTTTTGCGATATGGCCATGCTATCAAGGTAGCATAGTATGGTTTTCTTTTGTATATCTGCGGGATAAATTTTTTGCCGCCGGCCTCTACATATACACTTTTTAGATTAGGATCCTTGGCTTTAAATACCACAAGTGCACTACCCCCTTTGGCAATGGTTGGACTGCTTGCGATAAGCTCTACTTCAGGAGCCTTGGTATCTGCCTCGAGATCAACTGTTTTGATAGTACAGTTATCAATGATCTTGTTTATCAGACTGGTATCACAAACCTGTACCATCAATTTCCATTTGCCGCTTTTTATCTTTTTGTTCACCTCTTTTGGCATCTGAAGTTCTATCTCTGTACTTTTTAGCGGTATGATAAATCTGTTGGACGCTACTATGATATTGGATTGACCGTCAGTCAGGATCGCCTGATAATCGCTCAAGCCCCTGTTGTCGCTCAGTGATATTTTCAGAGGCACATCACTACTCCAAAATGCAGATTTGGGAGCGGTGATCTTGGGCGGTATCCTCTCAAATTGCGGAACATATCTCGTTGCAAGCCATGCTCCGCCTGCGAGAAATAATATTATCAGCAGCAGCCACGGCCACACCGGTCTTCGACGCCTTGACTTGAACCTGTTGTAGTGCCTCATGATAGTATCTCCTTTTTGTCTATAACTTCAAGCAATCTATCGACACACTCCTCCATCGCAGCATTACTGACCTCGTATCCGGCCGCCTCCCTGTGACCTCCTCCTCCAAACTCCTGAGCTATTATGGAGACATCGATCCCCTTGCTCCTGAGAGATACTTTGATCTCATCTTTGCGCTCTACGATCAGGGCCGCCACTTCTGCAGTGACCAAAGATCTGGCATAGTCTACTACGCCATCAAGATCGCTTCCTTTGGCTCCGCATTTTTTACGATCCTCTCTTGTGATAATCATTATTGCCACTTTGGCATCCTTATAGAGCCTCAGAGACTCTATCGCCACACCAAGGATCCTCAAAGAAGCGAGTGAGCGGCGATGATGCATCTGAGAGCTTATATATGCCACATTCACACCTTTATCTATAAGTTCACCGGCCAAATCAAATGTTTTGCGAGTCACTTTGCCTACAGTGAAGTTGCGAGTATCAGATGCCAACGCGGCATAGAAAGCTGTAGCGCTCCTGGCAGAGATAGTGCCAAGCGACGATAAGAGTCTATAGGCCACCTCAGAGCTTGAGACCGCCTCAGGATCGACGATATTTAGAGCGCCAAAATGTGTATTGGTAGGGTGGTGATCGATATTGACTATCTTTCTGATACCCACATCAAATCCCAGTCTATCGATAGATCCACTGTCACAAGCTATAATTAGCGAATCGTCAAAGTCGATCTTTTTTTTGATCCTGTGAAAAGAGGGCAGAAAATCAAGATATCTCGGTATATCTTCGCTTGCATTGGCTACTTCGACCCTGACTCTCCGCTCCTTGAGCCACTCGTATATCCCCAAAGCAGTACCTATAGCGTCAGCATCGGGGTGGATATGTGATAGTATTGTGACAGCAGATGAGTTTTGTATAAGCTTATCAAATTCCTGAGCTTTGGCCAAAAGATCTATCAAACCCTACCCCTCGATCCTCATGGAGAGATCTATCCAGTTGGCCTGATGGATAATACTGCCTGAGCTGATAGCATCAACTCCACTATTAGCTATCTCTGCGATAGTCTCAAGTGTGACATTGCCGCTGGCCTCAATCAGTATATGCGGAAAGTTTGCATTGCGATACTCTACTACCTGACGTATCTTGTCTATTTCCATATTGTCACACATTACTATATCCGCACCGGCACTCATAGCTCTTTGGGCCATATCAACTGTCTCACACTCTATCTCCACTTTGGATGTAAATGGGATCTTTTGGCGCACTACTTCCATAAAATCATCAAGATTATCTATGGTCTTTAGATGCGTATCCTTGAGCATCAGACAATCATCAAGTCCCATTCTGTGATTGAGTCCGCCGCCGCACCTTACTGCGTATTTCTCAAAGTTTCTAAGCAACGGACGGGTCTTTCGGGTATCGAGCAGCTTCACTTGGGTGTCTTTTAGAACCTCTACATACTTGGCTGTCAAGGTAGCTATGGAGCTGGCATGCAAAACAATATCAAGCAGCGTGCGCTCCAGCGAGAGGATCACCTTGGAATCCCCGCCAATATGTACAAGGGTATTCCCTTTGGCAAAATACTCTCCATCTGATATATGCCACTCCATATCCAGATCATACATCCGTGCAGCCGTCTCTATATACTCACGCCCTGCAAATACGCCATCACTTTTGGCCACGATATAGGCTCTAACCTGCTTACTCTTGCTTACGCGGGCAAAGAGATCGCCCCGCCCAATATCTTCAGCAAGAGCTGCTTTGATGAAATCCTCTTTGAGCATCTAATTCCTTTGTTTTGTGTGCTAAGTGTTGAAAAGTGAAGTACTGTATATGGTTTTCAAGAGATCTCCAGCATCCTCTCAAGTGCCAGATTGGCATAATGGATCGTATCCTCGTCCACCTCTATCTCATTGATTGGCTCGCCATCTTCTATTGACTTTAGTGTGCGGTATAGATCCTCTATGGTAGTCTCGTTCATCGTTGGACACTCTGGCTTGGTGGATGAGAGCACATAGGTGTTTTTCTCTCTCATTCTATTTACCAGATTGTATTCCGTACCTACTGCTACCTTCTGATCGGGATCGAGAGATTCTACATATTTGATCAATTGTGAAGTGGAGCCTACAAAATCTGCCAAGGCTGTTACACTCGGATCACATTCAGGATGGACCGCTATCTTGATATCCGGGTATTTACGGCGATAGAAGTTGACATCATCTACACTAAAGAGCTGATGAACTGAACAAAAGCCGTTATAGCAGATGATATCCGCTTCCTTTGGATCGCATTCCCCCTCGCCTATAACGCAACTTTTAAGTCCCATCTCTATAGCAAAATTCTGCCCCAGGCACCTATCGGGAACAAAAAGTATCTTCTTTCCGCTTTCAAGCCCTTTTTTGATGATCTTATAGGCGTTAGAGCTGGTACACACCAGCCCGCCCATCTCTCCTACCCTTGCTTTGATAGTAGCGTCAGAATTAATATACGTGATGGGAAGTATGTCCTCTTTGGCTATACCGTGCTGCTCCATGAAAGCCACACTATCGTCATAATAGCTTGCATCTATCATACGAGCCATCGCACAACAGGCGATTTTAGGCATTAGTACCCTTTTGTGAGGGGCTATCACCTTGACGCTTTGGCCCATGAACCCTACGCCACAAAAGACTACAAACTCACTATCATCCTCTTTGACTTGTTGTGCCAACTGTAGGCTGTCTCCGGTGATATCCGCCATCTCAAACACCTCATCTCGTTGATAAAAGTGCGCCACTACAGTAACATCCAGTTTTTTCTTGAGCCTCTCGATCTCAGCACGATAGTCTATACTCATTTTTACCTCTCTATTAAATTTAAGCAACAATACTAAAATTGCGCTATTATACCCAATTAACCTAATCTCGGTAAAATACCGACAATATTTCATCGCAATACAAGGCAAATATTCATGCAAAATCTCTATTTATATATAGCCACATACCTCATAGCCAGTATCCCGTTTGGATATCTTCTGGCCAAGCAGTTTGGCGGAGTTGATATCAAGGCTGAGGGCAGCGGCAACATAGGTGCTACCAATGTCTTGCGTGTCCTCAAGGCCAAAGACCCTGTGCTGGCCAAAAAGCTTGGAGCTGCCACACTCTTTCTTGATCTTATCAAAGGTGTTGTGATGGTGCTGATAGCCAAATGGCTCGGAGCCGATCCTGCTGTGCAGTGGATGGTGGCAGTACTGGCTGTGCTTGGGCATTGCTATTCAGTATTTTTGTGGCTTGACGGAGGCAAAGGTGTCGCTACAGGCGTAGGTGTGGTGGCCATACTTGCCTGGCCTCTCGCGCTGATAGCATTGATAGTATGGATAATTGTTGCAAAAGGACTCAAGATATCTTCTCTCTCAGCTATCATAGCCATCATAGTGATGTTGATCGCATCCTATTTTATCTATCCTGATGGACTACCCGGCATCTACAGCCGAGCGCCGCTTTGGATCATCTCAGCAGTGATCCTCTACAAACATATCCCCAATATCATCCGTCTAATTAAAGGCGAAGAGAAGCAGATAGCATGACCATAGAGATAAAAGACCTTGAGTTTGATGCGATCATAGGGCTACTCGATTTTGAGCGCGACCGCAAACAACGCGTTCGGCTTGATATTGTGATCGAGTATGACTATATCCCGCCAAATTATCTTGACTACGCCAAAGTAGTAGAGCTATCCAAAAAACACATCAAAGAGCAAAAATACAAGCTGCTCGAAGATGCCCTCACGGGGTTAGAGGAGATTCTAAAAAAGAAATTCCCCTCTCTTGACCAACTCCATATCACCATTTCCAAGCCGGACATTCTACCTGATTGTGTCGTGTGCGTAAGTCTCTAATTACATCCTATAAGCACTGTTGGACACAACATCAAATCGGAAAATCCACGTATATCGTAACCGATTCATTATCATCAGCATGACCGTCACCTACATTAAGATTTACTATTACTCTGCATGTGGCAGTATTGCTTACACTATCGCAACCGTTATCGTTTAGAAGCTGGCATAAACCATTTTCTCCATCCAACGGAACGGATGACACAGGAGCATTTTTGTCAGCAATTATACTGCTGATATCTACTGAACCGCTTTTGGCACTCCATTCAAATGTCAAAGGATCACCATCCGGATCCGAACTTGTATTGCCATCAAACACAATCGGATCAGAACCTTCCTCCAAGTCACAATAGTATTCTTGATTCATTTTGGGATAAGTAATGGCCGCCTCAGGTGGATGATTTGGAGCGGCATTATCATCTGCCGGTGGGGCAACATTATCGCCATTGTCTTCATCTGGCGGCGGAGTGGATCCTGTACATTCCAGTTCTACCGATTTGATATCTGCACTTCCAACCGTACCAACATTATTTTTGAGTGCACAATTTACTCCATCAGGCATGGAAGCTATGGTGATATTGTATTCTGTACCTGTTTTGTACTTGGCTTCAAACGCAAACGAGCCCTCTTTTTGCAGGGTAAGATTCTCTTCGCTACTTGTGTATTCTACTCCGTTTTCAGACCATGTTTTACTCAGGATTTTTTGCATATTGGTATCAGGTCTAAATACATCAGGTTCACATTCACTGCGGTCATAAGCACCGCCTCCTCCAACATCCGCTTTTGCCTTTTTGAGTAATGTTTTTCCATTCAGCACAACGCCTTTGACTGTACCTTTGGCCATACCGCTTACGGCATAGGTCTTCTCGGAAGAGCTACATCCTCCCAACCATATCAAACTAACTACAACAAAAATGATTTGCACCAATTTTTTCATTTTAGCCTCCTTTTGTTTTGGTTTACAGGCTCAATTTTAAGTATAACAAAAAAGTGTGGCAAATTAATTGCATTTAAGAAAAGTTTTTATTTTCCAGTATATTTGCCGGAAATACATGCTTTTGCACTGTAATCTCCACCATGCTGATCATGAAAAGCGGTATTGGAAAAAGAATCCACCTTTAGATCATCCGGCATCTGCTTCATAGCATAGATACAAAAATTATATGTGTGCGTTTCTCCTATTGACGGCTGTGGTCCATCATAATGATTATCGTTAAAATCATTAGGTGTCTCTACGGAATTTGGAGGAAGTGTTCCTCTGCCTGAAGCATCTGTTTCGATTGTTCTGGCGGTTTTGTCGTAAATAAACACATTCCAGTGGATAAACCCGCTTGCATCAGGATCATCCACAATGATAGCAAACCCTACAGTGCCTGCTGGAACATTGCTCCATGTCAGCTGGGGACTTTCATATACCAAATTGTCAGGCAAGGTTCCGCCATCGCTGAAATCATTTGACTGCAAAGAAAAACCATTGCCTCCCATACTGTCATTGCCGTTACCGTTGTTTCCGTTTGCAGTCGCATCTCCGCTACAGGCAGAGAAAACCATCGCAGCCGCAAGCCCAAACATCACTTTGACCATTTTGGAAGTTTTCATTTTGTCTCCTTTCTGTTTTTGTTGTTATCCGCATCCATTAGATTCTGAATATCGATCACCGTCAATGATCAAACCGCCGTCATAAGGCTGAGCATTGTAGTCTGAACATCCTGTTTCATCACATATCCTCAGTTTGCAACCATTCACTTCGTACTGCCCCGTATGCTGTGTCGAGCATCCAGTCATCGCATTCCACATATCGTTACGATATCCACCCGCTCCATCAAAGCAGTAATAGTTCAGTACAGCAGCATCAGCATCAGGCATATAGCAGCCTCTTAAATCAGCGGTTGTATAGTTGCCGCTGCATGTACCACCTCCTCCGGTGCCTCCGGTGCCGGCACCGTCAGAACCACATCCCGTAAACAACACTATACTCGCCACAAGAGAGAAATTTATCAATTTCCTTCTCATCTTTTCCTCCTCAAAGATAGAATAGTAGGATATCTGACTTCCAAATGAAGCCCATGTCAGTATGGTAACCCAAAAGTATTGCATATGTGTTGCATTTAAGAATCAAAATTACCAGGTTAACCTCCGATATTTAACTTCAATTAACCTCCACTCTGTAAACTTTCTTCAACATAATTACTATAGGAGAATAAAGTGGAGACAATCCAAAAAATCCGTAATGAAATAAGCAAAGTCCTTGTCGGGCAGGAAAAAATGGTCGAAGGTCTGCTGGCGGGGCTCCTCACTCGCGGGCACATATTGCTCGAAGGCGTACCGGGACTTGCCAAAACAACAGCAGTCAATGCTCTGGCAAAGACTCTTGGGCTTGATTTTAAAAGGGTGCAGTTTACTCCGGATCTGCTGCCAAGCGACATCATCGGAACCGAGATTTATGATCCAAGCAATAACAGCTTCAAGATCAAACATGGTCCGATATTTACCAACCTACTGCTTGCTGATGAGATCAACAGAGCTCCAGCCAAGGTGCAGTCAGCACTTCTTGAGGTGATGCAGGAGCGACAAGTGACTATCGGGGATGAGACATTCAAGATCAAGCTCCCTTTTCTGGTCATGGCGACACAAAACCCTGTAGAGCAAGAAGGAGCCTATGAGCTTCCCGAAGCCCAGCTTGATCGCTTTATGATGAAAGTGGTAGTAGGGTACAACAGTAGAGAAGAGGAGCTTGAGATCGCTCGTCGCGTGGCCAACAACAGCTTCGGAGAGATCGAACAGGTTGCGACTGTAGAGGATCTTGAGCGTATCAGACAAGAGGCCATGCAAGTGCATATGGATGAGGAGATAGAAAATTACATAGTAGAGATTATATTCGCTACCCGAGAGCCTGAAAAATATGGCTTATCGGACATAAAAGATTATATAGAGTATGGTGCCAGTCCAAGAGGAAGCATAGATATGTACAAAGCCAGTCGAGCTATTGCGTATCTTAAAGGTCAGGATTTTGTCTCCCCTATCGAGATAGCTTACATTGCCAAAGAGGTACTCCGACACCGTATCATCCTAAGCTACGAGGCTCAAGCAGAAGGGATAGATCAGGATTATATCATCGAAAAGGTTCTAAGAGCCGTGCCGATACCGTAAACTTAGGATGTAAGGTTTAAGATTTAGGGTATAGGATGCCGGATGCAGGGTTGATGATATAGGGTATATGGTTTCAAAATTGCTGATTGGATCTTCTGATCTCGATAAATAATAATAAAACAAAAGGTAAATGCAAAAGTGGAAATAAAAGCCAAAAAAATTCTTCTCAAGACGCGCAAGCAAGTCTTTGGAGATATGCTGGGCAATAACGCTTCGCTTTTTCATGGAGAAGGGTTTGAGTTTGCTGAGCTTCGTGAGTATATCTATGGCGATGATGTACGCAAGATCGACTGGAAGACCACTGCCAAGCTTGGCAAACCGTATGTCAAAATCTACCGTGAGGAGAGGGAACTCAATGTTGCCATCTCTACTATGCTTGGAGGATCTACATATTTTGGCACCTGCTGCCAAAAAAGCGAATATATAGCTCAGTTGGTAGCCATGATCGGCTTTTCTGCTGTCAAAAACAGTGACCCTTTCTCACATATTATCTATGCCGATAAGCTATATCACCACTCCAGACCATCCAAAAAACTGCATGCGGTCAACAAAGAGGTAGAAAGGATCTTGGAGTTTGATCCACTTAGCCTCCATAGCGACTTTACCGGCTGGACAGATATGACATTTAGTCGTATCAGAAAAAAATCACTCCTTTTTCTCATATCCGATTTTGTAGGCAAAGTCGATCTAAGACTCCTCAGCCGCAAGCATGACGTATTTGCGATCATTGTGCGAGACAGGTTTGAAGAGTATCCGCAGGATCTGGGCTACATAAGACTTGTAGATACCGAAGGCGAAGGGAGTTTCGAAGGAGAAGTGGGACCAACAACCCTCAGGCACTACCGCGCAGCTCTGAAAGAAAATGATCGTAATCTATATAAGCAGTTTAGAAAAAACGGTATCAGATATGCCAAGCTATATACAGATGAAGATCCTGCGGGCAAATTACTCAAAAGGATGAGATGATGGCCAAGCAGATAAACCCCCTGACTTCTCAGCTAAAAGACATTAAGCCGCCTGTCAAGATAGATGACTGGAGTATCTATGCATACTGGGGGATCATTATCGTATCTATCATCGTGCTTGGTTTTGCGCTGTATTATTTAGTCAAAACTATTCTAAAAATGCGCAGAACAAATAAGCGCAAAGAGTATCTTGAGGCACTCAAAAGGATCGACTGGAGCAATAGCAAGAATGCGGCATACGAGGCTACAAGGCTTGGCAGACTGATACTGCCCGAGGATGAAAAAAACAGACTTCATGAGCTGTATGCGCAGATGGTGCATGAGCTGGAAAAATATAAATACAAAAAAGAAGTTGACAAAGTAGATCAAAAAAGCAGATCGCAGTTTGATCTGTTTGTGAAGGCTTGCGATGAATCAATTTAGTTTTCAATATCCATATCTTTTTGCTCTAATTATTTTATTTTGGGTATGCGCCAGGTTTTGTCCTGCACGCACCCAGGCTATCTATTTTCCACACATCAAAGCACTGATGGGCAAATCCGGAGCACGCAGCAGGCTGCTTGATTTTCTCAAATGGTTTGGGATAGTGTCCTTGCTTGTAGCCATGATGTCTCCTGTGACCACTAAAGAGTTCAAAGATACCAAAAAGCGCGGCAGAGATATCATGCTTGTTATCGATTCGAGCGGCTCAATGAGACAAAGAGGTTTTGATCCAAACGATCCTTTCAAGAGCAAATTTGATGTGGTCAAGGAGGTTGTCTCAGACTTTGTAAAAAAGCGCAAAAACGACCGCCTGGGGCTTATCAATTTTGCCGATGTAGCCTTTGTCGCTTCACCACTGACATTTGAGCATGATTTTTTGCAAAATATTATCAATATGCAACGCTTGGGGCTCGCCGGGCAAAAAACAGCTATCAATGACGCTCTGGTACAGACATACAATATCCTGAGCAAAAGCGATGCCAAATCCAAAATAGCAATACTCCTGACAGACGGGCAGGATACTGCCAGCACCATAGGAGCTGATGAGATTATCAAAATGGCCAAAGAGGGCAATATCAGACTATATACCATAGGCATAGGAAGCCCTATGGACTTCAACGGCCCATATCTAAAAGCTCTAGCCGATGCGGGCAAGGGGAAGTTTTTTGCCGCATCTGACAGGATAGGACTTCAAAATATATACAAACAGATAGACAAAATGGAGACAAGCAAGATCAAAAACAAAAAGATTATAAAACACAACTATTACTATATCTATCCGTTGATATTTGCGATATTAAGCCTTCTTGGCTTTATTTACCTCAGAACCGCAAGGGGGATTGAGCGATGAGTTTTGTATACCCTTATCTCCTGAGCATTATGCTGGTACCCTTTGTGATATTTGCCTTTTTGGTACTGACCAACAAAGATATGGCAGCCAGAGTATTTGATGCCGAAGTGCTCAAAAGATTGCGTGTCGATGGTAATGTGCTGCCTTTGAGAGTTCGTAATATTTTGCTGCTAAGCTCCATACTGCTGATGATCATAGCTCTTGGTAGACCGGTCATAGAGCACGGTGAGCGCTCGGTATCACTCAAAGGACTGGATGCGATGATGGCTCTGGATATATCCGGCTCCATGAGGTCCAAAGATGCCTATCCCAATCGTCTGGTTTTTGCCAAGCACAAGATGATACAACTTCTAAATGCCATGCCAAATGACGGGATTTCTCTTGCGGCCTTTGCGCATGCGGCATTTATGCTTGCACCCTTTACCACGGATAAAGCCGCTCTTGAGCAGATACTGGACGGAGTGGATGAGAGTTATATCAATCTTTCTTCTACAGATTTTGGCACACTTGCCGATCTTGGTTCTACTTTTTTGGAAAAAAAGAAGCCAAAGATACTGATAGCCTTCACCGATGGCGGTGATGCTGAAGCTCTTAAGTCTTTTGAGGCCGATCTTAAAAATGCCGGCATTACTCTATATGCCGTACTTATAGGCACCAAAAAAGGAGCACCGGTATTGGACACTCAAGGAAAGCCTGTGCTCAATGCCAAAGGCGATATAGTCATCACCCAAAGAAATGATGAGCTTGGCAAAATAGCCAAAGCTACAGGCGGAGACTTTGTCGTAGCTCGTAACGGCAAAGCGGACATGATCGGCCTGGCAAACAAAATACACAAAAAATTTAATGCCAAAAAACAAGGCCAGATCAAGATCAAAGAGCGCACGGAGTTGTTTATCTATTTCCTTGGAGCTGCCGCATTGCTTTTGCTTCTTGGGCTGATGTCACTGCCGACAAAATCCAAAAAACTCCTCAGGAGTAGATCATGATACGTACTTTTTACTTTTTACTTTTTATCTTTTACTTCGCATATGGCGGCATAACCGACTTCAGGACTATAAAAGCAGCTGAGCAGTCATACGCCAAAAAAGATTACAATACCACTATAAAAATGCTCAAAAAACTTGACAAACCGTCTCCTGCGCGCAACTACGACTTGGGCAATGCCTATTATAAAGCCAAAAAATTCAATCAAGCTCTTAAATTTTATAAGCGCGCCAAAGGCAAAGGAGTCGATGAAGCCAAAAGGTTGCATAATATAGGCAATGTCTATTTCCAAAAAAAACAGTACGACAATGCTATCACAGCCTATAAGGCCGCTCTCAGGATCAAAGAGGATAAAGATACCAGATTCAATCTTGAGTTGGCAAAAAAGATGAAAAAGAAAAAACAACAAAAAAAGCAAAAGCAGAATAAGAAACAGAATAAAAAACAGAATAAAAAAAATCAAAAAAAGAATAAGCAAAACAATAAGAACAAAAACGATAAGAAAAACAAACAAAATAAAAACCAACAGAACAAGCCCCAAAACAAACAAGACAACAAAAAACAACAAAAGCCCAAGGACAAACAGGGCAACAAAAACCAAAAACCAAAAGATCAGCAAGGAAAAGACCAACAAAATAAAAAGCCTGAGCAAAAAAAAGGGCAAAACAAATCGCCCGCCAAAGCCAAAGCAAACAAGCCTAAACAAAACAAAAAGGCTGATAGCGCTCAAGGAGCCGACCAAACCAGGCAAGCAAAGACAAAAAAGATACAAGCAAAGGAGATCAAAAGACTTATGAAGCAACTCAAGGGCAAAAAAATGCAGCCTAGGCTGTATCAGTTTGTGGGCAGCAAAAAGCCAAAAGACAAAAAACGCCAGGTCAATCCGTGGTAAAGGAGCAAAGATGAAGTTTTATAGATTATTGACAAGCATTCTAACTATAATTATAACTACCAGTATCATGACATATGCCGGCAGCGTGCAGGCAAAAGTAGACAGCACACACATAAGCAGGGGCGAAGAGCTCAAAGTATCCATCACAGCTAACGGCAAAGATGTTGCCTTCCCCCAAATAGACAAGATCGGAGACTACCCGGTACAATCAACTGCCCAATCTCAAAATGTCAGTATTACATACATTAACGGCAAACTATCCAAGATCCAGCAAAAAATCCTCAGCTTTTCGATATACCCTGAGAACAATATAACTATCCCTTCGTTTGAAGTACAAGTAGACGGTAAAAAACTTCATACAAAACCTGTCAAAGTCACTGTAGGCCCAGCTACTGCCGCCAGAGGAGGCTCAGGCGGTTACAGCCTTGATATGGAGATATCCAAAAAAGAGGTCTATGCAGGAGAGCCGTTGCTTCTAAGAGTAGTATTTTTTGAGCCTAGAAACAGCGATATAGCCCAAGCCCAATATATCCCGCCCAAATTTGACGGCTTTTTTGTCAAAAGTAACAATCAAGAAAGACTTGAACAAAGCGCAAACGGCACGGCACACATATTTGACTATATTCTTGTTCCCCAAAAGGCAGGCACCTTCACCATACCCGCTCCCCAGATCAAGATAGGTATTCGCACCTTCACAGGAGCCGGCGATCCGTGGGGGTTTTTCGACAATGAAGTACACTGGCGCAATTTAAGGGGAAATAGTGCGACAATAAAAGTCAAAGCTATGCCGCAGGCTGTTGATCTGGTAGGCTCTTTTGATATTTCGGCTACTGTTAATGGGACTTCCGTCAAAGCCAACAAACCCGTCAATTATACTCTTACTATTGAAGGCTCAGGTTCGCTTGAAGATTTGGATGACCCCGAATTTGAGATAGACGGCGTAACTGTCTATAGCAATGATGCCAAGGTGGAAACATCTATCATTAATGGAGAAGTTCACAGCAAATGGAGCAAAAAATATACTTTTATTGCCGACAGGGATTTTACTATACCCTCTGTAAGCAAAACAGTTTTTGATCCAAAAACAAAAAAAACAAAAACCATATCAAGCAAAGCATTTGCGATCAAGGTATCAGGAGGCTCTGCTTCCAAAGCAGCTCCAAACCCTGCCAAGCCGCCGAAAAATTCGGCATTGCAGCACAATGCAGCACAAGAGATTCCGCAGACCCAAAACAGCGCTGAAAAAGCAAATAAATCCAAAGAGAACAATCGCTCACTTTTTGAAGATGTTGATTATTATAAACAACAAAAGCTCAAATCTGCTCAAAACAAAGTACCGTGGTGGATGCTGATAGTCTCTTTTTTGGCTGGACTGATTACGGGTGCGGCCATCATCAAATGGATACCCAAAACCATCAAAATAAAATCAGAAAAATCAAGCAGGCGTCACTACAGTATTCAGGAAGCTCTTGATATACTCTATCCTCATACCAATGACAGCAAAGAGATAGAAGAGATGGTTAGGCAGCTTTATCGGGCGCAAAAAGACAGCTCGGTCAAAATAGACCAAAAAAGATTGCAAGAGATCATAGCATCCTTATCGGACAAGTAGCATTTTGCGCACGGCTTGGCTTTTGTCAAGCCTGGATCGTCCGTCATTCCAGACTCGATCTGAAATCTCCTCAAAGAGGCGGGGGATTATGTGAAATTACGCGAATCTGATTATAACCAATTATCAATATACGAATACACCAATATACCACATTGCACTTATCATAGAATCTTATGCAGCTCGTTAGCTTCGCGCATCCATTCCCTTAACTCATCCCATCTATTTTCCTCAACCATTTTTTTGCATTTGTCAAGTTCGTTTTGAAAACTTTCTATCGCCTCAAGCAGATTATCTCTGTTTTGCTCAAATATATCTCCCCACATGGCAGGAGAACTCTTGGCGATTCGACTCATATCCCTGAACCCTCCGCCTGCAAGAGCGATGATAGCTTTTGGGTCTTCTTGAGCCATGACCGAGTTTGCCAAAGCGTAGCTCAATGCATGTGGCATATGGGAGATAAAAGCAGCATGCCTGTCATGCGCGTTGGCATTCATATAGAAAATCTTCATCCCTATATCGGAAAAGATCTTTTTGGCAAGCTCTCTTTGCTTCTCTCCACTTTGATCAAGATCGCACAAGACTACTGCCCTACCGTGATACAAATCATCTATAGCCGCCTTTGGCCCAAACTTCTCTGTACCGGTCATCGGGTGTGCGGCTACGAAATTTTTTCTTATCTGATCTGGTACCGCAGAGACTATTTTTGATTTGGTGCTGCCTAGATCTATGACAGTGGTATGTTGATTCAATGGTGGTAGTTTTTGAAGTATCTCTACTATTCCATCTACCGGTACGCTCAAAAACAGCACATCAACATCTTTGATCTCATCTAGCGTATCGACTACCTTATCCACCAGCCCAAGCTCGAGCGCCTCTATACAATGCTGGGGATTGTGATCGAGTCCTATCACCTCGACATCACTGTAAACCTCTCGCATGGCCAGACTCAAAGAACCGCCCATCAGTCCCAACCCTACAATACCTGCTTTCATGGCTTTTTACCCTTGTATTTGTTGCATGAATTATACCACGAAATACCGATTTATAACCATTTAAAGCTACTCGGATACAAAAAATGGTATAATCATCCTCAAAAGATTACGTCGAGGAGATAAATTATGTTACGACGACTTCTTATTGTGGCGATATTGGGTACACCGATACTTATCGATGCAAAAACAGTCCACCACAATACAAATACTGAAAAAATCAAGATCAAAGATATCCGTTTTGTTGGAAATCACAAGCTTTCTGCCGATGAGCTGAGCGAAAATCTGATCAACAAAACCCCTACGCTGGGCATCATGGGCGGCGAACTCAAAAGAAAAGCTCTCAGTACAGACGCGATGATCATCAGAGATACCTATTATCAGCATGGCTATCTTGATGCCATTGTCGGAAAGCCGAAAGTGGGTATTGATAGCAAAACAGGCAAAGCAATCATCACATACAAGATAATTCGGGAGGGCGTACCGTACAAAGTCTCCTCTGTACGCATCTCAACATTTAGAAATGTTGATAGAAACGATCTGACCAAAGAAGTAAAACTTAAGAAAGGTGAGATATTCAATGTCGAAACACTCCGCCATGATCTCAGATCTATCTCCAAGCGCATAGGGTCAAAGGGATATCCTTTTGCCAAAGTAGTACCAAAATTTCGCAAAAACAGCCGCAACAAAACTATAACTGTTGTATATACCGTTCTTCCAGGCAAAAAGGGCACCATAAACAACATAAGAATAACCGGCAACAAAAAAACCAAAGAGTCTGTCATACGAAGCTATATCACACTCGCACCGGGCGATCAATACAATCTAAGTGATCTTATCGATGCACAGGACCAACTAAACAGATCAGGTTTATTTGAGAGTGTGTCTATTAGGCCTGTTCCTGCCCGTAACGGAAAAGTTGACCTTGATATCAATGTCAAGGAGGCAAAAACAGGGCAGATCATGGGCGCCGCCGGATATGATAGCCTTGAGGGGCTTTTTGTTGAGGGATCTTTCTCCGAGAAGAACCTGATGGGTACAGGCATCACTCTTGGTATATCGGGTTCTTATTCGAAGATGAAGAAAAACGGTACACTATTTTTTGAAGATCCCCGTGTAGCCGGTACACTTTTTGGACTCTATGGGGGACTCTTCTATACGACAACGGATGATAATGCGGATCACACCTATGGATACGACAAAAGAGAATATGGCGGGTATATAGGCCTCAAGCGACAGATAACAAATGAGATAAGCGGCTCAATAGACTACAACTATAATGATGTCAAATATACTAAAATATATGATGGCAAGACATATGACGATTACATCAAATCTTCCATCGGTGTCTCTCTGACATATAACAATACTGACAACTTCTACACCCCTCGTCGTGGTATTTACGCAAAAGCCAGAGTAGAATATGCTGGCTTGGGCGGCGGCAAAAATTTCGCCAAATTTCTCAAAAGCAGCCTCAAGTTTGCTGCCTACTATGGGCTTAGAGAGCAGATAGGGTATGATTTGATACTAAGATACAAACTTCAAGCAAACGTGATACACGATATGGGGTTTGTACCAAGAGCCGAACAACTACATATTGGAGGATATTATCTAGGCGTAAGAGGATATCGAAGCGCCTCTATCCAGCCCAAGAACGGCGGCATGAAAAGCCTTGTGACCAGTGTGGAAGCCAGTATCCCTCTGTCGGATAAGAATAATATACGCTTGACGGCATTTGCTGACTATGGAATGATAGGGCACGACAGCTTTGGAGAAGTAAAGAAGAAGTCTGTGGGTGCACAGATCGAATGGCGTTCACCCTTTGGCGATGTCAACTTTATCCTTGCCAAAGCGATCGGAGCCAAAAAAACAGACAAAACCTCTTCGTTTGAATTTAGCATAGGGAAAGAATTTTAAACTGACAACTATAAGCCTGGATCACAAAGATTGATCTGGGCCTATTTACTTACGCTCTACTCGAATAGTCAAGATTTTATTTGGCAGTACCAAATTGTCTATCTCCTCTTTGATCAAACGTGATACGAAATCACCTTTGATGGTCAGTATGCCTTTTTGGAAATCAAAAGTTACTTTTGCTTTGGCAGAATTCTCATGTATTATTAGAGATAGAGTATAGACAAAAACAAGCCACTGAAGTTTTTTCTTTTGTGGAAGAAGTATTTTATACTGCTTATAAAGTGATTTATAGTATTTTTTTCCCTTTGATCTAAGTATCAGAGCGATAGTCATCATCTCCTGATGCGTAAAACCGTAATTCAATTCCTGCATAGCTATATAAAACGCATGCTGGTGCTCTTTGTATATGGTGAGCATTTTCCCTATATTTGATAGATTTAGAGCATACATCAGCATTTGTTTATCATGCGAAGTGCCATTGAAACTGTCAGCAAATATCTCGAATAATTTTCCGGCTATATTGAATTTGTTGCCCAAAGGGAGATCGACAATATCAAAACGATCCTTGATGCTTCTTATGCTTGGATTGATATCCTTTGGAAATCTATCTTTATGCTTGCGAAGTCTCTCGTGGAGATAAACACCCTCTCTTACACCCACGCCGCTAGTAATAACCCTGCGTGAACCGATATGCTCAAGGATAGACTTAAGTATCAATGCCCCTTCCCTGATCGTATCAAATCTTGCTTCCTTTATATTCAGATTCTTGAGTTTGGCTAAATCGGAATTGATGATACGGTCAAAATACTCTGCCTGATCACTGTAAAGATACTCAAAAGCATGGATTTTATCAAGCGGATAATCTTCTGTCTCCATTATCCCCTTGGCCAGAGCTCTTGCAGTTCCTCCTATGGCTATAACTGTTTTTGACTTGAAAGATTCAGGCAAACGCGCAAGCTCTTTATGGATAAACTTCTTGGCTTTTGGGATATTTATAGTTCCATCGGTAAAAAGCTCTTTGAGGCGCACGGTTCCTATATCGAGAGAAAAGGTTTCTGATATTTTGCCGTTTTTTATTCTCGCCATATCAGCCGATCCACCACCTATATCGATAGTGACAGCATCCTTGACAGGAAGCAGATTGGACGCGGCTATAGCGCCATATCTGGCTTCAAGGGCACCATCTATCACTTTTACATGAATGTTAAGATCTTTTTTGACTCTGTCGATAAAATGGGATCTGTTTGGAGCATCCCGCAAGGCCGAAGTGGCAACACACAATGTTTTATGCACCTGATACTCATCTATAATTTTTGCAAAAGCCTTGAGAGTTTCATAGGCTCTTTGCATCGGTATTTTCTGGAGATAGCCGTTTTGCTGGTATGCGCCCTCTCCGATACGCACACGACTTTTGTGTTGGGTTAGAAGATGGAAGCCAAATCGGCTTGTTTTTTGGAAAATTACTAAGCGGGCTGAGTTGGAACCGATATCTATGATAGCGGTTAATTTGGCCATTGGTCTACTTTAGGCTTCGGCCTGCAGCTGTTCGTACTTAAACATCAACTCCTCAACACTCTCTACATTGTTGGGATCAGAAATAATACAATCTACAGGGCACACTGCAACGCATTGGGGCTCATCATAGTGGCCTACACATTCTGTACATCTGTCGGCATCGATCAGATATATGGGATCGTTCTCTTCAATTGCTTCGTTTGGACACTCTTCGCGACACGCATCGCATGCTATACAATCATCAGATATCAATAATGCCATTTTTACCTCTACTTCCTGTTTTTGATGTACGAGTTATATCTTATCAAAGCTTATGCTTTATTTAAAAACAAGACATATCGTATTTAAGCAATTATTTTACTGATGTATAGGGATGGCAAGTGTAGCTACCGCACCTTTTTTATCTATGCGGTTTTTGATCTCGATATGAGCCTGCAAGGCATCTGCAGCACTTTTGACCAGAAACAGCCCCAGTCCGGCGCCTGATGAATCGTGGGTACGTTTGAATGGTGCGAATATATCCATTTTTTCATCTATTCCCTTTCCTTCGTCACGAATTTTTATATACAGATATCCATCTTTAATATATGAGAACAAAGTAATAGTTTTGCCTTCGGGAGTGAATTTGACGGCATTTTGAAGCAAATTCTGAATTATCTGGCGCAGTAGCAAGGTGGGCAGCCTGAGCATAAGTCTGGGTCTGGTAAGTTTACATTTTAATTTTTTATTTTCTTTTTGGGCCAGGATATCAAATTCCTCACATATTTTTTTCAAAAAATCCATTATATCAATGGTTTCGGGTTTTTCAAACTGAGCGCCTTCTGCTCGACCAAACTCAAGAATAGACGAAATGATCTTGTCCATATCATCTACAGAATTGATATTTTGGCGCAAAGCATCGGCAAGATCCTCTTGGCTTTTTTCTCTCTTCATTAGCGCGACCTGACTTTTGGTTTTCATGACTGCCAGAGGAGTCTTTAATTCATGTGCAGTACCCACAAAAAGCTCTTTTTTATAATTGATGAAACTCTGTATGCGACTGATTAGGCTATTGACGGATTGGCCCAAGGGCACAAACTCTTCAGGTATGTCTTGTAGATCCAATAAAGACAGAGCATTTTCATTCATTTTGGCCAATTTTTGGCTAAACACCCTGATGGGAGATATCAATATATTTGACAAGAAAAAAGCATATACTAAGATACCGGCAAGACCAAATATTGTGATCATTATAATTCCTCTGGTCACTTTTTTTTCGGTTAATTTTTGCTTAGTAATATCGGCTGTTAGTATCAGATATCTTTGCAAAGCAAATTCATAAGGGAAATAGCCTTCGAGATAATATCTGTTTTTCTTCTTGTACTGACGAAAATGCACTGAGCGAAAGTCTTCTTCAGGCAGAGCCAGTATTCTTGCCTTGGTATTCATCGTTTGTCTTAATATCTCTTTTTTTTCTTTAAGAATCTTTTCAAGATTGTCATAATTACTCAAAAGATATTTTG
The DNA here is from genome assembly GCA_964520575.1 of uncultured Campylobacterales bacterium. Classification (GTDB taxonomy): domain Bacteria; phylum Campylobacterota; class Campylobacteria; order Campylobacterales; family Sulfurovaceae; genus S017-3. Next base: position 2,215 of record CAZFNK010000007.1, on the reverse strand, counting down.
CCTGTTTTTTCATAGACTCACGCAGCTCGGTATCTACGCTATAGTTGATATAGGCATAAAAAATAGTAGAAAAAAGAAGCTCAAGCGCTACCGTAACGGCAGTAAGCTTGATGATGAAGTTGGTTCTTAGGCTTCTGGGCTTGAAAAGCAAAAGCGATATCCACGTCGTCTGACTGTTTCTATAGTAGTTATGCCAAGAGGCTTATCCATCTTTTGGCGAATCTGATTGATAGCTACCTCTATCACATTTGGTGTAACCAACTCAGGCTCTTCCCATATTGCATCTAGCAATTGCTCTTTGGAGACTATTTGATCTTTGTGCATAGCCAAGTGAGTCAGTACCTCAAAAGGCTTACCTTTTAGCTCTATATCCTCGCCTTTATAGATGATCTTCTCCTCTTCAGGATTGATGATCAACTCGTCTACTTCAATAATATTGCTGGTACCAAATCTCAGCTTCGCTTCGATACGTACCAGAAGTATCTCAAAATCGAAAGGTTTTTTTATATAATCATCCGCTCCTGCTCTTAAAGCTTCTATCTCGCTTTCTTTATCATCACGAGCCGAAAGTACGATAACGGCTGTTTTGGGTGAATTCTTTTTGATCTCTTCTATTATATCCACTCCGTTACCATCAGGAAGCATCCAGTCAAGAAGGACCAGGTTGTAGTTGCGAATACTCAAATAATATCGCCCGTCACTGATATTTTCTGCCACGTCATTTTGATAGCCAAACTCTTTGAGTCCATCCGATAGAGTTTTGTTGAGTGTTACCTCGTCTTCGATGATCAATATACGCATACTCAGACCTTTGGTATTTAAGATTTTTTTAATTATAGCATAAAAATACCAATGGTGGTAGGTTTTTTGAAGCACCTGAAGGCAAAAAACCTTCAGGCATTTTTCATATTTATTTTTGGGTTATGCTTCGTATTCTTTTTTATAAAGCAGAAATTGCAGACTAAGCACACTAAGCATGAACACTATCATAGCCCAAATATTCATACTGTCGATGCTGTCACTTTGAACAGTAGAGCAAGGACAAGCTAACCCTGCATCCAGAGTCGTAATGATCTCTCCTCTTTGTGGAGTTACGGCAGTTGTCATTCCGTCTGAATCCACATCACTGTCTTTGGCATCATCATTTCCTGCATTAGGTGTAGTAAATATAGTGCCGTCATCCTGATAGATTTTTGGCATTACGAATCTGACACGATATGTTTTATCAGGTGCCACGTCAAATCCGTATTTTCCATGATCATCCGTAGTGGTTGTATAATTGCCATGTATATCTTTGACAGGATTGCCGTCACCATCAAGCAGTTGTACTGTAGCACCTATTATCGGCTTCTCGTCACTATTCTGGATTCCATTGCCATTGCCATCGTACCAGAAATAATCACCCAAATGAGCATGTGTAGGCTGACGATATCCAAAATCGACTGTCAGGTTATCCACAGTTGTAACACTCACTGTGGTACCTTTTGGATTATGGGCTCTGTTGTTCTCTGAAGTGGTATCAGCAATAGAGCTGTCACTTGATCCCGCCGTAGGGGTCAGATAGTCAAGCCCTTCTACAGTGACCATATAAGTAGCATTCTCATCTACCCACAACTCATAATGACCATGAGCGTCAGTTTTGGCTGTAAATACCTTGCCATCATCTTTAACAGCTTTGATCACAGTACCAGCAGGAGGATATGTGATAAGACCGGTAGTGGCATCTCCGTCATTATCATCCTCGATCCATACCAGATCACCGAGCTTCACTTGACCTTCATGGCCTGCTCCTACAGCTTTTTTATAGATACCTGCATCACAAGTAGTATCATTTTCACCTATCTTCAACTCTATAGCCGGAGTCATTCCGGTGTCAGGATCTGGGTCGCTATCTTTAGCGTCATCACTTCCTTGATCTTTTTGAGTGAAATAGAATTTATAATCTGATGTCGCTGGCGGCAGATCAAATTTGATACTATAATTACCAGGAGTCAAGTCATCAAACAGATAATGTCCATCGGCATCTGTAGTCACTGTTTTGCCAGTATCTTTACCATCCTTATAAAGATGCACAACCACACCACCAAAAGCCGGCTCACCCGCATCTTGAATACCGTTTTTGTTGTTATCTATCCATACATAGTCGCCTATAGAAGAGAACTCCTGGTTGTAATCGATAGTAACCGTAGCCGGATTGGAGATGTGACCTGCTTTA
>CAZFNK010000006.1:0-84185 GCA_964520575.1 uncultured Campylobacterales bacterium | reverse complement strand
AGAGGATATGTGCAGGGATGGATGGAGATGGCAGGAGAAGAACCCGGAGGGGTATCTTAAGTCCTAAAAAGCTATAATTCAAAAAATGAATTTCTGGATAGATGATGCAAAATGATGAACTTACCCTTGCTGTATTGAGACATGCTGAATCTGTTCGTACACAGAAATCATTGGCCGATCAGCTAGGCTATTCGGTAGGCAAGATCAACTATGTCCTTAAAGCCCTCATTGCCAAAGGTCTCATCAAGGCAGAGAACTTCGCCACCAGTACCAACAAAAAGCAATACCGCTACCTCCTCACCCGCGAAGGGATCGAAACCAAGATAACCCTGACAGAGAAGTTTATCGAGCGCAAAAAGCGGGAGTATGAGGAGCTTGTGGTAGAATTAGAGACTATAAAAGGAAGACAATGAGCAAAAAAGTTTATGTTAGCATGATCGTTGATCTGGTACATGCCGGTCATATCAATATACTGAAAAAAGCGGCGGAACTGGGCGAAGTCACTGTGGGACTTTTGACTCTGGAAGCATGTGGGGAGCTCAACGACATTCCTTACCTCGACTATGACAAACGCAAAGAGGTATTGGACAATCTATCTACAGTCAGCAACGTCATCCCCCAGACGACAGCAAGTTATCGGGAAAACTTACTGCAACTCAAACCGGACTATGTCGTACATGGAGATGACTGGCAGCATACATCTCAGCGTAAATATCGGGATGAAGTGATAGAGATCCTGGCTGAGTGGGGAGGGGAACTGGTCGAGATACCCTACAGTGATGACATCAGTGAAAAAAATATCAAAGATCAAATGACCCGCCTGGGTATTACGACGACGGCACGGATGGGGCGGCTTCGCAGGATGATCGCCTCGGGCAAAGTGGTCAAGATACTTGAAGTGCACAATGCACTCAGCGGATTGATCGCTGAGAATGCCGGTGAAACGACGGAAGAGGGTGAAGAAGTGACCTTCGATGGTATGTGGAGCAGTTCGCTGACCGATTCGACGGCCAAAGGAAAACCCGACATCGAGGCGGTCGATACCACGGCACGTCTGACAACGATCAACGAGATCTTCGAAGTGACTACCAAACCGATGATCTACGATGCTGATACCGGGGGCAAACCGGAGCATTTCGAATTCACTGTACGGAGTCTGGAGCGAACCGGAGTGAGTGCCGTGATCATCGAGGACAAAACCGGCCTCAAGAAAAACTCTCTCTTTGGAAACGAAGTAGCACAGACTCAGGATACGATCGAGAACTTTTCGCACAAGATCCGTGTCGGCAAAGCGGCGCAGATTACCAAAGAGTTCATGATCATTGCCCGGATCGAGTCGTTGATCCTAGAAGCTGGGATGGAGGATGCCCTCGAACGTGCCTTTGCCTATGTCGAAGCGGGAGCCGACGGGATCATGATACATTCGCGTCTCAAAGATCCGGCTGAGATCATCGAGTTCGTGACCCGCTTCAGAGAGCAGGATGCTACGACACCGATCGTAGTGGTGCCCACGTCGTTCAATTCCGTGACAACCGATGAGTTCAAATCAATGGGAGTCAATGTCGTGATCTATGCCAACCATATGCTCCGTGCGGCCTATCCGGGGATGATGAAAGTAGCCAAGCTGATCCTCAAACACAAGCGCAGTCTCGAAGCGGAGCCCTACTGCATGCCGATCAAAGAGATCCTTGAACTGATCCCGGGGACGAAATAATGGCACTCGATACCAATAAATTTGTCGATGGGCTGGTCGAAAGAGGTTATTCGCATCTGTGTGTTGTACCGTGCAGTTTCGCCAAAAATGTGATCAATGCAGTCATCAACAATGACCGGATAGAATACGTCCCCTGTGCCAGCGAAGCGGTGGCCGCGTCGGTGGCCGCTGGCCTGAAAATGGCCGGCAAAAAACCGATCGTGATCGTGCAGTCTTCGGGTGTGACCAATATGGGCAGCAACATCACCAGTCTGATGAAGCCGTACGGTGTGACGTTCCCAATCATCACAAGCTGGCGCACTTACAAAGACGGCGACAGCGAGATCCAGCACCAGCATCTGGCAACCGAACTGCTCAAACTGATCGAAGCTTACGGGTATGAACATACCATCATCGATCAGGAGGATCTGGATCGTGCGCTCGATCAGGTCGATCTGTGCGATACGACAGAGACCATTGCCGTACTCAAAAAAGATACTTTCTCCAAGGTGGAACTCAACCCGGAACATCAACTTGATCTGAGCGACTACACCCCCCGAAGCGCTTTTCTCCAGACGCTCGATCAACAGTTTGCCCAGAGCGATACTCTCTTTATCGGTACCACGGGCAATACTGCCAGAGAGATGTACTCTTTTATGCCGCATACGCGCAACTTCTACATGGCCGGAAACATGGGAGGGGCATTGAGCCTTGGACTGGGAGCGGCCAAAGCCGGACGCCGGGTGATCGTCTGCGGCGGTGATGCGGAGTTTGTCATGCACATGGGCGGTCTGACGACAGCCGGCCGGTACCGGGACGAAGTCGATCTGACCTATCTGCTGTTCGATAACGAACAGAACAAAAGCACCGGCGGGCAAAATACCTATCAGGGACATGTGGACTATATCGGCATCGCCCGCAGCAGCGGTCTTGACGTACTCGATCATACGCTGGAAGACCTAAATGAGTTTGAAGAGCTGATGCAGCAGTGGAAAGGGCGCGGCGGATTGAAATTTGTCCATATCAAATGCGGGATTGATCCTGAGACACCTCGTCCTCCGCTGGAAGTAGTCAAAGTCAAGGAGTTTGTATGAGAAAACGCATCATGGTGGATATGTCCGCCACACTGATCCATCATGGCCATATCCGCCTGCTCAAGCGTGCAGCCGAGTATGGCGATGTGATCGTAGGGTTAACCACGGATGAGGAGATTTTGGCCAAAAAAGGATATGATCCAGAACTCTCATTTGATGAGCGCAAAGAGATACTGGAGGCAATCAAATACGTTTCCGAAGTTGTGCCTACGCCCTGGCTATTGAATGAGGCCGTACTGGATCAATACAATATCGATCTGCTGGTACATGGTCACGACAATACCAATCCCATAGCCGAAGAAAAGCTTCTGATCTTCCCTCGTACCGAGGGGATCAGCAGTACGATGCTCAGGGAGAGGGTCGTCAAAGCCTATGCACAGAAAAAAAGCACCAATGTGCTGCTCAATCCCGGTCCTGCCACCACCTCCTGGTCGGTCAAGATGGCGCAGGTCGTTGATGATATTTGCCCTCGTGAGCAGGAATTCGGTGATCTGATGGAGTGGGTTTCCGAAGAGTTGACCACGATTGTGGGCAGCAAAGAGGAGTATGTGACGGTTCTTTTTGGCGGGAGCGGTACATCGGTGGTCGAAGCGGCGTTGACCTCGGTCGTCCCCCATGACAAAAAAGTTCTGATCGTAAACAACGGAGCCTATGGCAAGCGGATGTGCCAGATAGCCGAAGCATACGGTATGGATTATGTGGAGTTTATCAGTTCGCCGATCGAGCCGATCGATCTGGTGGCACTAGAAGCGGCTGTCCAGGCCGAACCGGCTCTCTCACATCTGGCGGTGATCCACAACGAGACCACCACCGGACTGCTGAACGATCTGAACGATCTGGGTAATCTTGCCCAAAAATACGACCTGGAGCTGATCGTCGATGCGATGAGCTCGTATGCGGCGCTTCCTATCGATATGAAGCGGCAAAACATTACCTATCTGATGGCCAGCTCCAACAAAAATATCCAGGGGATGGCGGGGGTAGGATTCGTTATCGCAAACAAGCAGGCGATCGAAAAGCTGGCCGGGATCAAACCGCGCAATTTCTATCTCGATCTCTATGCCCAGTACAAAAACTTCATCCAGACCCACCAGATGCGTTTTACTCCGCCGGTACAGACACTCTACGCACTCAAACAGGCGATTATCGAAGCCAAAGAGGAGGGGATCGCCAACCGCTATGCCCGATATTCCCGCTCGTGGGAAGTCCTGACCGATGCGCTCAAGGAGATGGGGTTGAAGTACCTGGTTGACGATGCGCACCATTCGAAGATTATTACATCGATCTTTATCCCCGATGGAGTAGATTTTGATGAAATGCATGATTATTTCTACGAAAAAGGATTTACGATCTATCCGGGTAAAGTTTCCGATTTCAATACTTTTAGGGTGGCGAATATTGGTGATATCGATTATCGGGATATCGAGAGATTTGTCAAGCTTCTTAAAGAATATTTAGGCAAATGATTTGAACGTCCGATCTGTGCTGGTTCGCTACAAAGACTTGATAGAGAATTTTGTTTCTCTGTATCTATTGCAGATTGCCAATATCGCCATACCGCTGATTACGCTTCCGTACCTGGTACGTGTGTTGGGAGTAGAGCATTTTGGTCTGATCTCTTTTGCACAGGTGTTTGCCACTTTCTTTGTGATGGTAGTGGATTTTGGTTTCAATCTCAGTATTGTTCGTCTGATTTCCATCTATTCGGATGACATCGAAAAAGTCTCGGAACTAGTCTCCAGTGTTCTTGTGATCAAAATGGTGCTGTTATTGCTTTCGTTTATCGTATACTGGGGCATCGTAGTATCATTTGACAAGTTTGCCAAAGATACATCGCTCTATCTGTTTATGTACGGTATCGTAATCGGCCAGGGGATGTTTCCGCAGTGGTTTTTTCAGGGAATGCAGAAGATGCGTTATATCACTATTCTTAATGTATCTATTAAAGTTATTTTCTTGATACTGATTTTTGCTTTGATTCACAGCAGCGGAGATTACCTGAAATATCCCGTGTTGCTCTCGCTGGGATATATCGGGATTCTGCCGTTTGCATTTTATCTGGTTTTTTACCGTTTCGGTGTTCACTTTTTTGTCCCCTCTCTGGATAGACTGCTTTATTATACCCGTTACAGCAGTCACTTTTTTGCTTCCCGAATTGCTTTGAAATTTTACGAAGGGGGAGGATTGTTTGTCGTTGGGCTTATCAGTACGGATTTGATAACAGGATATTATGCGATCGCCGATAAAGTACGGATAGCGCTCATATCACTTTACAGCCCTGTTTCGCAGACACTCTATCCGTATATTGCCAAAGAAAAAAATATCCGTCTATTCAAGAAGCTTTTTGTGTTGATCATTGCACTCAATGTAGTCGGATTGGCAATTCTCTTTTTGTTTACTGAACCGCTGATGCGTTTCGTGTTTGGAACGGTATCGGATGAGACAGTGATGTTTATGCGTATTTTTGTTTTTGTGATGTTGCTTGATGTTCCATCTATACTTATAGGATATCCGTTACTCGGAGCATTTGGTTATACTCATTATGTAAACTATAGCCTTGTTGCCACAGCATTTATTTATTTATTATTATTGGCTATTTTATATATAATAGGTATTCTTTCGGCGAAAATGGTAGCAATGCTTTATATCATAACTATCGCTATAGAACTAAGTTTAAGAATTTTTGGTGTCTATAAATATAAACTATGGAGAAAAGATGTTTAGATGCTTTAAAAGAGGCTTTATACAAGCGTATTTCCTTACAAAAATTAAAATCATTTTGGCAAAAATGATATATGTTATTAATCGAATAGTACCCAAAGACAATCAGCTTATTATTGCTTTTGCTGATTATGAGATTGTTGACGGAGAAGTGGTTCCCTATCATAGTGACAATGTTCATATCTTATTAAACCATATCAAGGAAATCCGCAAGGATATTAAGATTATCTATATTTCGTCAAACCAATTTGGAGGCAAAGTGGTACTGCCAAACTCTTTGTGGGGAAAGATCAAGCTTTCTTATTATCGATTAAGGGCAAAAGTTTATATTTTTAAACAACCGCCCAGTATCAGCGAACATTTTACCAAAGACCAACATTTGCTCTGTTTGGGATATTTTATACCTTTCAAGGCAGATTATCTGGATTTGACAAAATGGTGGGTATTCTATAATAAAATATTTCTCCCCAATTATTCCTTAGATCAATGTAAACAATATGGTGAATTAGTTTTGAATCACTATACTTACCGAAAGCATCAGTTTGACAGGACAAATTTGACATACATTACTCCTTCACGATATGCATCGAAAGCTCTTGGCCGATCACATGGACTGGCACCGATTTTTTTTAAAGAGCTTGGTTCATTAAAAAGTGACCAAGAAACAGTGAGAAGACGAATCAACCTTGATGAAATTTATGGCATAAAAGATCAGAAAGTCATTCTGTATACTCCAACATTCAGAGATAAATATATTGGCAGATCAGTAATAGAAACTTTTTCAAGTATTTTCGGTTATGAGAATGAACAAACAGAACTAGAAAGTTTTTTAATTGAGCATAATATTGTTGTGCTTATCAAACTTCACAAAGGTATACCTTATTACCGAGAGCTTGAACAAATGTATATGCAAGAGGATAAAAGCTATTTTGCTAACTGCTATTTCCTCGATTTTGAGACAGAAGCGAAGTATGGCATATCTGTTTATAATCTGTTCGAACAAAGTGATGCGATGATTGCGGACTACTCCTCTATCTCGTTTGATTATCTGCCTTATGATAAACCGATCATCTACAATGTCCCTGATATCGAAGAGTATCGAGACTATCGAGGCTTTTCGTATGAGCCGATCGAAGAGATGATGCCGGGAGATCAGACAAGAAGCATAAAGGAGTTCAAAGAGGCCCTGCTCAAAGTTGCTAAAGGGGAAGATACTTATCACGAAAAACGCATGAAGGTACTTGGTATCGTTAATGAGATCCCTCAGGGGAAAGCGCTGGAAAATATTTCGAATTATGTTTTAGGATTGCTGGATTGATGTTTACCTATGCCGTGTACAATTTCATTTTGATCGGTGCGACGTTATCGGCCTACCTCTATGAACGGGCAAAATCTGAAAATGCCAAATTGGTTTTTTTGTTTGTTTCGTTTTTGATCCCTTTTTTCTTTTTGGCGATACGGTATGATATTGGGACCGATTATCAGAGTTATGTCGATTACTTTTATCGCATTGCACGCGGAGAATTTGTCCCTAAAGAACCCGGATATATTCTACTCAATGAATTGATAGCCTATTTGCATATGGATGTGCAATGGCTGTTTGTCGTTTTTGGATTTCTTTATCTCTTTTTTTCATACAAGGCTCTTCCCAAAGAGGGATTTGCTTTTGGCGTCTTTTTGTTGATATCGATTTCGTATCTATATGAGGGCTTTAGTGCGATTCGCCAAGGAGTGGCTGTCGCTATCATGGCGTACGCAATACAATACATTCAGATCAAACAATTCAAAAAATATCTGCTGTGGAGTATCGTCGCAATGATGTTCCATCTTGCAGCAGGCTTCCTTCTTTTACTTGTATACCCACTCGTCAATAAGAAGTTCAATAAATATGTTTTGATTATTTTGATTGTTTTTGTCTATATTGCCGTCCGTTATACTCATGTTTTGGAGGCAGTGCTTCATGCTGCTGTTTCTCTCTTCCCTAAATATGCTTGGTATCTCGATAGCAAATATATGCAACCCTCCGGTGTAGGGAGCGGCCTGGGGGTACTGTATAAAATCTTTATTGCTCTTACTGCTATATTTTTCAAAGACAAGATCAGTGCTAAACATCCTCATGCCAATGTGGTAATCAACATGTATGTATTGTACATATTGTTTTTGATTTTTCGCATGAAAATCATGCTTTTTGGGCGGATGGAACATATCTTTGTATTTGCACCCATCTTGGCAGTTGTGTATTTGCTGAATACTTTCGAAAGTAAAAGCAAGATTCTTGTCACAATGTTAGTCTTTGGGGTTTACTATGTCTCATTTATGAAATACATTTCGACAGGTACGGGCGGAGACAATGCGGATGCTTACGTTAACCCATATCAAACAATGTTACAGATAAAAAATAGGAGTGAGATATGAAAATTGATTTTGTGGTAACCTGGGTGGACGGAAACGATTTGGCGTGGCAGGACGAGTTGGCCAAATACAAAAATACAGAGGGAGATGCCAGAGAAAGCCGGTACCGGGAATGGGGCACACTGAAGTATCTTTTTCGGGGGTTTGAGCAGTTTACTCCCTGGGTAAACAAGATCTATTTTGTCACTTGGGGTCACCTGCCTGAGTGGCTTAATATCAATCACCCAAAACTGGTGATTGTCAAACACGAAGATTTTCTGGATGAGGAAAATTTGCCAGTCTTTAATATTAATCCTATCGAAATCAATTTTCATCGTATCAAAGGTCTCAGTGAACATTTTGTCTATTTCAATGATGATACTTTCGTCACCGCTTCGATAGAGCCGGAGCGGTTTTTTCGCAAAGGGTTGCCGACCGGTACGGCACTGTCGCATATCATGCATGTCGGAGAGATCGCCCACATCGTCGCTAATGATTTAGAGGTACTCAATCGTCATTTCGATAAGAAAAAATCGATACTAAACAATCTTTGGAAGTGGTTCTACCCAGGATATGGGATTCAAATGTACCGCACAGTATGCTTGATGCCCTGGAGAGTATTTAGTGGGTTTTACGGATATCATCATCCTCAGCCTTTTTTGAAAAGTACCTATGAGGAGATCTGGGAAAAAGAGCCAGAATTGATGCAGAGAGTAAGCAAGTCACGATTCAGGCACTCATCAGATGTTAATCAATACCTCCTACGATACTGGCAATTTGCCAAAGGAACTTTTAGCCCCATTAGTTATGCGACAAGCTACAAAAAGAGCAAATATATCGAGGTGGGGACACTCGCAGAAGCAAAAGAGGCAGCAAAGGATATAGCAAGTGGAGAATTTCAGCTATATTGTCCAAATGATGACTTAAATAAAGTGACGGAGGAAGAATATTTGAAAAGCACACAGTTAATAACAGCTGCTTTCGATAAAATACTACCCAATAAATCAGAATTTGAAATCAGTGAGTAAACGAGGAGAAGATAAAATGCTAACACGAACATGTACATACAAGGGACTGAAGATGATGGAGGCGCTCTATGTTGATGAATTGGATGCCTTTCTGAAGAAGAATGATTTCAAGGGTATCGATATCTTGAGGATATATCAAACTCAAGAAAAGTACAAGAACAACTTTAGACCTTTTCATACGCTTCATATTGATTTGCAGGAGCCGGAAGAGGAAATTTTCAAAAAATTCAAGAGTAATTATCGTAATGAAATAAATAAAAACATGCGTGATGACGGTGTGGAGTTCCAGTGGATAGAAAAACCAACCCTAGAAGAGGCAGAATCCCTTGTGGACGAGTTGATCTCTTTTTCTGAGTTCAAGGGATATCCCGTCAACAAAAGACTTGAGTTGGGTAGAACAAGGGACTTATTGTCGAGCTTGACTATTTCCCATGTGAGATTTGGTGAGCAAAAAATAGCTTCTCATATGTACTATATGGATAGAACGAAAAGAGCTCGCTTGAGATTTTCTGTCTCTTACAGAATGAAGGACGATATCGATCCGAAACTGGTCGGTAGAAGCAACAAAGCATTGCATTGGTTTGATATCCAGGAACTTAAAAAGATGGATATTGCTATTTGTGATCTCGGTGGAGCCATTCGTGTGGACGACAATGGCAAAATACTTGGGGGGGGAATTTCTGGATTCAAAAAAGGTTTTTCTAATAATCTTGTGACGGAATATACCGGAGAGATTCCACTGACATTCAAAGGGAAAGCAGCGGTAACTGCATGGAAATTTTTGAAAAAACGCAAACAAAAGTAAGGACAAAAAATCTCGATGAAGAATACCGTCAAAAATCTTTTGCATACACTCGGGATCTATGAAACAACACGCAAGGTCATTACAAAGATATATTACCCCTATAAAAACTATCGTATCCGGACAAAAGCATCAAAGATCCTGGAGAAAATGCAGAGGGTATTTGAGACAAGAGGCGAGGAGTATTGGCTCGATTACGGTACGCTGCTTGGATTTGTTCGGGAGGGGAGGATCATAAAGGGGGATCTGGATCTTGATTTTGGTGTGTTGAGTCAGGTTTCTTTTGAGGATGAGCTCAAAAAAGAGCAGATCTATCTCACCCAAAGGGTCACGGTCGAAGGGGTTGTGGCAGCAGAACAATATCGGTATGAGGATATAGGATTTGATGTCTTTTATTATCGCAAAATAGCTGATGATAAGATCGCGACCAATGTTTGGTTGGCTCTGGATTGCAGTATCCCACAAAAGGTGGTCTATGAGCAGGGGGGAGGAGAGCTGGGTGAGACGGTTTTTAGCAGTTTTACGACAAAAGAAATCGTCTTCTATGGCGTGCCTTTTCGTGTGCCGGAAGACAGCGATCGGTATCTCCAGGAACATTTTGGAGAGGATTATATGATCCCCAATCCGAATTTTACTCATAGAGATGAAAAAAACCGTATCGCAATCAAAAAAGAGTTTGAGATGGTATTTTATGGCTAAAGAAAAGAACCAGAACCGATACAATACCAAGCGGGCAAAGATTTTGCTCAAGGGCATTATTCCCTCACTGATAGGCATCTTTCTGCCCAAAAAGAAAAATCGTATTTTGTTCAGTTCGACCCGCAATGAGTTTTATAATTTCAATTCAAAATATCTGTTTGAGTACTTTATCAAACACTATCCTGAAATGGAGATCAAATATGTCATCAATGATAGAACCAAACGACAGAAACTGAACGAACAGTTCGGTATCCAAAACCAGTATTTCATCGAGACAGAAACTCTGATGGGTATGTGGTATGCTCTTCGGGCTAAAGCGTGGATTGTCAGTGCACTGGAGACACCAGTCGGTGGGTTTTGGCTTAGACTGAATCGTTTTGTCTATCATGTGGGGCATGGCGCGTATTTTCGTTCGGCTGTTTTCATCGAAAATCAGCTTTCCTGGAAGAAGAGACTTTATTATCATCTGATCAAAAACAACTTTACCTATCATTTGATCACCTCTGATACGATCGCGCAGATAGCCCCCCGGATGTTCGGGTGCTCACAGGAGAGGATTATTGTCCTGGGAGACCCGATGAATGATGCGGTATGGGAGCCGGATGTGGGGGTGATCGAGCAGCATTTTGGTAAAGAGGTATTGGAAGAAAACAACATCCTATACATGCCAACCTGGCGACAGGATGGCAGTCTGAGACTGTTTCCCTTTGAGGGGATGGACTGGGGTACTCTTGTCAATTTTATGGAAGAAAATCGCATCAATATCTTCCTGAGAATGCATCCATCCTACGAAGAGGATCTGAGTTTTTATACGGAGAAATCACCGCGTTTTAAAGTACTTGATACCACCAAGGCAGAAGATGTCAATGAAGTGATTGGATTCTTTGATATGGTCATAACCGACTACTCCAGCGGTCACTTGGGGTATATGCTCACCGGAAAGCCGGTGATGTTTCTTCCGTACGACTATGAACAATATGAGTCACGTATGGGATTTGTGATACCTTATGAGGAGGTAACCCCAGGGCCCAAGCCAAAGACACTTGAGCAGTTTATGACAGAATCTTTAAAATTAATAGAGAACAGAGATTATGGATTGAGGGAGCGTATGGATACTATTAAACTTTTTCATAAGTATAAAGAAAATAACTGTAGAATGAATGCTGAATTTATTCTACATAAAACAGGCAACAAATTATGAAAAAAATTATCACTTATGGTACATATGATATGTTGCATATCGGCCATATCAATCTCCTCACCCGTGCCAAAGCCAGAGGAAACTATCTCATTGTGGGTGTCACCAGTGATGATTATGACCGGTCGAGGGGCAAGCTCAATGTCATACAGTCTCAGGAAGAGCGTATGGCAGCGATCCGTGCGCTGGACTTTGTTGATGAAGTGATTCTGGAAACTCACAAAGATCAAAAACAGGAAGATATGGTGCGTTATGGCATCGATGAGTTTGTGATCGGTGATGACTGGGTGGGTAAATTTGATTACCTCAACAAGTGGACCAAGGTGGTTTACCTCCCCCGAACCGAAGGGATCTCCAGTACCCAGTTGCGCAATGAGAATATCCGGCCGATTCGTATCGGAATTATCGGAGCCAACGGGGATGCGAGGCGATTTTTGCGTGAATTGAAGTTTGTCGAGTTCGTTCAGGCAGATATCCTTTACGATCCCCGAAAGAAGAGCATACGCAAAGTCCTTCAAAAATATGAAGTGCCCAACTCAACGACAGATTTGGATGTATTGCTCGAAAGTAAAATCGATGCGGTCTATATCTGTTCGGATATCGAAGAGCATTATGATCATATCCGAGAATCTCTCATGACAGACAAGCATGTCCTGTGTGAAAACCCGCTTGTTTTGAGACAGGAGCAGGCCAAAGAGCTTTTTAGTTTGGCCAAGAAGAAAAAACGTCTTCTTCTTATGGCACTCAAAACAGCATTTGCCCCGGCTTTCAACAAACTTTTGGATGAATTGAAAGAAGGAGTGATTGGCGAAGTGCGTGAGGTGCGGGCTACTTTTACATCTCTTTATGGTGAACGGGGATTTCCCAAACGTTATATTCGCAACGGAGCTACCAGCTTGCTGATGAGCTATCCCAGTTTGATCGTTCATAAAATAGCGGGCAAAGCCAAAGAGGTGATTTTTATCGATCAGCGCAACAAACACTATGATACAGCCAATCGGGCCATTACCCGACACAAGGGAGATGTGGTGGGTCTTGCAACGGTAGGAATCGAAATGAAATCCGAAGGGCATGCGGTTATCGCAGGTACCAAAGGCTACATTTATATCCCGGCACCCTGGTGGTTGACACGAGAGTTTTATGTACGTTTTGAGGACAGCAGCAAAGAATATAAATTTGAATATGCATTTGATGGTGACGGATTGCGTTATATGATTTCGGAATTTACCTCATTGATTCGTCAAAGAAAAATCGAATCGAACCGATTGAGTATAGCGGATATGCTCGAACTCAACCGTATCATATCACTTTATCAGAAGGAAAAAACTCATGATCTATGACGGCTATGCGATTTACACTCCTGGACCGGTAAAGATGTCCGAAGAGATTCTTGCGATTGGAGGCAAGCAGACCCCTTATTTTCGCAATCAGGCTTTTTCGGATGTGGTGTTGAAGAGTGAAGAACTGCTTTTGAATTTTCTCAATGCGCCCGAGGGAAGTCGTGTGGTTTTCCTCACTGCATCAGGTACGGCAGGGATGGAAGCATCTGTTATGAACCTGCTGTCGGAAGAGAATAATGCACTGGTTGTCAATGGCGGAGGATTTGGACAAAGGTTTGTCGATATATGTATTAGTTACGGGATCCCCCACCAGGCGATAGAAGCGGACAATACTAATCTTGCCAATATTGAAAGTGAGATAGAAGCAGATGGTTTTGATACGTTTGTTGTCAATGCCCATGAAACCAGTGTGGGGCATTTGTATGATCTCGATGCGATAGGAGAGTACTGTCGGAAGCATGATCTTTTTAATATCGTCGATGCGATCAGTATGTTTGTAACTGATCCGATCGATATGCAACGCCATAACATTGATACGGTAATCATCAGCAGTCAAAAAGGTTTGGCACTGCCTCCGGGCTTGACGATGGTGGTACTGGGTCCACGAGCAATTGAACGGATACGGGATGTACCCAGTCACTATTTTAACTTCAAAAACTATCTCCGGGACGGAGAGAGAGGTCAGACCCCGTATACTCCGGCAGTGACGATCATCCTGCAGCTTCTTGCACGTCTTGAGCAGATCGAACGTGATGGAGGTATCGAATCGACTATTCGCCAGGCTGAACGCGTTGCCAAATACTTTCGTGAGGGTATAACGGAATTTTCGTTAAAAGCATATACGTCATATATGCCCAATGCCATGACTACACTAACCCCGACGGATGGACGCAGTGCCATGAAGATTGTCCGTGATCTTGAAGAGCGATACCGCGTGATGGTGTGTCCCAACGGTGGATCACTGAGTGATACAATCTTCCGTGTTTCCCATATGGGAGATATGGATGAAGCGTATATGGATATTTTGCTTGATGCGATGAGAGATTATTTTTAATCAGAGTCCTTTTTTCCCTAAAACTACCATCACAGTTTTCCAAATAGTTTTGAGCTCAAGCCAAAGGCTCCAATGTTTGATGTAATAGAGATCATACATAAGCTTTTGGCGCGCATCTTCGGCATTGGCACCATAGGGGTACATCACCTGCGCCCAGCCGGTAATACCGGGTTTAACAAGGTGGCGGGTGTTGTAGTAAGGAATTTCTTTTTCGAACTGTTCGATCCAATATTGACGTTCGGGGCGTGGACCGACAAGACTCATCTCGCCTTTTAGGATATTGATAAACTGTGGAATCTCATCGATGCGATATTTGCGCATGGTTTTACCCCAAGGGAAAATACGTGGGTCATCCTCTGAGGCGAACTTGGCACCATGCTTCTCTGCATCGAGACGCATAGAACGAAATTTGACGCAAGAGAACTCATGGTTGTTCAGTCCGACACGGTCTTGCCTGAACAGAAGGTCTCCAGGGGATTCACGATGGGTTCTCCGGTAAACGATCGGCAGGCTGATCAGATAAACACCTCCCAAAAGCACCGCAGAAGGATAGTCTATCAGAGCTTTGATAAATAGTTGAGATGGTTTGAGCGGCTTGATCTTTTCCAGAAAATCTGCGCTGGTTTGATCCTCGGGGATATAGCATTTGTGGAGATATTTTTCAAGAAAATTCTCGATACTGATATAGGTAATACCCTGCTGCTCTAGATTTGTCAGATAACGCAAAAGCTCATCCGGTATGCGAGCGGCGGTGTTGAGAACGATGGTGGATTTGGATTGGGTCTTGAGCAGGGTATCGATCTGCTTGATCGTCTCTGCCGGATTACTTTCTCTATAGGAGACAGTATCGATTGAAGCAAACTGTTTTTGCAATGCTTCCATTTCCCTGGCATCAAAAGTATGACGTTCGCCCAGAATGATCATGCGGGCTTCTCCTCTCCTTTGAGGAATTCACGGAAAAAGACGATAAAAATTGCCAAAATAAATGCTGTCAGCATCCCGACAATAGCGATGAGAGCCTTCTTGGGTTTGGCGGGGGCGGGATTGGTGTAGATCGGATCTATGGTACGGAAGCGGCTGAGTGCTTCGGCTTTTTTGAGCTCCAGGGAGGATTTTTTCTGGAGGAGATAGGTGTACATCGTCTCATAGAGCTTATAGTCACGCGAAAGGGGCGCCAGGTTGGTTTCGAGCATAGGAGCTTGTTTGAGTTGGTTGATGTAGTTTTGTTTTTCTTTTTTGAGGAGAGCGAGCTCTTCTTGTATGGTTTTTCGGAGTGTTGCGAGATTGGATCTTATTCGATTTTTTAAAGATTGCATGTTCTTGCGCAGCTTGATCACATCAGGGTGCTGAGTGGTGAACTCTTGAAGAAGATTTTGTTCTTTGAGCTTGAGATCTTGAAGACGATTGACCAAGCCGGCAGATATGTTGTCACCCATTTGCGCAAAAGAAGATGCCATAGCATTAAGCTTTCGATCATTTTTACTATTGCGGATCAGCTTGTTGATGAGGGAGAGTTTGCGCTTGAGACTATTGACTTTGAGCTCTACAGCTGCTTTGTTTTCGATAAGCACTTTAGCTTGATCATCTGGAGAAAGTATGGCGTTTTTGGATTTGTACTTCTCGTACTGCTTGCTGCTGCTGCTCGCCTGAGTCTTGATCTCCTCTATTTGTTTATTGATAGCTCCAAGCTGTATATCTATATCCTCAAGCTCATCTCCAATACTTTGACGGATGTATGTATCGAGCAGTTTACGGACGTATTGTTCGCCTCTTTTTGGGAGAGTATCGAGATAGCTTATGGTCACAAACGGCAGATCTGCTTTGGTTTTTTTCTCCTGACCTCCAGTCTCTGCCGAAAGATTTTTGGATATAATCTGATCAAAAACGAAGTGTTTGTCGCCGTTGAGAACTATCACCTCAGGCACGGCTCCTGAAGGATTTTGGTGGATAGCGCAGTCGAAGTATCTGGTATGGACTGGGGTATCGTAATTGAAAGTGCCAAGATCTTCGCTCAGGAACGGGATAGTAGAGAGGGCAGTCAGACTGAATTTGTCTTTTGAGATCGGCTGGAAGGCCACTTTCATACCAAATTTTCGATAATCTGGTATATGTAGTCCGCTGATAGAGATCGAGCAGTTGTTTTCTCCCAATTCTTTGGGGCGGAATTTTTCTGTGATGAAGAATTGTGCATCATATTTCACTGCGTCTATGACGTGTTTGTTGGTGCGGTACATTGCGATCTTGGCCGCGTCTTTTGCGCTTGTGTTGGTGGAGCCTCCAAGTCCGGACATTCCCAGTAATGACGCAGCACCGCCAAGCGATCCAAGCGAGAATCCGCTTGATTTGTCGTCCTTTTTGGGCTTGACCTCGATGACGGTGGTGGTCTTGTAGTATTTGGGCATTTTGTAGACAACAATTACTGTAACCAAAGTCAAAAGAAAGGTAAACCAAAAGATAAAAGCCTTATAACGCCAGATCGTGGCGAAAAGCTCTCTAAGATCGATTTCGTCTTCAGATAAACTATTGTTTATTCGATCAGTCATTATCAGTTTCCTTAATTGCTCGGAGGAGTAATGATAGTGGTACCGCTGTCACTGCTACCTTTTAGGCCTTTAAGTACTGCAAAAGGTGACATCATAGTGGTTGCCATCTGGAATATCGGCAAGATTTTGGTCTGGAAGTTTTTGAGGCCAGTCGGCGCGACATAAACTACATCTCCAGGACGAATCATCATGCCTGCATAACTGAGTGATGTAAGATTGGTTAGGTCGACCACATCGGCACGCGTCCGGCGTCCAACAGCACGCAAGATAACGATCTTCTCTTTGTTGGCAGAGTCCAAGAACCCGCCTCTGCTGGCAATAAGGGGCAGGAGAGGCATCTCTTCATTGGGCAGTGGCACAACTCCGGGTGCTCGCACCTCACCGATAAGATAAGCATGCTTGTTTTGGACTTCTACATGGACTTGGGACTTTTTGAGATATCTTTTGTACATATTAGTCAGCTTGCGGCTTGCCTGCGGTTGAGTGAGACCAGCCAGATGTACTGTATGCAAGAGTGGCAGATCAACATTGCCTCTAGAGTCAAGCAAAATGTTACTACCGCTTAATTCATTATGTTTATAGGTTTTTATGGCAAGCCGGTCATGCGGCTGGATGCGATACTCAAAGCGTCCTGGAAAATAATTGCGTCTAGAGTGGTATTTTTTCTGGTGAGCATCCCTTGCCTGGACGATCGGGCTGTCAGCCAGGATATTTTTGGAGCTGCATCCTGATAAAAGAACAACAATAGCAATAGATACTAAAACAAGTATTTTTTTCAATATGAATTCCTGCGTAAAAATGAATAGCGATTATATCCAAAAAGTGCTTGTGATAAAGAGTGGGGGCTCAGAGTTCGGGTTCTTGGTTTGGGGTATGAATGTTGAATTTTAGTTGGATTTGGTACAATATTTCATCAAAATTAGAAGGAGACCAAAATGGATCTTGGTAATCTTTTGCAGATGGGTGCGAGCCTGATACAAGGCAACAGCGATGAGGCAACAAGCGGGCTGGATACCGGAGCAATCGCGAGTGCGCTGGGCGGATTGTTTGGCGGTGACGATGAAGAGGGCGGATTGGATCTGAGCTCTATCGTGGGTAACCTGATGGGTTCGGACGGTGATTCTGGCGGATTGATGGAGGTCGTCAGCTCCTGGATCGGCAACGGCGAGAATCTCCCCATCGATGGCGATCAGATCACAGAACTGCTGGGCAGTGACAAGATCAGCGCCTTTGCCGAAAACCTCGGAATTGACTTTGACAGCGCCAAGCAAGCTTTGGCCGATGCGCTTCCGCAGGTCGTCGATCAGGCAACTCCAGGGGATGAGGGGAGTGATCTTCTTGGCAACTTGCTGGATAAAGTCGGCGGTGTCGATGGAGCCATGGGGATGATCGGAAAGATGTTTGGGTAATATTTGGCAGGCGTTGTCTGCTGTTGTTTGACGGGCTTTGCCCGTCGTAATTGGTGTATTTGTGTATTAGTAATTAGTAATTGGTGTATTGGTGTATTGGTATATTAGGTGGTAATTTGATGGACGTTGTCCATCGTAATTTGGTAATAGATTGTGTTGAGGTTTATGTGAAAAGTGGAAAGCTTGGAGATTTAGAGATCTATCAACTGAGCATAGAGCCTGGGTGGGAGGCATGGCAGATATATGGTAAACTCCCAAAGTCTTTGCGATATGGTATCGGTGATCAGTTACTTCGTGCGGCAGATTCGGTCGGTGCCAATATTGCGGAAGGTTTTGGCCGATATCATTATCTAGACAGCATCCGATTTTATTATCATGCAAGGGGATCGCTGTGGGAATGCAAACATTGGCTCTATCTGCTCAAAGAGAGAGAGTTGATCGATAAAGATGAATACGGGTTGCTAAATCAACGAGCAGAGCAGCTGGGCATTAAGCTGAACAATTTTATCCAGTCTGTCAAAAAGCAATATGTTGCCTAGCAATCAATTGCCAATAACGATGAGCGGAGCTCATCCAATAACGACCAATTACGGTGATTTTTTCCGAAAATTATTGTTTGTTATTATCGTATTATTGTTTGGGGACATTTTGAAGGCCCGTGAGATAACCCTCGCCTCCTACAACGTCGAAAATCTTTTCGATATGCATCGGGATGGGACGGAGTATGCGGAGTATGTGCCTGGACGTCACGGCTGGAATGAAGCGATGCTGGCCAAAAAGATCAGCAATCTAACCGAAGTGATCTGTGATCTGGAGGCAGACGTGGTCGCGCTCCAGGAGGTGGAGAATGACCGTGTGCTCTCACACTTGCAGCGAAGTCTGGAGAGAGCAGGGTGCCGATACCGCTATCGGGCGATTACCCATACCAAATCAACCCCTGTCCATAACGCACTTTTGTCAAAAATCGCTTTTAAAAAGGTGCAGGATGTGCCGGTGACCCGCTACGGTCGTCATCGTAGTATCCTGGAGGTCGTGCTGGATACCGATCCTCCTCTAAGGATTTTCAACAACCACTGGAAATCCAAACGAGGGCCTGAGAGTGAGCGGATAGTGTATGCCAAAGCGCTCAAAAAGCGTCTTGACAAACTGTCCGCCGGCTCAGAGTATATCTTGCTGGGGGATTTCAACAGTAATTATAACGAGTCACTCATGATCGACAAAAAACATAACGATACCGGAGGAGTCACCGGCATCAATACGGTTCTTCATACGATGGATGGCGATAGAATGGTTCGGCTCAATACCCTGAGCGGAGCGAGACATTACAACCTGTGGATGGAGCTGGGAGCTGCTCAGAGGTGGAGCCACAATTTCTTTGGCGACAAGGAAGCGATCGACGCGATCCTGATCCCCCCGACACTCCATGACGGCAAGGGGTGGGAGTATATAGAGGGGAGTTTTGGAGTGTATAAGCCGCACTATATGTTTGGTCATCATGGGCAGGTCAAGCGCTGGGCTTACAGGCATGGCAAGCATCTAGGCAAAGGGTACTCCGACCATCTGCCAATAACGGCGCAGTTTAGCAATGACGGCAGTACAAACAAATCAGTTCCTTCCATCGATGAGCGGCCTTGGCGGGAAAGATTGTTAGAATGGATAAAATCGTTGTTTGGCGGCAAGAGCAAGCCACAAAATCGGCCCCAAATGATCTTCTCTTCCGCGCCGGACAAAACTGCTGCATCGAATGAATCTGAAAATAGCAGCATTGATATAGCCGCACTCAAAAAACTGCCTCCCAAAAGTTTGCCCGCAACTCTCAAGCAGGCGTGCGTGATCTTCAAAAGTGGCGATAGCGCTGTGATACAGCAAAGTCCGCAAGGTGAGGCGATACTGCTCTATAGGTCGGCTATGCAACTTGAAGAGGGAAACAGATACAACTTGGGTGTATACAAAAAGAAAAGATACAAAGGTCTCGATGAGCTGACCGATATAGAAGTGTCAAAAAGCCTTGGCAGATGTGACCCCCAAAAGTTTATCGCCGACTTTGAGCCCGGCTTGATGAATGATATGCGAAATACAGGCAAAATAGTCGCAAATACAAAAGGTAGACTTGAGGGTCGAAAGATATATATTGACGGCAAAGCATATCCGATACACTTCCGCAGAAGGGCCGGGCGACCAAAAAATGGCAGTATCACCATCAAAAAAGCTATGATAGGCTACTACAAAGATCATATGGAGCTGGTGGTCTGGAGCAAGAGAGATTGGAAATGATGGTGGATGGTGGATGGATGATGGTGGATGGTTGATGGTTGATGGTGGATGGTTGATGGTTGATGGATGTTGGATGTTGGATGTTGGATGGTGGATGGTTGATGGTGGATGGTTGATGATGAATTGCGGCATTTTTTGTGCTATAATAATCGTATCGCAATACGACAATGGAGCCAAGATGAGATTGACAGCGCAGGAGGTCAAAGAAATAAAAAATGTTATCTCAAGATATATAAGTGATGCTACTGTCATACTTTTTGGCAGTAGAGCTGATGATGACAAAAGAGGAGGAGATATTGATCTGCTGATAGAAACCCGGCACAAAGTCACACTGCATCAGAAAATAGCTATCTTGGCCGAACTGGAAACAAATGGCATCGCACGCAAGATTGACCTCCTGATCAAAACACCATATACTCGTACGCAAAACATTTTTGAAAGTGCAAAAAAGGAAGGTGTCATATTGTGATTGACGATATCTTAAATAAAGTAGAGTTGCACCGGCAGAGATTACGCCATGCCTTGGTTGAGATTCGAGAATGGGAGACATTGGACAGTAAGCTGTTTGAAGATTTTGAAAAAGTAAAAACAGTAGATACTTTTATCTATCGATTTACAAAGCTGCAGGATATTATGGGGGATAAACTTTTCAAAGTTTTTCTGGATGATATAGGCGAATACAGGGATGATATGTCATTGCTGGATGTTTTGGACAAACTCGAAAAATTCAAGATCATTGACGATGCCCATAGCTGGATGGCATACAGAAAGCTGAGAAATCAATTGACGCATGAGTATCCAGACAACGAAGAGGAAGTGATAGAGGGGATCAAGATCGCAATAGAAGCATTTGAAAAGATTGAAAACATTATTAGCAATATTGTTGATTATAGAAATAGACCGGATTATGAATAGTGAATAGTTTCGGTATGCATTTATTTGAAATGCTTTTATTGAAGATTATTTGCAGAGCTTGGGATGGTGGATGGTTGATGGTGGATGGTTGATGGTGGATGGTGGATGGTTGATGGTGGATGGTTGATGGTGGATGGTGGATGGTTGATGGTGGATGGTTGATGGTTGATGGTTGATGGTGAGTGCGTATAACCTTATATGATATTCTGGTATAATGCCAACAGAACAGTTTTAAAGGATATAAATTATGAATCTTCCTCCGCTTACTATACCTGATATTCCGTTGCCATTTGCGGTGCCTGAGATGATGCATCCGGCGATTGTGCATTTTGCCGTGGCACTGCCGGTGGTGATAATCCTGATGGAGTTGATCAATCTTTTTGCGCGCCGTCGCTCGATAGGTTCGATCAGTTTTGTATTGTTGCTTTTGATGGTATTGGTCTATTTCGGTGCTTATTTGACCGGATCGGTAGATGCCGAAAGAGCAAAAGATCTTATCTCGCCTGATACCAAAACACTTCTGGACGCTCACAAAAACGGTGGGATTTGGCTGGTATACAGTGCAGCTGTGCTGCTTGTGATCAAACTTATCAGCGCGGGAGTCAACAAATTTCCTGCCCGAGTGGTATTTCTAGTAGCTATGGGCCTTTTCTTTTGGGGAGCAACCGGTGTGGTCCAAAAGGGGTGTGCGCTGACCTATAAACATGGAGTCAATGTCAAAGTGCCCACCTCACAGGCTGCAAAGCAGGTAGTTGAAGAAGTATCCAGGGAAGCTGAGAAAAAGATAGAAGAGCTTAAAGAGAAAACTTCTGAAGCTGCTACAAAAGTAGAAGAGGCTACAAAAAACGCGGCCCAAAAAGCAGAAGAAGCCACTGTAAAAGCGGTAGAAACTCTCAAAGAGAAAAGTTCAGAAGCTGTCCAAAATACCAAGGAGGCAGCATCTAAAACAGTAGAGACTATCAAGGAAAAAGCCAAAGAGATCAAAGAAAAAACCAAAGAGACGATAGAGAAAGCCATCCAGCCTTCAAACACTCAAACTCCCGCTCCCAAAGTTACTCCTGTCGAGACGGTGCCCGCCGGATAGTAGCATTAGAGCAAAGGCTATTGAAAAGTCTTCGGTGATTATCTGTACGGGCTTGCCGTGCAGGTGTCGCTGACATAATCCCAAACACCGCCGCCTTTTTCACATCTTTGAATCTGTTCGAAATAGTTAGTCGGTGTAGGCTTGACGGTGTCTGAGCTTTCTGACCATACATATTTGATATCGTCATAGAAAGCCGCCGCAAAAAATATAGCCATTACAACCAATACCATAAGTATAATCTTGGTGTAGCTGTATGGCCGTTCGCCGGTGATGCGGCCGGTCTGGCCGTTGATGGCATAGTAGTACTCCTTGCCTTTGTATTTAAAATGGGTCATCCATACAGGAAAGAGAGTATTTTTGTAGCTTGCATTGTAGTATCTGGTATCCATCGAGGTGATCTGCTGCTGATCCCCGCCTATATCGTATGCGATATCTGATCTAATAACACTGTTCATCTTGACTCTTGCCATCTCAAAGCCGTTATCAAGTCCAATAGTATATTCTTCGGCATCAAAGCCGCTTAGATATTTGGGATCAAACGGTACAAGTTTGCTTGTATCCCAGGGGCCGATGGCATCGAGTATGCGTCTTGAGATACCTTTGCTTGCTCTTATGATCACATCATCGAAGCTTCTGCTAACTCTGCCTGAAACCGGAGTCCATCTGATGCGGGGTTCCTGGACATTGACTATTTGCTCGCGACCATTAACTATTTGTCTGCGTTGTACCGTGACATAATAGATATCTCCTCTTTGGCCCGAATAGTCAGTTACGGTTTGTGCATCGTATGTCCAGTAAGGCAGATAATAGCCGGTAAGGGACTTTTGTGTATCAACCAGATGCTTCAGGGCGCTTGGAGCAAACCAAAGTGATCCTATCCATTTGGCAAATATCTGTTGAGCCTCTTTGTGTGTTACCTGAAACGGAATAATCGATTCGGGCTTTATATCATTGACAAACTCCGTGATAGCCGGTGTGTCACAATATGGGCAGTTGGTGCTAACAGCATATGGATCGAGGGTAAAAGAGCCGCCGCAGTTGGTGCAGGTGATCTCCTTGGTGATATTTTTGTTGGGGGCTTGATCAAGCGCAACAAGTGCGCTGTGAAGGTCATGCTCGGTGATGGGCAGCAAGTTGGACTCTATAGGTATTTGTCGCTTGCAAAACTCACACCTAAGAGAGTCCGTAGCAGGGGAGTATTTGAGCGGCGCCCCACAACTGGGACAAGTGTAGTTGATGGGGGTAAACTGCATATTGGTCAGTTATGCACCAGGTATTTTAGGCGGGAAAAGGCCTCCGAGGACCTGCCCGGCCTCTTTCCAGCCATCCAGATCTTCTCTCCAGACGAACATATCTCTGGTAAGTTCGCCTTTGGCTACCATTTGTTTAATGGTCTCTAGATCATATGGTCCTTCTGATTTGCCGTCCACTGATACAAAATAATGCTTTATGTCAGGAGGCGGCGGAGGCATATCGGGACTTGTATCTGCAGAAGAGCTTATGGCATTTGCCATTTGTTGCCCCATGGCGATACCGGCTCCCATACCTACCATGTCTCCCATGGTACTGTCTGAAGCATTGCCAAGAGCCTCTCCGGCTTGATATTTGAGATGATCGTCAAGATCTCCGGCAATCGCTCTGGATGTTCGTTTGTCAAGAGCCTTTTGGACATCATCGGGCAGAGATATATTCTCTACAAGCATTTTTGTAAGCTCCAGACCGTACTCTTCAAAGTAGGGAGCTATGCCCTCTTTGATAAATTTTCCAAACTCTTCATAGTTGGCTGCCAGATCGAGTGCGGGTGTGTCGTCTTGGCCAAGGACAACCGCGAGCTTAGATGTGATGAGGTTAGAGAGCTGATCGTCTATCTCATCTGTGGTAAAATGTCCATCAGTACCTACAATCTCGCGCAGAAATGCAGCAGGATCGCTGATGCGCATCTCATAAGTACCAAAGGCTCTAAGTCTGACCATCTCAAACTCAGGGTCTCTTAGCATTATTGGATTTTTAGTACCCCATTTGAGATCTGTAAATCTCTTGGTATTGACGAAATATACTTCAGCCTTAAACGGTGACTTAAATCCGTGATCCCAGTGTTGCAGATCGGTAAGTACAGGGAGGTTGTCGGTATCAAGCTCATAAGTTCCAGGACCCAATACATCTGCTATCTCCCCCTCGTTGACAAATACGGCCATTTGGGATTCTCTGACGATGAGTTTGGCCCCATATTTGATCTCATTATCCTGCCGCGGAAAGCGCCAAACCATTGTATCATGCGTATCGTCAGTCCAGTCAATAACATCTATAAGCTGCCCAAAAAGCCAGTCAAAAAGCCACATGATCTATCCTTTGTCGCTAACCGCATCGGTATTGGAATTTGCCTGCTCAAGCTGCTCATGCTCGGACGCTTCTGTTTTGGCCTTGACAGCCAGAAGTGCTTCTTTGAGCTTGGCTTCGGTTTCTTGCAGCTGCACAATAGCTTTTTTGCGCGCTTCTTTCCCTTCCTGGGCTATGCGCAGAGAATCGTTAAGAGTCTCTATCAGGGTATTATTGGCCTTTTTGATGCTTTCTATATCAAATATGCCTCTCTCCATCTGACGGCGCACTTGGGCATTGGCTTCTCTGAGTCCTTCGGCATTTTTCTCAAGCAGATCATTGGTCAGATCCGTAGCCTCCTTGATGGCCGTAGCTGCATCGTGGCTGCGGAAGATGGTAACAGTCTGAGCCAGCTGATTTCTCCAGAGCGGCACGGTATTGACAAGCGTTGAGCTTATCTTGTTGATAAGAGCCTTGTCGTTCTCCTGTATCAATCGAATGGAGGGCAGTGCCTGCATTGCTACCTGACGACTAAGTCGCAGATCGTGTATACGGCGCTCAAGATCATCTCTGAAAGCTCTCATATCCTTGAGATTCTGGACTGCGAGCATCTCCTCATCTTTGGCGGCCTCTTCGTATTCGGGTAAAATCTTTTCGTTGAACTCTTTGAGTTTGAGTTCTCCGGCCTTGATATAGAGTTCAAGCTTATGGAAATAGTCAAGATTTGCCTCGTATAGCTTTTCAAGCGAGACGACATCTTTCATCAATTTGGCTTTGTGCTTTTCCAGATCATTGGATATCACATCTATGTGGTCCCTGACCTCCTCATATTGCTGTAAAAATACAGCCAAAGGTTTGGCGCGGCCCAACAGCTTATCCCACCAGCTGAGTTTCCTGTTGGGATTGAGCTCATCTATGTCAAAGCCCCTGATCTTGGCCACCATATTGTTCAGCGCATTGCCTGCTGCTCCGGTATCCTGAGATTTGACACCTTCAAGCATGCGGTTAGATATCTCATCAAGTTTGGCTTGGGCAGATGATCCAAATGTAATAACGGAGTTGCGATCGTTTATATCAATTTCTGACATAGCTTTTTGCAGATCATTCTCTTCTTCGGGCAATACCTCAGGAAGGTTTTCGTCTTGTTTCATGATAGCCTCTTCTACCTTCTCCTTAACGGCAGCAGGCAGATTAGACTCCACTTGTTCTGTTTTGGTCTCTTCGGTTTGTGTTGACATTGTTTCTCCTTTTATTGTTTGATTTGGATCTTTAGGGTATCAACCGATATATCAAGATCTATGAGATTGTTCTCTTTGAGCCTCTCAAGCTCCTCTTCAAATCTCCTCTCTACATCATCTATAAGATCATAGAGTCTTTGTTTCATTTGGTTATCGATATCCTTGGGGTCTACTTCATTGTATTTCGCAGCCACATCAGCTATCCCGTCAAGAAATACCATCAGGAATTTACGCGCAGATCTGATATCTTTGGGATCTTTTTCGATCGTCTCTATAATGATATGTGCGTTTTCTATGGCTCTATCAAGCTTGCCGCGCAATCTTCGGTCCTCTATTTTGTCGGCATCTTTTTGGCAGGCACTTAGCTTGGATTTGGCTTCGTTGAGAGTATCAAGCACAAACTCCGGATTGATATCGTCCATCTGCGGCAATTTGTCGCGACGGGGATCAAGACCATAATAAAGCCAGTACCCCGCAGAGCCTATAAGGCCAACAAAAAGAGATGTCATCAGCGCTCTGCCTCCTACAACAAATCCGAGATAGAAAACACTCAAACCCAAAAGAAGCATAGAGAGAGTCTTGTATGGGATTTTTGGGGCTTTGGCTATGGCTGCTTGATCATAAAGAGTCTCCTGGGCTACCCCTTTGGAGGTAAGAGCCGCTGCGCCAAGAAGCATTGCAAAGGCTATACCTTCCTTGATAAACATAGAATAATGCCCGCCCATCAAAGACTTGGCAACAGCTATAAATAGAGGTAGCAAAAACCAGTATAGCAGTTTGCCCTGTCGTGTCCATCGGTTTTTTGAGCTTTTGATCCGCCTGGCTTTGCTTTTGCGTTTGCTCAAAATGCAGCCTTTATGCTCCAAACCAGAGAATAGGCCAAAAACAACAATCCAAACAGTTTTTGGTAATCCACAATTTAGCCTTATTTTTTATAGTTGCTTATCGCTTTTTCGAGTATTTCTGTAGCTTTTTTCTTTCCCTCAAAACCTGTGACCTTGACCCATTTGTTGGGTTCAAGCATCTTATATGTCTCGAAGAAATTTTTGATGCGATTCAAAGTAGCCTCCGGCACATCGTCCAAGTCGTCAATGTCGGCAAAAGTAGGATCGATCTTGGTCGTAGGAACAGCTATGAGCTTCTCGTCTCCTCCACTCTCATCTTCGGTCATAAGTACCCCTACCAGGCGGCATTTGATCACTGATCCTGCCTGAAGGGGAGACTGACCTAGCACAAGAATATCTGCCGGATCGCCATCGTCACTAAGAGTATCGGGGACAAAACCGTAGTTGGCGGGGTAGTGTACAGCAGAGTAAAGCACTCTATCGACAAAAATCGCTCCTGAATCCTTGTCGAGCTCGTATTTGATATTGGAATTTAACGGTACCTCTATGATAGCCATGACGCTATCGGGATTGTCACCATGTCCAATTTTTGATATATCCATAATAATTTCCTCGCATGAAAAGTAGTAATGGTGTATTTTAGCAGAAAAATCAGCAATAAGTGTTTAGAAGCAGTTATGCTTAGACAAGATAAGGCTCATATCTTCGAAGCTCTTTACGATGTGATTTCCAATCAGGCGCATATTGGCCTACAAGATCCCAAAAAGACTCTCCGTGATTTTTGTGTTTGATATGTGAGAGTTCATGTATGATGATATAATCGATCAGATGTGCCGGAAGCATCATCGTATAGATATTGAAAGAGAGCGTATTGCGGGATGAGCAGCTACCCCATCTGCTTTTGGCCTTGCGGAAAGATATTTTAGATGGCCTAAGTCCTGTTTTTTCTATCCAAACTTCGGTCCTTGGCAACAGATATGACGGGGCTTTGGCCTTGTAATAATCCTGAAGCATTTGCATCATGAGTTTATGTTCGGGTTTTTTGCTGAGTGAAAATAAAGCCTTTTGGTCTTTAAACTCCAGTGAATCAACGGCAGAACGGAGGATTTTGACAGCATATCTCTTCCCAAGCAGATAGGCAAAGGCGCCTTCTGTGCTCAAATCGATTTTGGCGGGCTTATGATCGATATGTTTGAGTATCCAGTCGGATTTTCGCCTCAAAAACTCTTCTATCGTCTTGATACTGCTCATATATGGGGATGAGACGATCAGCTCCCCATTTTTGATCCTGATATATCTGTTGCGCTGACCTCTTTTGCGATGCAGAGTGTATCTCAGCTCTCTTTCATGCAGATGTATGCTGTGTATTGAGCTATGTTTCATCTGCAAGAGAGTAGGGGATATTTTTTTCTTCCAAAAAACGCTCAAACTGTACAAATGATTTTTCCATCAGGTCTTTATCTTGTGATGCAACCGAGATAGTCGTACGATATCCGTCTGAGTATAATTTGGGCAAAGATGAGAACTCAACCCCTTTAGGCATCTGCTCCATCACTTCTATCAGCTCAGTTTCCCTGCAAAGGGCTGTAAGAGTTTTGCGGTGCACAGGTTTGGCATCATTGAAAAATCTATCAAGTATATCCTCGACCATAGGGTGGCTCATCTCGGGGAAGCCTGGCATAAAAAAATATCGATCATCAAGATAGAAAGCTGGCATTTTGTTGACAGGATTGTGCAGAAGCTTGGCGCCCTGAGGGAGCTGGGCCATCTGTAGGGGATAGTGGCCGTTGGGTATATCAAGCTTGCGTATGCGATCTTTGATGATGTCGTAAGCCTCCCTGTTTCTATGGAGCGTACCGTCTCTGAGCGCTATAGATGCGGCCTTGCGGGTGTGATCATCCGGAGTGGATCCTATACCCCCAAAGCTAAACAGCACGGAGTTGGGCTGAGACGCAATAAATCGGATAGTCTGAACTATGAGGGCAGGATCGTCCTCTATGGTAAATGAGCCGGCAAGCTTGTGGTGATGCTCTATCAGCTTTTGGCTCACAAAGTCAAAATGCTTATCTGCTCGTCTGCGGTTGAGTATCTCGGTACCGATGATGAGTATGAAAAATTTGGGATTGCTCATGTTTCTTCCAATGCTTTTGGGTGCGCCGGCAAACGCACCCCGCAATTATTCTTCTATGTAGTTTTTGAGCTTGCGGCCGACTTTGGGGTGTTTGAGTTTTTTGATGGCGCTTGATTCTATCTGTCGTACGCGCTCTCTTGTGACATTTAGCTCTTTGCCTATCTCCTCGAGTGTACGGTCACTCATATCATCAAGAAGTCCAAAACGCATCCTCACAACCGCCTGCTCCCGTTCATTAAGTTGCGAGAGTACTTCATCAATCTGATTGTTCAGGTCGTCATTCATTACTACTTCAGTAGGACTGAGAGTGTTTTTGTCTTCTATGAAGTCCCCGAATCTACCGTCATCCTCATCCCCTACAGGTGTCTCAAGGCTGACAGGCTCTTTGGTGATCTTGATAACGTTTTTGACTTTGTCTACAGAGAGTCCCACCTCTTTGGCTATGGTGTCCAGATCAGGTTCTTTACCGGTCTCTTGCAAATGCTTGCGGATGATCTTGTTGATGCGGTTGATCGTCTCGATCATGTGGATAGGTATGCGGATGGTTCGAGCCTGATCGGCTATGGCGCGGCTGATAGCCTGACGTATCCACCAGGTGGCGTATGTTGAGAATTTGTATCCTTTTTGGTACTCAAACTTATCCACCGCTTTCATTAGGCCTATATTGCCCTCCTGGATCAGATCAAGGAACGGTAGCCCGCGGTTGGTATATCGCTTGGCTATTGAGACGACAAGACGCAGGTTGGATTTGGCCATGCGTGATTTGGCTTTTTCGCTTTTGGCTTTGCCTATGCGTATTTGATTGAGTATCTCTTCGAGTTTTTTTGGATCAAGATTGAAGCTGTTTTTGCTCGCTTCTTTGGTCTCAAAAAGCTTCTTGATCTCTACGTAGGTACTTACCATAGTGGTCTCCGGTACGGCATCGATGATATCCTCTTTGGACATTTTGATGATATTATCGAGAATCTTCTGGTGGTTTTTGCGCAGCTGGTCATTAAAAAGCTGCAGTTTATACTCGAGTCGTTTGAGCTCCTTATCAAAACCGTCATCACTTTTGAGTGCTGTTTCCATAGCTTTGACAAGCTCGTTGATCAGTTTGGAAGTAGGCCCGAGGTTTAGCAGAGCATTTTTGAGCTGATTTTTCTTGAAAGCGACTTTGAGTCTCTCGTGAAATATTTTTTCTTCGTTGTCGGGCTCTTTTTTTATCAGCTTTTCAAGCTCATTGCGGGCCTTGAGCCACTCTTTCTTGGCTTTTTCAAGATGCGAGAAACTCTCAAGTACCTGTTTGCTTCTCTTGTCGTCGCCAGGTTCGGATGCTTCAATGTCATTTTCAGTCTCTTCATCCTCAGTTTCTTCACCGCTACCGTCTTCGAAGCTTTTAAATAGCTCTTTGACCCTTCTTTCTCTGTTGAGCAAGGGCTCTTTATAGTTGAGGATATAGTCTATGAGATATGGTACCGAACAAATCGCATCGATGATGATATCCTCACCCTCTTCGATCTGGATACTGAGCTCCACTTCCTCCTCTTTGGTCAGCAAAGGGATCTTGCCCATCTCGCGCAGATACATTCTTACAGGAGAATCGGAACGACTCCACTCGAGCAGTTCCTTCTCCTTGGTCATATCAAATTCTTCTTCGAGATTGCTTTCAAGCTGGCGTTTGCGTGCCGCAGCCTGACGGCGGTTTTGGTTGACTGTCAGATGCTTGGCATATTCGGAAGATGAGACTATCTTGATATTTTTGTCTTTGGCAAGTTTGGCTATTTTCTTTGCCTGAGCAGCTGTTATTTGCTTGTCGAACTCTTTGGCGATATTTTCAAATGTTACCATTTCACCCTTTTTACGGGCTTTGAAAAGCTCTTCAACTTTTTTCATACTCTCTTTAGCTGCCATGAAACTGCACTCCTTGATAAACCCTTTTTAGGTATCTTAAATAACGCGGATTATACCCAAATTGTGATTAATACCAATCTACAACTAACACCATTTAGGGTATAATCGCGAAAAATTATGGGACCTTGTTTCCCTGTAAAGGATGTTTTTTGGAAGGAAAAGTCTGGAAATTCGGTGATCATATAGATACAGACCTGATCATCGCAGCAAGATATCTTAATACAAGTGAGCCAAGTGAGCTTGCCAGGCATGTAATGGAGGATGCAGATCCGGAATTCGTCTCCAAGATGAGCCCGGGTGATATCATCGTAGCCGGAGTGAATTTTGGAAGCGGAAGCTCAAGAGAGCATGCTCCTATCGCTCTCAAGGCCGCAGGTGTAGCAGCTGTGATAGCACCTACGTTTGCGAGGATATTTTATCGTAATGCTTTCAATATGGGTCTGCCTATATTTGAGTTGCCTGAGGCCAAAGAGATAAATGAGGGCGATGTAGTCCGTATCGATATGGCCAATGGAGAGATCATCAATAAAACCCGGGGCAAAAGCTACAAATTTACCCCGATACCTGAGTTTATGCAAGAACTCGTGGACGCAGGGGGGCTTATAGAGTATGCCAAAAAAGAGATTGCCAACGGAGGCGCACAATGAAAAATTATACAATAGGCATCATTAAGGGTGACGGCATAGGCCCAGAGATAGTCGACGAGGCCGTCAAGGT
Source organism: uncultured Campylobacterales bacterium (assembly GCA_964520575.1). GTDB lineage: Bacteria > Campylobacterota > Campylobacteria > Campylobacterales > Sulfurovaceae > S017-3. Next base: position 52,800 of record CAZFNK010000006.1, on the reverse strand, counting down.
ACTCGATGCTGTAGCCTCTGCAGAGGAGATCAATCTCAAATATCATGAGATGCTTTTGGGCGGAGCAGCTATCGATGAGACCGGTGTGCCCCTGCCTGAGGAGACCATCAAAGGTGTCAAGCAGTGTGATGCGGTGCTTTTTGGTGCAATAGGGGGGCCCAAATGGGATTCTCTTGATCGGCACCTGCGACCTGAGACCGGACTTTTGGGTCTTCGCAAAGAGATGGGGACATACGCCAATCTTCGCCCGGCAACTGTATATGATGAACTGGTCAACGCCTCCACTCTCAAGCCAGAAGTGCTTAAAGGTGTAGATATAATGGTAGTGCGAGAGCTAACAGGGGGTATTTATTTTGGACAGCCCAGAGCCCAAGAACAAGATAAAGCATACAATACCATGATCTATACCAAGGATGAGGTTGTCAGGATTGCCAAAGTGGCATTTGAGATAGCGATGAAGCGGGATAAACGAATCTGCTCTGTCGATAAGGCTAATGTGCTTGAAGTAAGTCAATTCTGGCGAGATATCGTTGAGGAGGTTGCAAGTGAGTATCCCGAAGTGGATCTGAGCCATATGTATGTAGACAATGCAGCGATGCAGCTTATCCGAGAGCCAAGACAATTTGATGTGATTTTGACCGGCAATATATTCGGCGACATACTCTCGGATGCTGCCAGTATGCTCAGCGGCTCTATAGGTCTGTTGCCAAGCGCAAGTACGGGTGATGACGTAGGACTTTTTGAGCCTATACACGGCTCAGCTCCGGATATAGCCGGACAGGGTATCGCCAACCCGATAGCCACCATAGCCAGTGCAGCGATGATGCTGAGATATGCTCTGGGTGAAGAGAGTGCCGCGGACCGAATAGAAAAAGCCATCAAAAAGGCTCTAAAAGAGGGATATCGCACAGGAGATATAGGCGCATACGATGCCAAAGAGATATGCACTACCGATGAGATGGGCTCTATCATAGCCAATTATGCATCCGAGGAGTAGAGATGGATCAGATGCGCGCCAGAGTATTGATATCGTGCCCCGATGATACCGGACTGGTATATAAGATATCCAAGGTTTTTTATGATCGTGGGCTAAATATCGAAAACAACCGTGAATTTGTCGACAAGGACAACGACAGGTTTTTTATGCGCACAGTCATCACCGGTACATTTGATCCTTCGGAAGTGGAGCAGGCACTGAGAAAAGAGATGCCAGTCGATGCTGACATACGCATTATCCTGCCTGAGCGCAAGAAGATAGTGATAATGGCGACCAAAGAAGCACATGCTCTTGGGGACATACTTGTCCGCCATGCTGACGGAGAGCTTGAGGCTGATATAGCGGCTGTTATAGCCAACCACGATACTCTCAGGATGCTTGTGGAGAGATTCGACGTACCGTTTTATCATATCTCAGCCGAAGGGCTAAGCAGGGAAGAGCATGAGAAAAGAGTTATGAGCGAACTCTTTGGGATGGAATTTGACTATATAGTGCTTGCCAAATATATGCGCATACTGACACCGAATTTTGTAGCTGCCTACAAGGGCAAGATACTCAATATCCATCACTCATTTCTACCCGCTTTTATAGGTGCCAACCCATACAAACAGGCTCACGACAGAGGTGTCAAGATCATAGGTGCTACAGCGCATTTTGTCACTGATGATCTGGATGAGGGCCCGATTATTGCTCAGGATGTGATACGTGTCAATCACAGGTTTGGCTGGCAGGATATGCAAAGAGCCGGGCGCGATGTAGAAAAGGTGGTCTTATCTCGAGCCTTGGCGCTTGTGTTGCATGATCGGGTTTTTATAAACGGCAACAAAACAGTTGTTTTTTAGTAAGTAGTTTCGGTTTGCTTTGCTGTGCACAGCTTTTATTGATGATTCGCAAGACAAATAAGGTTTATTCGTGTTTAATATTGTACTTGTAGAGCCGCAGATCCCTCCAAATACCGGCACTATAGGTAGACTTTGTGTCAATCTGGGAGCAACGCTGCACCTTGTGAGACCTTTGGGGTTTGATATTGACGACAAGGCCCTCAAAAGAGCCGGACTGGATTACTGGGATCAGCTTGATCTTGTCGTATGGGATAGTTTGGATAAATTTCTTGAAGCTAATCCCGTGGGGAACAATACTCATCTTGCTACGACCAAAACCGATACTATATATTGGGATGCAAAATACAATAAAGGAGACTACTTATTGTTTGGATCAGAAACTAAAGGACTTGATGAAAAACTTCTCTTGATGCATCCTGATAGATGTATCACTATCCCAATGGGAGAGGGCGGCAGGAGTCTAAACCTGAGCATAAGTGTCGGAGTGGTGGTATATGAGGCACTAAGACAAAATTATAACGGATTTGAGAAGATCACCATCCCAAATATGAGCAGGAAGAATGTATGAGTATCGGAGATATTTTCTATTTCGTAGCTATAGCGATATTCTCATGGATGACATTTGCGATCATCCGAGGAAACTTCCAAAGAAAATTTGACGAAAATGGAGAGAGGATGGATCTCAAAAAGAACAAAGCCGGCAAAAAATCTAATTCAAAGCATAAAACCTGATCTCTCCGTCAGCTTTATTGGCTTTTGCTCGTTGGTACATATTGAGCAGTCTAAATATAATCTCTTGGATTTGATGTTTTGTGTTTTTGATCTCTATCTCGGCGCAGTATATATCTTTGCCGCCGGCCTCTTTGATTGTTTTTACAAGCCTTTGCACAAAATAGTATCCGCCGTCGACCTCGGTATCCTGACACAGCAAGGCATATAGTTTTTTGTCTATTTTGATCAAAATATCTGTATCGCGCTTTGATTTGCTGATATGTTTTTTGAGCTTTATATCGGAAGCTGAGATCAGCGCTATTGTGAATGTGCCTTTTTTGTTGTGATCCATCAGATAATACAATACTCCAACCCCATGCTGAAGCTTGTCAAGCATCTTGATCAGCTTTTTGAAGTCAGTTTCTTTGATGCCTTCAAATTTATTGTGTCTTTTGTCGTGTTCCATTTTGGTCATGCCTTGTTCAGATTGAAGGTAATTATATCAGAAAAACTCCTTTATTATTATTTACAAGATGCTAATGCCCTTCGCCTCTGGCAATCTTCTCTATGAGTCTGACAAGTGTTCTGACACCTGCTCCGCTGGCTCCGTATGGATTTTCTCCCCAAGCCGATTCGACAAATGCGGGTCCGGCTATATCTATATGCGCCCATTTGTCCCGATGGTGTTCATCTATAAATTCTCCTAGAAATAGTCCGGCTGTGATGGCTCCTCCGTATCTGGTATTGGAGATATTGCATACATCGGCTATCTTGCTCTCTATGCTCTTGCGTAAGAAGCGGTTGAAGTCCAGCTTGGTGGCATGTTCTCCCGCGAGTGTATTTGCGGCATACAACACAGTCTCCACCGGTTTTTTGTCAAATCCCATCACGCCGCTTGTGTATTGTCCTACTCCCACTACACAAGCGCCGGTTAGCGTGGCCATATCGAAGATATAATCAGCCTGCACCTTCTCCTGAGCATAGCAGAGCACATCTGCCAGCACCAGTCGACCCTCGGCATCGGTGTTTCTTACCTCTATGGTCTTGCCGTTTTTTGCGCGTAAGATATCATCAGGTTTGTATGCATCCCCTCCGATCATATTTTCTACCGCCCCTATAAATCCGTGTACTTCAACAGGCAGGTTGAGTTCGCTGACGGCTTTCATGATCCCAAGTACCGCCGAGCCGCCGCTTTTGTCTGACTTCATAGTGACCATGAAATCACTTGGCTTTAGACTTAGTCCGCCGCTGTCGTATGTCAGTCCTTTGCCCACTATAGATATGACAGCTTTTGGATTTTTGGGACGGTGCGTCAGATGTATCAGACGCGGCTCGTGTCGGCTGGCTCTGGCTACTGCAAGCAAGGCCCCCATTTTTTCTTTTTTAAGCTCTTTTGGCTTGAGGACATTTATCTCCAGGCCGCTTTTTTGGGCAAGTTTTTTCGCTGTTTTGGCCATCACTTCCGGATAGAAATCATCCGGAGCGGTGTTGACTATATCTCTTGTATAGTTGGTAGCTTGCGCTGCAGTGATTCCTTTGCTTATAGTGCGCTTGGCGCTCTCAAGATCAAGATCGTACCCGCTATATTCTTCAGTTGAGATGTATAGCTTTTTGATCTTGGCGGCTTTTTTGCCGCTTTTGTACCTCTCAAATGTATAGCTGCCCAGTATTGCCCCCTCTACCTGGGCTCTTAGCGTAGCGGTACATTTAGGGTGGGACATGTAGCTTATCACCTTGGCACTCTTGTACGGCTTGCCTATAAGAGCTCTAAGCGCGCTTGCTATGGCGGGCCTGACATCTGTGCTTTTGAGTGAGTCGCTTCCTGCTACTATCACACCCTTATCTACCAGATGGCATACCTCATCCTGAGCGCCGCTAAAAGCAGCTTTTTTGAGGCTTTTTTTATATGGCTTGATAGATATATGATCGAGATCCTTGTCGATGACAAGCACAACTGTGATATCGGCTTTTATATCTTTTAGTTTGTTGTCTACTAATTCTATTTTCATTTTTTTCCTTTATTTAAAATCAAGTAGCTCTTTGGCCTGTATCATGTCTTTGTCCCCCCGTCCGGAGAGATTGATGAGTATCCGTTTGTCTTTTAGGTCTTTTGGGTCCATTTTCTTTAGATATGCTACTGCATGTGAGCTCTCAAATGCCGGTATGATTCCCTCAGACTGAGAGAGCCATACAAAAGCATCCAGCGCCTCTTGATCGGTGATATTATCGTACTTGACCACATTTTTTTCTTTTAGAAATGCGTGCTCAGGACCGATACCCGGATAGTCCAGTCCCGCGCTTATGGAGTGGGCTTCGAGTATCTGACCGTCGTCATCCTGAAGCAGATAGCTCATCTGTCCATGCAGCACCCCTGGAGATCCCTTGGCCAGACTCGCACCGTGTTTGGAGTCCAGACCCAGGCCGCCTGCCTCGATGCCTATGCACTCTACACTCTCATCTTCGAGGAAGTGATTGAATATCCCTATGGCGTTGCTGCCGCCGCCGATGCAGGCGATCACTTTGTCGGGCAGGGCATTTTCGGCTTTGAGAAATTGCGCTCTGGCTTCCCAGCCAATGATGCTTTGGATATCCCGTATCATCATCGGGTAGGGGTGGGGACCTGCGACGGTACCGATGACATAGAAGGTATCCCTGGCATGCGTCACCCAGTGGCGGATCGCGTCGTTCATAGCATCTTTTAGCGTCTTGGAGCCAGACTCCACCGCGTGCACTTTTGCTCCCAGCAGCTTCATCCGAAAGACATTGAGCGATTGCCTCTGCACATCTTTAGCACCCATAAAGATCTCACACTCCAACCCAAAGAGAGCCGCTACCGTAGCGGTGGCTACTCCGTGCTGCCCGGCGCCTGTTTCGGCGATGATCTTTTTCTTGCCAAGGCGCTTGGCAAGTATGGCTTGAGCTACGGTATGGTTGATCTTGTGAGCTCCGGTGTGGTTAAGATCCTCTCGCTTGAGGTAGATGCGCGCTTCAAGCTCTTTGGATAGATTCTCCGCAAAATAGAGACTGCTTGGGCGGCCGACATAGTGTTTGTAATAGTAATCCACCTCTTTCCAAAACTCAGGATCGAATCTGACAGCTTCGTAATCTGCTTTGAGCTCTTCAAGGACCGGCATCAGTGTCTCAGGCACATATCTGCCGCCAAAGATTCCGAAATGTCCCAGATCATCAGGATCATACATGGATGACTTAGGGATATAATATTGTTCTGGCATTTTGTTTTCCATCGTATAGAGTTATTCGCGATTATAGCCTATTGGGACTTAGTGTCAGTCATATTTGCATCAGAGCTGTTTGTCTCTTTTGATACGGGAGTATTTTGGATAGGTGAGCTTCCCTGAGTTATATTCTGTTCTATTGACAGCAACATCTCCTTCTCTCTTTTTGTGCTCTCTATATTTTTCAGATGATCAGTGTATGTCTGACCGAAAGTATGGTGTCCTTGAGCGTTGCGGACAAAAAATAGATAGTTGGTTTTGGCCGGCTTTATGGCAGCCTGCAGGGCAGCCTTGCTGACACTGCCTATTGGTTCTGGCGGAAGACCCTTGTGTTTGTAGGTATTGAATCTGCTCTCATCGCTGCGTATCCTCTCGGGTGTTACTACCGTGTGTGCGAACGGGCCGTAGTTGAGTGTCGCATCGAGTTGAAGCCTGATACCTTTATCGAGACGGTTTTTGATGACAGATGAAATAAGGGGCATTTCGTCGGCATGCCATGTCTCTTTTTGAATGATTGAGGCGATGATGAGGTATCGTCTGAAAACTTTCGGGTCGTACTTGATGCCGTGTTGAGCCGCTATTTTTCTGAACTGATTAGCGCTGCTTTTGGTCATATAGTACATAGCCGCTTCAGGCGTAAGCCGATAAGGCAGCCTGTAGTACCCCGCAAGTATTCCGCCGTCGGTGTATGGCGAGTAGCTATAGTATGCATTGAGCAGATCATCTTTGGATAGATTTGTCTGTTTGGATAGTTGCTGAACAAAAAGGTGGATAGTATCTCCGCTGTACATCACGACTCTGCGGGTCTTTTCGCGTTTTTTTGATAGTAATTTGTCAGCAAATTCTGATGCGGAGATTGGTTTGTTATCATCAAACCTAATCCAGCCGGAGATGATATGTTTTTTTTGGGTGATTTTATCCAGCTCATCAGCCAAGATATTGATTTGTTGCTCTTGCAGGGATCTGGCTATGCGTGCGGTGTCGCCAGATGGGACATAAAGAAGTTTCGGAGGCGTGATGGTACTAGGGCCGTATTTGTTGAGTACCCAAAGTGCTAAAACTGATAAAAGAATGATCGCAGCTATCCTGCGCTTGCGACGCGTATCGACAAGCTTATGTAAGCCTCCCATCCTATCTCTCCAGTCCCATTAGAACAGGTCGGGTCAGATCGGGATAAGCTCCGTGGATACCTTTGCCGTCGTTGCCGTGGCATCCGGCGCATACGCTGCTAAAGAGCATCGACGCTTCTGCACTTTCGGTGCCTGCCGGGCAGGTTTTGCCTGAGAGTTTGAGGACATAGCAGGCGATTTTGGGTGCATCTTCGGCCACAATGTATCCTCCCTCCATGATCTCTTCTTTTTTGAAGTGCAGCTTGCTGGAGCCGTGGTTGATGACATTCAGGACATACTCGTATGTTTTCTCATCCAAGCTTTTATTGCCTTGCAAATAGTTTGGATCTTTTGTTTTCGTAGCTGTTTTTAGATTTGGTTTTGTTTGTATTGTACCGCATGGCTCTATGGAATTATATATCCCATAAAATATAATGAGAATAAAGGCTATGGGGAGTATATTTTTCATAGCGCGATTATATCAAAAAAGAGTTACTCTTCCATCTCCTTCAGCCACGCCTCCACATCCGCATCACTTGCCATCCGCCAGTCGGCTCTGGGGCTGAGGCTGATGGTGCCCACTTTGGGACCATCGGGGATAGCGGAGCGTTTGAACTGCTGGGTGAAGAAGCGGCGCAGAAACACCCGTAACCATTTGGTTACCGTCTCTTCGTCATATTGATCCCCAAAGGCCACAAGCGCCAGATGACGGATTTTCGTTGGCTTCGCTCCGTACTTGATGAAGTGGTAGAGGAAGAAGTCGTGCAATTCGTAGGGGCCCACGATCGCTTCGGTCTCCTGGGTGATCTCGCCGTCTCGGTGGGGGAGCAGCTCGGGGCTGATGGGGGTGGCGAGGATGTCGTCGATGATGGCGGTGATGCGTGGATCGTCCCGGAACGACTCGATGACGTAACGGATAAGGGTCTTGGGGATGCCGGAGTTGAGGGCGTACATGCTCATGTGGTCGCCATTGTAAGTGCTCCAGCCCAGGGCCACTTCGCTCAGGTCCCCGGTGCCGATCACCAGGCCGCCCTCTTTGTTGGCGCTGTTCATGAGGATGGCGGTGCGGATGCGGGCCTGGACGTTCTCGTAAACGACGGAGTGGTCGTCTGGATCGTGATCGATCGCCTCGAACTCTTTGAGTGAGAGTTCGGTGATGTCCACTTCGCGGAGCGTGACCCCCAACGCTTCGCAAAGCGTAACGGCGTTGGATCGGGTGCGCTGGGTGGTGCCAAAGCCGGGCATGGTGATGGCGACGATGTTGTGCGGATCCCATCCCATGATCTCGAAGGCTTTATACGTCGACAGAAGTGCCAGCGTCGAGTCGAGACCGCCGCTGATGCCGATGTGGGCTTTGGTGATGTGGGCGTGGGTCATCCGTTTGATGAGGCCGTGGGCCTGGATCTGGATGATTTCACGGGCCCGTTCGGCCTGATCGGCATGGGCGGAGGGGACGAAAGGGTGCGGATCGATGGTGCGCTCGATCTCGGTGATCTTGGGCAGGAGGCCCAGGGGGATCGTTCGGCTCTTTTTGCGCCGTCCGTCACTGTAGGCCGATTCGTTCAGCCGCAGCCATCGCAGCCGCTCCAGATCGATATCAGCGGTGATGAGATGACTCTCCATCCCGAAACGTTCGTTCTGCGCCACGGTGCTGCCGTACTCGGCAATGAGGGCGTGTCCGCCGTAGACGGTATCGGTAGTCGACTCGCCTACGCCAGAACTGCTGTAGACGTATGCGGCCAGCAGACGGGCCGACTGGGTGCGGACCAGCTCCTCCCGGTAGGCGGCTTTGCCGATGAGTTCGTTGCTGGCAGAGAGGTTGAATATCAGGTTGGCTCCGTTGCTTGCCATATGGTTGGATGGTGGCGTGACCGCCCAGAGGTCCTCGCATATCTCCACCCCAAACGTCATGTCCGCTCCATCAGCAAAGAGCAGATCGACACCAAAAGGTATATTTTGACCCAGCAGGTTGGTCTCGCTGCGGACAATATCTCTGCCGCTTGAGAATTGCCGCTTCTCGTAGAACTCTTTTTTGTTGGGGAGATAAGATTTGGGGACGATGCCCAATATCCGACCGTTTTGGATCACAGCGGCGGTATTGTAGAGACGGTCGGCTTCGATGTGTGCTAGTCCGACAATGGCGATGGTGTTGATCTCTTGGGTTTGGTCGAGTATCTCGCGAAGTGCTATGTTTTGGCTCTCAAGCAGGGTTTGATTCATAAACAGATCGTGTGCGGTATATCCGGTCAGTGTCAGTTCAGGAAAAACAACGACCCCGACGTGTTTGGCGTGCGCTTCGAGGATTAGTTTGATAACTTCCCTGCCGTTGAGCGCCGGATTGGCGACTATGGTTTTATTGACTGCTGCGGCTACTCGATAATATCCGTACATAAAAAAGTTCCTTTTTTATGAGTGGGTAGTGGGTAGTGGGTAGAATGGTTCTGATATACCTTTTTGTTCTACGTGCTACTCACTCTATGCTACACACTCGCGTTTGGATGTATTTTAGCATAAAAGTTTGCAGAGAAGGTTGACTTGTATATTTCTATATGTTATAATCTATTTAGATTAAATCAAAGGATTTAAAATGCTAGAATATGGTATCACTACTTTGCAGTCTCAGCCATCTTTGTTCAAGCAAATGACACTCTCAAAGATCGTGGACAAACGCAAACATCAAGAGATAGGGTATTTTATCTCCTCCAAGTATGCTGCCTTGGTAGAAGAATTAGTGCAAAAAATTCAGGAAATGGAGCAAAGAGAAAAGCTCCAGAGAATCAACCGGCATACCGACAGGGATTTCCTCGAGGCAGGGATCGATGATGGGCTTGCATAGAGGCGATATCGTAGGAGTTGATCTTAATCCTAAGCAAGGGCATGAGACGGGGAAGGTACGACCGTGTATCGTCCTCTCAGATGACGTATCTAATGATGTGCTGGATACGGTTATCGTGGTGCCGTTATCTACTCAGCTCATAGAGGATGCTTTGCCCTATCGTATGCGGCTTGTCAAACGAAAAGGACTCAAATATGATTCGGATATTTTGATCAATCATATACGAACTATATCTCAATCCCGCGTGACTTCCCATATCGCCAAAATCAGCGATGATGAATATGCGCAGATTGTACACAATATGTGTTTGTTATTTTGAGTACAATAAGTAGATCGATGTTTTTGATACCCATTCAGACTCTTGACCGCCCAGAGCTGCAGGTCTATCGTACACTTAGGGGCAATCTTTTTGACCGAGATGAGAGCTTCATTGCCGACAGCCCCCGTGTGGTGTTGATGTTGTTGGAGCGGGGAATTGTCCCCAAGAGTATATTGGCCACGGAGAAATTTTATGAAGAAAACCGTGAAGTGATCGAGCGGTATGCCGGTGATGCGACCCTGTATGTCGCAGAGCGTCAGGTGCTTGGACAGATAGTGGGGCGTAATGTCCATCATCATGTAATGATGCATGCCCACAGGCCTCCAAGTGTGCCATTGGAGGAGATGGGAGATCGGATCGTGATGCTGGAGCGGCTTAACAACATGGAAAATGTCGGAGCCATCGCCCGCTCTGCCGCGGCACTGGGGATAGACGGGTATGCGGTACCGCGTAATGGTCCGCATCCGTACGGGCGGCGCGCTGTAAGGGTCTCGACGGGGCATGTGAGCCGGCTGGATGTACACCTGTATGATGATGCGGTGGCGACTATCCACGCATTGCAGGTACGAGGATATCGTGTTTATGCGGCAGAAGTGACGCAGAGTTCCATCCCACTCTCGCAGTTGCAGGATATCCCTCAAAAATGGGTTATCGTGCTGGGCAACGAGGAGGATGGGGTCTCATCCGAAGTAGTCGCCGCGTGTGATGAGACGGTGCAGATAGAGATGGATCCGGAGGTTAAGAGCTTCAATGTCTCGGTGGCAGGAGCGATTGTGATGCATTGGATGGTGGCGGGCGGCGGAGTGAAGAGTTGAGAGTGAGGAGTGAAGAGTTTTGGTATGCATTGCTGTGCAATGCTTTTATTTTGGGGACGCATAGGGGCACCACCAATAAAAGCTTTTCAAAGAAAAGAATACCAAAACTGCTCACTACTCACTGCTATCTGCTCACTCATTGGTGCGTTGGTAAACGCATCCTACTTAATCTCCTTCAAATGCTCCACCAACTTCTCCGGCTCGACAAATCCGGTCAGGAACTTATCCGGCAGCGGATTACCCTGAGAGTCAAAAAAGAGCAGGTTTGGTGCTCCAAAAAGGTTGAATTTGGCAAGAAGCTCGGCATCATCATCAGTATATTTGGTGATATCGATCTGGATAAATTTGAATCTCTTCATAGCCTCCCGGACGGCAGGATCAGGAAATGTGATCTCCTCCAGCTCCGTGCATGCTGCGCAGTTGGCTTTGCCGATGTCCACAATGACCGGCTTGCCTGCGCTTTTAACCGCCTTCATTAGCTTTTCATATGACCACCCCTGTCTGGCAGCTCTGTCGATCGGCTTTTTGGTTTCAGTTGCTGCGGTACCGCCTCCTATGTGATCGAGAGGATTAAGCAAAGAAGTAGAGCCGCTTGCCCAGCCGACAAACAGAAGCGAACCATAAAGGAGCAATGTAAATGCAAAGAGTTTGACCAGCTTCCATGCTCCTTTGACCGAGGAGATATCAAACGGATTCATATATATGGCTGTACCCATTAATAATAATGAACTTAGCAGCATCATAGCGCTGTCACTAATAAGACTTCGGAGCATATACAAGGCCATGGCGAGCATAAGTACACCAAATATCTCCGATACTCTCGTCATCCATCCGCCAGGCTTTGGCATGAAGCGGCCGGCACCCAATCCAACAAGCAGCAGAGGCACACCCATGCCTATACTCATGATAAATAGCGCCCAGCCGCCCAGCCAGGCATCTCCGCTTTTGGATATGAAAAGTATAGCTCCGCCAAGAGGTGGAGCCACGCAGGGACCAACGATAAGGGCTGAGAGTGCCCCCATGATAGCCGTACCGACAAATCCTCCTTTTTTGCTCGCATTGTCACTGACGCGGGTGAGCCTGGATTGCCATGATGCAGGCAACCCTATCTCATAGTATCCAAACAGAGAAAACGCCAAAGCTACAAACACCAGAGCAAAGAGTATGATCACCCACGGCTTGGCAAAAGCCGCCTGTATATCAGCTCCGGCCACTCCGGCTGCTACACCTACGATCGTGTACATCAGTGCCATCGCCAGCACATAAACAAGCGAAGTGAAAAATGCCTGCCATTTGGATGGGGTTTTGTCTTTGCCGGCCTGGGAGACGATAATGGAGGAGAGGATGGGGATCATCGGGAAAACGCAGGGGGTGAGTGCGAGCATCAGACCGAAGATAAAGAAGAGAAAAAGGATGAAAAAAGAGCTCTCTTTGGTCAATACTTCTGCTATCTTGGCGGTATTCCCCTCTTTTAGAAGTCTGGATATCTTGGCGAATAATCCCTCTTGTTTGGTGTCTGTTTCTTCAGAGGCGGTACTCTTCTTGCCGCTTTCCTGCTGGGCTTTGCTCCATTCATCTGCTTTGGAAGTCGTGGCTTTTTCGGCCATTTTTTCGAGCTCCTCCTCTTCGGCAAGCTCTTTGAGCTGCTGCTGCTCGGCAGCTTCGGCTTCACTGAGTTTTTTACCGGTGGGCATGGAGAACTGGAATGTGCGCTTCTGGGGATTGTAACATATCCCATCCTCAGAACACCCCTGCATCAGGATATTGAGCGTGAAGTTGCCCTCTATCCCTTTGGCCCTAAGCTGAGAGAGAGGTATGTTTATCGTTTGTGTGCCGTAAAATACCGGATCTGGATCACCCTCTATTTTTACCGCTTCTGGTTTGGTAAACTCCAACTCCACCTTTTTGGGACTGGTGATAATATATTTGAGCTTGTTGACATATGCGTGTATTTTGTCCGCAAGGATGATGGCGGTTTTGAGCTGCTCATCCTCCACTTTTGCTACGGCCTTGAACGCATCTTTTGGATTGACAAATGTCTGCTTGGGCAGCCCAAGCAGATCGGTACCGCTGCCAAATCCTTCACCAAAAACAAGAGCGGGCGCAAAAATAAGCCAAAAAAACATCATAAGCTTTTTGTACATCATAATATGGCATCCTTCTATGAAGTGTATTGAGCTTGTGAAACTATAACAAAGAGATATTAACAAGAGGCTAATAATGGAGCAGATAAAGTGGCAACAGTGGGAAGAGGCGACATTTGAAAAAGCGCGCAGGGAAGACAAGGCTCTATTTCTGTGGATAGAGTATTTTGGGTGCAGGGCATGCCGCAGGATGGAGCGGGAGGGCTTGAGAGGTCCTGCTGCTATAGAGTTGATAAATGAGCGCTTCATACCTATTAAAGTATCCAGAGAGGAGCATCCGGATATAGACAAACATTTCCAAAGAGTGTTTACGACCATGACCGGCAGGGACGAAGGATGGCCTCTAAGTATATATATAGATCCGGACAAAGTACCGCTGTATGCTGCGTCATACATACCTGCTGAAGCAAGCGACGGGATGATGAGCCTGTATCAGATCGCAGAACTCATAGCCAAAAGATATGCCAAAGATAGAGAAACTCTGCTATCCAAAGGCAGAGATGTGCTCGATAGGCTAAAGCCAAAACTATCTATAGAGGCTACCAGGATAGACAGAGAGATTTTGCGCGATAGATTTGTTAGACAAATCAAGGAAGTATATGACAGTCAAAACAAAGGTTTCGGTGAAGGCAGAAAATACTTGCATGCTTCAGCTACACTTACGGCACTTGATTGTTGCAATTTTGATAATAAATACGAGTTGACAGGCATTGTAACAGAAGTGCTGGATACAATGCTCTCAAGTCCGGTTTGGGATAGCAGATACGGCGGATTTTTTTGTTGCTCACTTGATGATAGTTGGAGTGTACCCCTTAGACGCAAAGATCTGTCGGAAAATGCCTTGATGGTATTGGTGCTGTTGAAAGCAGAAGATATCAAAAATGAGTCAAGATATGCCGAAGCTGCATACAAGATAGGGGAGTGGGCTCTGGGTAAGATGAAGGATACTGGCACAGGGCTTTTCTATAATGCTAACGATAGTGAGAGTACAGATCGCAGGGTATTTGCCTCTTCCAATGCCATGATGATCAAAGCACTGCTGGAGTTATCCAGAAGAAACGACCGCTTCCATGTCGATGCTTTGGCTGCTGTGAATACACTGATGCTCCGTATGGTATCAGGTGCCGATATTCGCCATCAATTAGATAATGACAACACTGTAACATATTTGACCGATTATGCAACAGTAGCTGATATGTTGCTCTCGGCTGCCAAAGTCAGCGACAACAACAATTATCTGTTGGATGCCGCCGAGACAGCTAACGCCGCCATAAGGAGATTTTATGACAAAGGTTTCTGGAGTGTGGGTGACGGCCAGTTCGCCGACCCATGCGGGTTTGCCGATAGCGCCCTTCCTTCGCCTGCTGCGGTAATAGTTTCGGTGCTTGCCAGGCTTTCAAAAGAGATCGACAAGGCATATGAGCCATTTGTGAGGCAGACATTTGAGGTCTCATCGTATGAGTTGATGCGCAAACCGATATCGAAAGCAAAAATGGTGGATGCCGTATTGAAATATTATAACGATTAGCAATGCAGCTTTAGTATATGACTCTTGCAAGATAGAGCCCATGCGGAGGTGCCAGCCGGGTGGTGTAATGATGGGTGAGGGCAAGTTGCTCTTCGAGCTGTTTGGGTGTCAGAATGCCCGCAGCAACATCAAAAGCCGCACTCAGCATCATCCTCACCTGAGCTCTGAGGAAACCGTCCGCTTCGAAATAGACAGCATGGTATCTGCCCAGTTTTTTGAGGCGGGTTGTGTAGATCGTGCGTATATTGTCTTTTGTTTCTGATCCACTCTTCATAAAATACCCAAAATCGTGCGTCCCCTCAAAAAGCCGCAATGCCTCTTCGAGCGCACCAAGATCAAGCGGATCGATTCGGGCGATGTATCGCCGCTGAAATATACTCAACTCCTGCTGAGAAAAAAGGTAGCGATAGACCCGCCGTTTGGCATCAAAACGGGCATGAAAATCATCCGAGACCGGTGTGATGTGCTTGAATGCAATCGCCTCCAGCCGTCCATTGAGGTGAGTTTTGAGTTTGTTTAGATCGCGCCAAAACGGCGGCAGATCAAAGTGGATCACTTGATTGGAAGCGTGCACACCCGCATCGGTGCGTCCGCTGCCGATAATGGGGCTATCAATCTGGAGGGAGTTTAGAGCATCCTCAATGGCGGTTGTGATGGTGTTGCGGGTACTCTTCTGACGCTGGAAGCCTTCAAAATCGGTACCGTCATATTCGATGACTGCCTTGACGCGCATTATCGATACACGATCCAATGCAGCAAATCTGCCGTCTGCGCATCAAACAGATAGACGATTAATGTCGCCAATGCCAAAAACGGCACAAACGGCACCATGGTATCCTTGGCAAAGAGTGAGGGGATAATGGCCAGGATCGCAGAGAGAAACAGAGCGACGAAGAAGTTGGGAAATCCCAGCAAAGCTGCCATTGTGCCGGCAACAATCACATCAGCTCCACCCATTGCTTCTTTGCGGGCGACTTTGGAAATGATCCATGCCAGCAGCCACAATCCCCCCGCGGCAATGGCGGCGTTGATGACGGGGTTGCTTATGTCGAACTTGAGCAGATTGGGGCCGATCAGAGCGGCTCCAAGAGCAAAGAAATTGATAGAGTCAGGCACGGCGTAATACTTCAGATCGATCACTGAGAGCGCCAGCAGGGCAGTAAAGGAGATCGCAACAAACGGATACCACCACACAGCCCCAATCTTCAGGAAAAGCACCAGCCACAAAGCAGCGGTAGAGAGCTCCACCAGCGGATACTGCACAGAGATCTTCTCCCCGCAAAAGGCGCACTTGCCGCCCAGAAACAGCCAGGAAAACACCGGTATATTGTGATACCAGCTGAGTTTGTGGCCGCATGCGGGGCAGTGCGAGCCGGGAAAAGCGATGTTTTCACCGCGGGGGACTCGGTAGATAACAACATTGAGAAAAGAACCGACCATAAGCCCCAGGACGGCAGATAGTGTTGCATAGATGATTGTGGTCATAGCTCATATCCCTCCAAAGCGACGTTCACGCTTCTCAAAATCGGTAATGATCTGCTCCAGCTCATCGGGTCTGAAATCAGGCCAGAGCGTATCGGTAAAGAAGAATTCACTGTAGCTAAGCTGCCAGAGAAGATAGTTGGAGAGTCTCTGCTGCCCGCTGGTGCGCACCAGCAGATCTATATCGGTATAGGGAGTATCCAACGCAGCCCCCAGGCTCTCTTCTGTCACAGCTTCGCCTGCATCTATCACACGGTTTACCGCTCGTACTATCTCATCCCTGCTGCCGTAGTTGAGTGCAAGTACCTGGGTGAGACTGTCGTTGTTGCGGGTGACCTCTTCGACTTTGGCAATAGTTTTTTGAAGCTTAGGGGAGAAGCGGCTGATGTCACCGATTGCTTGCATGCGGACATTGTTTTCCATATATACAGGGATCTCTTTGTTGAGGTATCGATCAAGCAGCTTCATGAGAAACTCCACCTCCATCTTGGGACGCTTCCAGTTTTCGGTACTAAAGGCATAGAGCGTAAGAGTCTCAATGGTAGGGTGAGTAGAGCAGTAGGTGGTGATGTCGCGCACCCTCTCGGCTCCCTCTTCGTGCCCTTTATTGCGCTTGAGTCCTCTCTCTTTGGCCCAGGTGCCGTTGCCGTCCATGATGATAGCAAGGTGTTTTAGGGTATTGGTTTTGCTCATTTGGCTTCACTTTCATTTGATAGTTTTTTGCTTTGATCCAGAATAGAGAATGCGAGTTCAAGTTTGGGGTGCTTACCCAGATCGATCTGGCTATGAGGTGTGATAAATGTCACTCTGTTATCATCAGTGCCGAAGTCCTCACTGCTTGAGAGCAGGTTGAAGCATACCGCATCAATACCTTTTTTATCAAGTGAAGCTACGGCGTTATCCTTGCCATTATCAGGATCCATCTCAGCCTTGAATCCAATGGTGACGATACCGCTTTTGTCTATGGAGCTCAGGATATCATCTGTGCGGGTCAGTTCTATATTCCATTCGCTTCCTACTTGATCTTTCTTGAGCTTTCCCTCTTGAGGATAGCGAGGCTTGTAATCTGCTACCGCAGCAGCCATGAAAAGATACGGAGTTTTTTGGATCCAGCCTACAGGATCGGAGCTATTCATGCTGGCTTTACTGAGTTTGCCTTTTTTGGCAGACCTTATGCAGTCAACTACATATTCTTTCATCTCGGCAGCATCTTCGACATCGATCGTACGTATCTCCTCTGGCAGGTCGTCATGCGCTCTGGTGGTGATGTAGCAGACATCGGCTCCACGCAGGTATAGTGCGGTAGCCAGGGCTTTACCCATTTTGCCGCTGGAATGGTTGCTGATATATCTGACATCATCTATCTTCTCTCTTGTGCCTCCGCCGGTGACGACAACTTTGCGGTCTTCCCAGAACGGATCTGTCATGATGGATCTTGCGGTCTGCCAGTAAATCTCCAGCGGATCGGCCAAAGCGCCGTTGCCCTCGTCACCGCATGCCAGTAGCTTCTCTTGGGGGCGGATGATAACTGTATCATTGACAGATAACATCTTGAGTGAGCCTTCGGTGTAGTGGTTGGCTATCATGCGGGTATTGGCAGCCGGCGCTACCAGCAAAGGTCCGCTAAAAGCCAAGACGCTTTGAAGCAAGATATTATCGGCTATCCCTTTGGAGAGTTTATTTATGGTGTTGGCGGTTGCCGGAGCGATCACAAAAACATCTGCCCATTTACCTATATCTATATGGTTATATTCATTACTCCAGCTCTCAGTATCTTCGGTGAGGACTGTATCGAGAGTGAGCGCTTCGAATGTCAAGGGCGAGATAAAACGTCTGGCTGATGGCGTCATTACTACTCTGACTTTGGCTCCTGATTTGATAAACAGCCTGACTACTTCGGCCGCCTTGTATATGGCGATAGAGCCGGTTACCCCTACAAGTATATTTTTGCCTGTGAGATTTGCCTGCATTTATGAGCCTTTGCCGAAGAATTTGTCGAAAAAGCCGGCGACGATTTTCATCGGAGTGCGGCTGATGGCTAGCGAACCGCTGGGCACATCTTTGGTCACGGTAGTGCCAGCTGCTACGATCGTATCATCCTCGATAGTGACTGGAGCGATAAGCTGGCTGTCTGAGCCAACAAAGACATTTTTTCCTATCTTGGTCTGGTATTTGGCCTTGCCATCGTAGTTGCAGGTGATGGTGCCCGCACCGATGTTGGTCCCCTCGTCGGCGGTGGTATCGCCGATGTAGCTTAGGTGTCCTGCCTTGACTCCATTTAGAGTCGATTTTTTGATCTCTACGAAGTTGCCGATCTTGCTGCGTGATAGCGTGCTGCCTGGACGCAAGCGGGCAAACGGTCCAGCTTCGCTATCGATCACAGTGCTCTCTTCGATTACGCTGTGGGTGCGGATGCGGCTGCGGACGATGCGAGATGACCCTTCGATCCTGACACCGTTTTCGAGTTCACACTCTCCATCAAAGGTCGCGCGGCAATCGATATAGATAGTGTCCGGTAGTCTCATGGTAACCCCTGATGCCATCCACTTGTCTTTGATGCGTTGCTGCATTATTACTTCGGCATGGGCCAAGTCTATCTTGGAGTTGACTCCTAAAAACTGTTCTTCTGGGACAATCACCGGATGGACGGTGCGACCGTCATCTACCGCCATCTGGACTATATCGGTCAGGTAGTATTCCTGCTGAGCATTATTATTATCAAGCTTAGGGATATAGTTTTCGAGCACATATTTTGAGATACAGTATATTCCGGCATTAAGAGTGGTAACGGCAAGTTCTTCGGGTGTACAGTCTTTGGCCTCGACGATCCGTCGGACTTTGCCGTCTTTGATAATGACTCGTCCGTAGGCCGGAGGGGGATCAAGCCGGAGGATGCTCATATTGATATCGCTATCCCCTTCGGCCAGCAGGCGCAGACTATCTTCGGTGATCAGCGGCATATCGCCGTTGAGAATGAGGATGCGATCATATCTGGTCTTGACTCCTCTAAGCGCTCCCCCGGTACCCGGATAATTGATAGCATCTTGCAGATGAAAATGTATCCCATCGTATGAGGCTTCGATCTCTTCTTGTATTTGCTTGGCCTGATGGTACAGGACTACGGTGATGTCGTCGCTTACTTTTTGGGCAGCATCGATGGAATGAGAGAGCATCGGTTTGCCCGATATTTCGTGCAGGACTTTTGGCTTGTTTGATTTCATCCGGGTACCTTGCCCGGCTGCCAATATAACCACACTTAACGCCATCATAAAACCTTTTTGATAGAATACGAGCAAAATGTATGCATGATACTTATCGATAAAGCCTTTGCTCTAAAATATGCAATTATATCGAATGGAGATTAAATGGTATGTGACTATTTTGGGAAATGCGGTTCGTGTACGCTATATGATGTTGGTTATGATGTTCAATTAAATGGCAAGATAAATAGAGTATCTACCCTTTTGAGCCCGTATTACAAAGGAGAAATAGAGATATACAAAAGTCCCGATGAACACTATCGAGCCAGAGCCGAATTTCGGATATGGCATACAAAAAACAGATGTGACTATGCGATGGGCAATATCACCAAAGATGGTATAGTGCGCATAGACAGATGCCCCAAAGTAAGCAAACATGTCGAGCGTCGCATGCTGCCTTTGCTGGAGATGATCAATAACTCTGATGTGCTCAGACGCAAGCTCTTTGGGGTGGAGTTTTTGTCCACCACTACTGATAAGATGCTGATCACTCTCCTTTATCACAAAAGGCTGGATAATGAGTGGGAAACCGCAGCAAAGCAACTCGAAAAAAAGATAGATGCCCATATCATAGGTAGATCTCGCAAACAAAAAGTGATCCTGTCTCAGGATTTTGTCACAGAGAGGCTTACGGTAGGTGATGAGGTGTATGAGTATCGCTACCATGAGGGTGCATTCACGCAACCCAATCCAAAAGTCAACGAAATGATGCTCACATGGGCCAAGAAGCAGGCTGCGAAGGCAGGTGGCGGCGATCTGCTGGAGAGTTATTGCGGGCTTGGTAACTTTACCATGCCTCTATCGCGAAATTTTGAGAAGGTATTGGCTACCGAGGTAAGCAAGATATCCATCAAGGCCGCCAAAGAGAACTGTAAGATCAATGAAGTACAGAATGTGACCTTTGTAAGAATGAGCTCTGAAGAGATGGTGCAGGCTGTGGAGGGTGAGCGCCCATTTCGTCGCATGGAGGGGGTCGATCTTGGCTCATATGATTTTAGTACCGCTTTGGTCGATCCACCCAGAGCGGGGCTTGATGGAGCAACTATCAAGCTGATATCTCACATCCCGCATATCATATATATCTCCTGTAATCCTGAGACACTAATCCGTGATCTTGAAGTATTGTCCAAGACGCACAGGGTAGAATCAGCAGCCATATTTGACCAGTTTCCGTACACAAACCATATAGAGAGCGGGGTGTTTTTGACAGCCAGGGGCTGACCGTTTATATTTTGTTGACAAAGTAGGGTTATAATTTCTCAGAAAATATATTTTGGAGTAGAGATGAATAAAAAAATTGTGTCTGCGATCACTGTACTTATCGGGATGCATGTGCAGGCTTACGATATACACCATCCTGACCCTATGGCATTTCTAAACGGTCGCACCTTTTCCAAAAAAAGAGCAGTCTTACCAAAAGCAATAAGGAAACAAACAATAAAAAAGCCATCAAGCAGACTTCAGCCGGGACGCATGTATGTGCGTCACAAAGAGGGAAAATACATAATTAAACCTGAGCCCTACAGTATATCATCCAAAGAGAATGATCCGGAATTGTTGGGTCCCCAGAGAACATATACTGAAGATATCAATTCTTCATCCAAAAAACAATTAGCACACAAAAAAATTGTAGATACCTCAATAGACAATACCGTAACCAAAGAGAGCTGCATTTCTCTTATCGGAGAGGAAAAGTACAACAGCTATATTGAAAAATACAATGGAGAGAGCGGGGCTCTCAAGAGATGCTTGATACTAAAGCGTATCAAAGGTTAATATATTAAAAAATATGGAGTAATAATGACACCACATATCGAGGCAAAAAAAGAGGATATAGCAAGTGTAGTTTTGATGCCCGGAGATCCACTTCGAGCCAAGTTTATAGCAGACAATTACCTCTCTGAAGCAAAACTTGTCAACAAAGTTAGAAATATGTATATGTTAACGGGCAAATACAAAAACAAGAAAGTAACTATCGCAGGTTCTGGGATGGGTATCCCATCAATAGGGATATATTCATATGAACTTTTTAAGTTCTATGACGTCGATAATATCATCCGTGTGGGCTCATCAGGAGCATACAGCAAGGAGCTTGATCTATATGATGTTGTTCTGGCAACAGAAGCATATAGTGATTCGACGGCGTTTGCCAGTTTGGTTACCGGGGAAGATACACATTTGGCGTATCCTGATAGTGATACAAATATTACTATCATGGAAACTGCCAAACGGCTTGGGATTTCTCTCCATCAAGCCAGAGTTCATTCGTCTGATGTTTTCTATTCCAGAAGACCTCTTGAAGAGACCATAGAAACCACCAAAGCCAAGTGTGTAGAAATGGAGTCATATGGACTTTTCACCAACGCAAAAGCGACTGGCAAAAGAGCTGCATGTTTGCTGAGTATTTCTGATCATCTTGTTACGGGTAAAGAGACTACCGCACACGAGCGTCAAACCGCTTTTGACGATATGATACGCATTGCGCTTGAGGCTTCGGTGTTGCTCTGAAATTTTCTCACTTTTTTCTATTTTTTTACTATGGCCAAAGATTGTATGCGATAAAATGAGCTCTGCGAATCATATATAAGGAGACAATGATGAAACATTTGAAATTTGTAGCGGCTTCTGTGGCTATGGCATTGGCGTACAGCTTGGCATCGGCGGGTGACTTTAAACCGGCTGTAGTATTTGATATGGGTGGAAGGTTCGATAAGTCTTTCAATGAAGGTGTCTATAACGGCTTGGAGAAATTCAAAAAGGAGACCGGAGTCAACTATAGGTACTTTGAGGTTACCAACCCTACCCAAAGAGAGCAGGCTGTACGAAAAATGGCAAAAAAAGGGAGCAATCCGGTACTTGGTATTGGTTTTGCACAGGGGCCTGCGATAGACAAGGTTGCAGGTGAGTTTCCAAAAACCAATTTTGCTATCATAGACATGGTGGTCAACAAGCCAAATGTTCAGTCAATAGTCTTCAAGGAGCATGAAGGTTCGTTTTTGGTGGGGCTTCTTGCCGCTATGGCTTCCAAAACTCACAAGGTAGGTTTCATAGGAGGGATGGATATTCCTTTGATCCGTAAATTTGAGTGTGGGTACGAGCAAGGTGTAAAATATGCTGACCCCAAGGCGGAAGTGATCCAAAATATGACAGGCTCCACCCCCTCGGCATGGAACGATCCAAGTCGTGGCGGAGAGCTTGCCAAAGGGCAGTTTGATCGCGGTGTGGATGTGATCTTTGCGGCTGCCGGCGGTACAGGTATAGGCGTATATCAGGCTGCCAAGGATGCGGGTAAGCTGGCTATCGGGGTTGATTCCAATCAAAATTATCTGCAGCCGGGTACTATGCTGACATCTATGGTCAAGAGAGTAGATGTAGCGGCATATAATGTATTCAAAAGCGCCATGGACGGCAAGTTTAATCCTGGTATCAAAGTTCTTGGGCTTAAAGAGGGTGGTGTCGACTGGGCATACGACAAATATAATGAAAAATTGATCACTCCCGAGATGAAAAAGGCGGTCGAACAGGCAAAAGCTGATATCATCTCAGGCAAGATAAAGGTGCACGACTATATGTCCGACAACAGTTGCAAATATTAGTAGATAGCCGTTATGGCAAATACTAAACCCTCCTCTACCCCTCCGGCGATTGAGCTGAGGGGCATCTCCAAATCCTTCGGAGCTGTTCAAGCCAATAAAAATATATATCTTACTGTCCAGTCAGGCACTATACACGGAATAGTGGGAGAAAACGGTGCTGGCAAATCTACACTGATGAGTATTCTTTATGGCTTTTATGAGGCTGACAGTGGTGAGATATATGTCAACGGCAAACTGACCAGAATAAAAGATTCTGCTGATGCCATAAAAGCGGGTATAGGTATGGTGCATCAGCATTTTATGCTTGTGGAAAACTTCACAGTACTTGAGAATATAATACTCGGCGCAGAGAGCGGAGTGATGCTTTCTGCAAGCATATCAACTGCGACCACAGAGATCAAAAGGCTTGAGGAAGAGTTTGGGCTGCATGTCGATCTTGGTGCTCGGATAGACTCTATCCCTGTTGGCCAACAGCAGCGTGTAGAGACTATTAAGGCACTTTATAGAGGTGCACAAATACTTATACTTGATGAGCCTACGGGGGTTTTGACTCCACAGGAGGCTGATCAGCTCTTTGAAATACTTAGATCTCTCAAAGCCAAAGGTGTGACTGTCATCATCATCACTCACAAACTTCGGGAAATAATGGACTTGACCGACAATGTATCGGTAATGCGCCAGGGTCAGATGGTGGCGACACTCAAGACCTCAGAGACAAGCAAAGAGGAGCTTGCCGAGCTGATGGTGGGCAGAAAGATCAGGATGGATCTGGACAAAACCCCTGCCAAACCCGGCAAAACTCTAATAGAGATAAACGGACTTGGCCTGATTGACGAGCAAAATATCAAGAGACTGGATAAGATATCATTCAAAGTCAGAGCCGGAGAGATAGTAGGTATTGCCGGAGTATCCGGAAACGGTCAGAGTGAGCTACTTGAGGTGCTTTCAGGTATGCGACCTTGTACAGAAGGTAAAATTTTTATCAATGGTGTGCGTATAGACCCCGAGCACAAAACAAACCCTGAAAAAATCAGATATTCCAGTATAGCCCATGTGCCCGAAGACAGACTCAAAAGAGGACTTATACCTCAGTTTAGCGCCAGTGAATCCTCTATACTCGGCTACCACAACAGCCCCCAGTACAATGGCACAATACTTACAAAATCCCAAGAGATCAAAAACCACTGCTTGCATCTGATGGACAGGTTTGATGTGCGCCCGAGGGATCCGTCATTGAAGTCAGCCAACTTTTCCGGAGGCAATCAACAGAAGCTGATACTTGCCAGAGAAATGGATCCGGGCCCAAGGGTTTTGCTGGTGGGTCAGCCCACTCGAGGGGTTGATATAGGAGCGATCGAGTTCATCCACAAGCAGATCATAGCCATGAGAGATCAAGGGAGCGCGGTGCTTTTGATATCCGGAGAGCTTGATGAGCTTATATCGCTCTCCGACAGGATACTCGTGATGTTTGACGGCAGGATCGTCGGAGAGGTCGCCGGCGATAAAGCAGATGAGAGAACCCTTGGTCTGATGATGGCAAATGCCCACCAGGACAACCCGAAGGAGGCATATGATGAGTAGAGCAAAAGTGCCTTTGCCGGTATGGGCAGATGTGGTATTGATACCTGCCATCAATCTCCTGATCGCATTTCTTGTTTCAGGAATCATTATATATTTGATCGGTGAAAACCCTATAGAGGCCTTTAGGGTGATGTTTCAGGGGGCTTTTGGCTCGGCCGAGGGGGTCGGATATACTCTATACTACGCTACCAACTTCATATTCACCGGACTTGCCGTGGCGATCGCTTTTCATGCGATGCTGTTTAATATCGGGGGTGAAGGTCAGGCATATATAGGCGGATTGGGTGTGGCTTTGGTATTGTTGGCGCTTGATCATTATCTGCCGTTTTGGGTGCTGTTACCGCTGGCTATGGCCGGAGGGATCATCTTTGGTGCAGCTTGGGCAGCCATACCGGGGTATCTGCAGGCATACCGCGGCAGCCACATAGTTATTACTACTATCATGTTCAACTTCATAGCCGCCAACCTGATGGTTTACCTGCTGGTAAATGTGTTTATTGTTCCTGGCAGCATGACGCCTGAGAGCAGGGTTTTTACAGAAAATGCCCAGTTGCCGTTTTTGCATGAGATGCTTGGCTGGATAGGTATCCATGTATCCGAATCACCCCTCAATCTCACATTTATCATAGCACTGATAGTATCGTTTCTGTTTTGGATATATGTCTGGCACACCCGATGGGGATATGCTTTGCGCTCTGTGGGATTTAGTGAGAGTGCAGCTGAGTATGCAGGTATTGACTCCAAAAAGGTGATCATGGTCACAATGCTTATCTCCGGTGGTATCGCTGGATTGGCGGGGCTAAATGAGGTGATGGGTGTCCAGCACAAGCTGATGCTTGATTTTGTGGCCGGATATGGATTTACCGGTATTGCCGTGGCTTTGATGGGGCGAAACCATCCCATCGGCATCATTCTGGCCAGCATACTCTTTGGCGCACTCTTCCAAGGAGGTGCCGAGCTTTCGTTTGATATGCCCAATATCTCCAAGGAGATGGTCTTTGTGATCCAGGGACTCATCATCCTCTTTAGCGGTGCGCTGGCGTATATGAGCAAGCCCTGGCTGGAGAGATTTTTCTCGATCTTTACATCATCAAAAGAAGTGGAGGTAGCCTGATATGGATTTTTCATTCAACGACTTTCTATCTATGCTCTCTGCTACCATCAGGCTC
Organism: uncultured Campylobacterales bacterium; assembly: GCA_964520575.1. Lineage (GTDB taxonomy): Bacteria > Campylobacterota > Campylobacteria > Campylobacterales > Sulfurovaceae > S017-3. The sequence goes on along the minus strand of CAZFNK010000006.1, from coordinate 27,175 downwards.
TCGACGCCACTGATATTTGCTGCTATGGCTGGGATATTTTCTGAGCGATCAGGTGTGGTTGATATCAGTCTGGAGGGTAAGCTGCTTGCTGGAGCGTTTGCCGCAGCCAGCACAGCAGCAGTGACTGGTTCACCGTGGCTTGGGCTTGGTGCTGCCGTGCTGGTGGGATTGGCACTAAGTCTTGTGCATGGGTTTGCCTCGATCACCCACAAAGGAGATCAAGTAGTCAGTGGAGTGGCGATCAACATCATAGTAGCAGGTTTGACGGTAGTGCTGGGTAATGCGTGGTTTCACAGAGGAGGGCAGACACCTACTCTGCCAAATGACGCGAGATTCATGCCTGTCAAACTGCCTGGAGCCGATGCCCTCTCAAATATACCGATAATAGGTGATATATACTCCAAACTTATCAGTGGACACAATTTGCTTGTTTATGTGGCTTTTGCTTCGGTAGCCCTGACTTGGTGGGTGCTTTACAAGACGAGATTTGGTCTAAGACTCAGAGCTGTTGGCGAAAATCCCAAGGCGGTAGATACTGCCGGCATCTCTGTGGCATTCTTGCGATACAGAGCAGTACTCATTGCCGGTATCCTCACGGGTATAGGCGGCACCTATCTCTCTATTGCCCAAAATGCATCATTTATCCGCGATATGTCGGCAGGCAAGGGGTTTATCGCTCTTGCTGCGATGATATTTGGCAAATGGAAGCCCATCCCTGCAATGTTTGCGTGCTTTCTATTTGGTTTTTTGGATGCTCTATCGATGCGATTGCAGGGTGTTAGCCTGCCGTATATCGGTCAGGTGCCGGTGCAGCTCATTCAGGCGGCTCCATATATCCTGACAGTGATACTTCTGGCCGGTTTTGTAGGCCGGGCTGTAGCACCAAAGGCAGACGGTGTGCCGTATGTAAAAGAGAGGTAGACAGATGCGATGAACTTCTACCTGTATGCATCTTTTCGATGTCTGACCCTGACCACATAGATTATAAGCCTATCATCCTCAATGGTATAGAGTATCCTGTAGTCTCCAGCTCGCATGCGGTACTTGTCGTCCCCACTTAGTTTTTTGCATCCATCTGGCCTGGGGTCTATAGAGAGCAAGTGTATCTTGTCGATAACATGCTTCAGGTGAGTTTTTGGCAGTTTGGCTATCTCTTTGGCAGCTGATTTTTTGATCTCTATTTTATAGTTTGCCATCGGATTTTAACTGCTTCAGAAATGATTCAAATCCTATGGTCTCTTCGTCTTTTCTCTCTTCAAAAGCTTTGAGATCCTCGCTGTCTTCTATAAATGAATCGCGCAAAAGCTCATTGATCAAACTTGAGACTGAGCTTGAAACCTCAACCGCCTTGTATTTGAGTAGCTTCAGCAAATCTTCTTCGATACTAATAGTGGTACGCACAGACATTATCGACTCCTTTATTGTACGAATAATTGCATTATATCATAATGATGCAGTGATGTAAAGATGCAGTATCAGACAATGCAAGTTTTTTATTATCACTCCCCCAATGAATATACCCAATCACTGATGGTATGATTTTGTTCATAGACAAGGCAGTTTTTTGCCGGACTCGCCAAAGCGAATTCAAAAAAAACTTACGCCGTTCTTGGGCTGCGGGATGCCCAGATGCTCGCTGATGGTTGCGGCCATATCCCCAAAACCGTCTCTGATACCGATATTTCCGAGGTTTTTGCTTTTTAATATTCCAAATACCGGCACATTTTCACGTGTATGATCGCTGCCGCGCCATGTCGGATCGCAGCCGTGATCTGCCGTGAGGATTAGAAGATCATCATCTTTCAAAAGCTTCAGCAGTTCGGGTATGCGGGAGTCAAAATACTCCAGTCCGCTCGCGTACCCCTCTACATCTCTACGGTGCCCCCATTCCATATCGAAATCGACAAAATTGGTCATGATGATGCCGTCGCAATCGAGAGCTTTGATCTGCTCGATAGTGGCATCCATCAGCCCATTTAGTTTGTATGCAGGCACTTTTTGACTGATGCCGTATCCTCCGAAAATATCGGGGATTTTACCTATACCTATGGTCTCAAGTCTTTTATCTTGAGCTATTTCAAGTACAGATTTGCCGCTTGGTCTGAGAGCATAGTCTCGGCGGTTTTTGGTGCGCTCAAATCCGTGTTTTTCATCCCCTGTAAATGGTCGGGCTATCACTCTGCCAACAGCATATTTGTCAGCTACTTTGCGGGCAATTTTGCAAAGTTTGTAGAGACGCTCCAACCCAAAATGTTCCTCATGGGCAGCGATCTGTATCACCGAGTCGGCACTGGTATAAAATATAGGCATACCGGTGCGGATATGTTCTTCTCCCAGCTCATTGATGATCGCTACTCCGCTAGCGTGGCGGTCGCCAAGGATCCCGCTGATAGGATCGGCTTGTGTTTCGTTAAATTTCGTCAAAATTTCATCGATCATTTCGGGAGGGAAGGCGGGCTTGGCATCTGGAAAAAATCTCATCGCTACATCCATGGTCACTCCCGCCATCTCCCAGTGGCCAGATAGCGTATCTTTGCCGGCCGAGTGCTCTATAGCTGCTCCATAGAAACTGCCATCTATTGGATCAGCCGTACCGGCCAGTTTTATTGATTTGCCATTGTTCAACTCATAGGCTTTTTGAAGTCCCAAAGATGCCATATTGGGGATACTGAGTGGATAGGCATCATTAATATGACCCAAGGTATCGGCTCCTTTGTCTCCAAATTTTTCGGCATCAGGGGCATTGCCTATACCAAACGAATCAAGCACCAGCCATATGACCCTTTTCATTTAGTATCCTTCTTTTGGGGTCAGACCCTTATTGCTTTGGGGGTCTGACTTGGAAGATGTATCGCGCAGCGATTTATCGTCTGTGTCTGATTCCCTTTGCGTGGACGAGCCAGACCCTTTAGCGCCCGTGACGATCGCGATGCCGGCACTCGCACCTATACGGGTAGCGCCTGCTTCTATCATCTCCAGAGCTTTTTGGGTATCTCTGATCCCGCCGGAGGCTTTGATCTGCACTTTATCACCTACAATTGATTTCATTAGTCTGATATCTTCTACGGTAGCTCCTCCAGTGGAGAATCCTGTGGAGGTTTTGACGAAATCAACTTTAAGCTTTTTTGCTATTTTGCATACTTTTATCTTCTCGTCTTCATTGAGTAGACAAGTTTCAAGTATCACCTTGAGTACTTTGCCTTGACTTGCTTTGCGTACGGCTGAGATATCGCCCTCTACAGCATCAAAAAGGCCCGACTTGGCGCAGCCGATATGGATAACCATATCGATCTCATCAGCGCCGTCTCTTATCGCCTGCTTAGTTTCAAATACTTTGGCTTCGGTGCTCATAGCCCCCAGCGGAAAACCCACAACACTGCAGACTTTCACTTCGGTATCCTGCAGGTGCCTTGATACAAGCGGGACAAAACTGGAATTGACACATACGCTGCAAAAGCGGTACTCTATCGCTTCATTGCACAGTTTGATGATATCATTTTCAGTCGCATCAGGAGCGAGGAGAGTGTGGTCTATATATTTTGAGAGATTTTGCATTTTTGTTCCTATTGTCTTGAGGCATTTCTTTGTTGAAGTTATGATTATATCCAATATTTGGGTAAAATAACACTATGAGAAAAGAAAATATAGACAATTTGATAGAGGCCGCCGCCAAGGCATACCAAAATGCCTATGCCCCTTACAGCGGCTTTTCTGTAGGCTCAGCCGTACTGGATGAGCACGGCGATATCCACACCGGTTGCAATGTTGAAAATGCCGCCTATCCTTCCGGTTCGTGCGCCGAGGAGCAGGCGATCGGTTCTATGGTCGCAGAAGGGGGCAGAATCATCAAAGATATTGTCATAATCGGCAGGTCTAATGAACTTATCACCCCGTGTGGTGCTTGCAGGCAGCGTATACGGGAATTTGCCGATAGTGATACCAGGATACATATCTGTCATATCGATAAAGGGCTGCAAAAGACATTTACGATAGATAAATTGCTGCCAGACTCTTTTGGTCCGGCAAATTTATAGAGAAGATGATTTTATGTTTGCAGAAACATTAATCTTTTGAATAGTTGCCAGCAAATTGCAAACACTCCGGCAGTCGCGGACGCAAGCGCCCCTTCGGGGTTGAGCGCTTCTTTGTCGCATTTGTGATTTGTTGGTAATAAATATTTAGAGGATTTAGACAACTATGAGGAGAAAATATGTTTATCCCCCAAGAATTTATCCGCAAAAAGCGGGACAACAAGCCCTTGAGCAAAGAGGAGATCGAAGAGTTTGTATCTGGAGTCACTGACGGCAGTGTGACTGATGCGCATATAGCTGCTTTTGCTATGGCGGTGTTTTTTAATGGTATGAGTGTGGAAGAAAAGGTCAGCCTCACACTTGCTATGAGGGATTCTGGCAATACCTTGTCCTGGGACGATTTGGACGGTCCGGTTGTGGACAAGCACTCTACCGGCGGGATAGGGGATACAGTCTCACTTATGCTTGGGCCCATGCTTGCTGCGTGCGGAGCGTATGTGCCGATGATATCTGGTCGCGGTCTGGGTCATACCGGAGGGACTCTGGATAAGTTTGAGTCGATTCCGGGATACAATGTTTTGCCTGATGATGAACTGTTCCGCAAAGTGGTCAAAGAGTGCGGTGTAGCTATCATTGGCCAGACCAGTTCTCTAGCTCCAGCTGATAAGAGGATATATGCGGTGCGCGATGTGACCGCTACTGTGGAGAGCATACCTCTGATATCCGCTTCTATACTCTCCAAAAAGCTGGCCGAAGGGCTTGATGCGCTTATCATGGATGTCAAGGTAGGCAGCGGAGCGTTTATGCCTACCTATGAACTCTCAAAAAAACTTGCGCAGTCAATAGTGGATATTGCCAGGCAAGCGGGAGTCGAAACTCAGGCGATTTTGACCGATATGAATCAATCTTTGGCGTATAATGTTGGCAATGCTTTGGAGGTGCGTGAGGCGGTGGAGTATTTGAATGGTACCCGCCGCAATCCAAGACTTCACAAAGTAACAATGGAGCTTGGGGCCCATGCGCTTGTCAATGCCAGATTGGCAAAAGATCATGCAGATGCTCTTGCTAAGCTCGAAGATGCTCTTGGGAGCGGCAAAGCTCTGGAAATTTTTGCCCGTATGGTATCTATGCTTGGCGGGCCTTCTGATTTTGTTGAGCGATACGATGACTATCTGTCCGTTGCTCCGATAATAGAGCCGGTTTTTGTCGCAGATAGCGGTATTATAGAATCGATGGATGCGATTGCCGTAGGCATGACGGTTGTAGGTCTTGGAGGCGGCAGACTAAGCCCCGAAGATAAGATAGACCACAGCGTAGGGCTTGAAAATCTCATAGGGCTTGGCGCCAAGGTAGACAGCGATACTCCGCTGGCTATCATACATGCCAGAGATGAAAAGAGCCTGCAAGAAGCCCAAAAAAGACTCATAAATGCGATAAAAATAGGCCATAACACGCCTGAGACCAAAGAAATTTATGAAGTGATAGGTTGAGAATGGAGGAATCTATATGAGGAACAATGCCGAATTGATCAGATCTATGATCGTCTCGGGCGTCCTTAGAACCCCTCGGATTATTGAAGCTTTTGAGCATATAGACAGATGCCGTTTTGTCCCGCCTAAACTGCATGATCTGTGCTATATCGATAGACCTCTGCCTATTGGGGAGGAGCAGACTATCTCACAGCCCTCTACCGTAGCTTTTATGCTGGAGCTACTTGGGCCGCAAGAAGGGGACAGGATACTTGATATAGGCTCCGGCTCAGGCTGGACCACCTCATTGCTGTGCCGTATAGTAGGAAGAGACGGAAGCGTAACGGGGCTTGAGCGCAGAGAGAGTCTTGTGAAGCAAGGGAGATACAACCTGTCGCAATTTGGCTTTGGGGATCATTGCCGTATCGACAAAGCCGGCGATGCACTTGGCAAACCAGGCGAACTTTTTGATCGGATACTTGTCTCGGCAAGTGCCAGGAGCCTGCCAGAGGAGCTGATAGATCAGCTTCTCATAGGCGGCGTGCTGGTGATACCTGTCCAAAATGATATAATGCGGATCACCAAAACTCAGGACGGATATACCAAGGAGAGCTATCACGGCTTTGTCTTTGTACCTCTTGTAAGCGATTAGGATAACAACTTGAAAAAACTTGTTTTATTTGCATTGTTGAGCTCTTTTGTATTTGCCGGATGGCACTTGTACCCCAAGTATCCGGCATATTTACAAAAAAGAGGTGATCTGATCAAAAGCTTTTATTTCAAGGCAAAAACAGGCAGCAAGATCATAGCTCTGACATTTGACGACGGACCAAGCACCCATACGCGGGGAATAATAGCAGTTCTAAAAAAATACAATGCTCCGGCTACTTTTTTTCTGATAGGCAAAAATCTGAGAAAAATGGGTGGTAAGTATTATCAAGATCCCATTTTTTCGGTAGGCATGCACTCTCTGACGCACAGAAATTTCGACAAGATCGGTGCCGTTGAGATAGACAAGGATTTTGCTGACACGATTGCAGTTTTCAAAAAGCACGGTTTGTCATGGAGGCTATTTAGAACTCCATATGGAGTGGTCAACCAAAATGTGGTAAAGGCGTTGCGCAAATACAAAGCCCAAGGCGTCCTGTGGTCGAACGACACGTTTGACTGGAGCAAAAAATATCGATCACATCAAAGCACCCTTGATCATCTGAGTCCGGGAGATATCATTCTTATGCACGATCATGCCACCAAACCGGCAGAGTTGGAGCGTCTTATTAAAGGTATCCGAGCAAAAGGCTACAAGATAGTGCCGCTTAAAGAGCTTATGAAGTATCAGAGTGAGTATCCTGCAAAATAGAGGCCTTCCAGCACTCCCCAAACTCTTTGATGGCATCTGAAATCTCTTCTATCTCAAATCCTCCAAATCCCATACGAAACGCCTCTATATCGCCTCCGGCTCTCTCCTTGGTGAGATATATTTTGATACTTTTCTTTTGGCAGACCAAGACACATTTATCCCAGTCAAAGGGAAGTGTAGGTCGGATCAGGATAGACAATCCGCCCCCTTTGGTGTATATCTCATAGGTCTCTCCCAATTCAAGCTTGAGAGTTTGCAGCATATGATCATGCTTTTTACGATTGAGCGTGCGGATGCGGCGCAGGTGCTTTTCAAAATATCCATCCCTCATAAATAGCTCCAGTGTCCTTTGCAGGTGTTGGGATACGCCGGAAAAATGTGAGCGAGGATCGGCCCCAAAGAGTCGCATTATATCTTTGGGCAATACCATATATCCTATGCGAACAGCAGGGGAGAGGGCTTTGGCGAAAGTGCCCAGATAGATCACTCTGTCATTGTGATCAAGACCCTTGAGGGCGGGGATAGGGCGCGTGGAGTATTTGAGCTCACTGTCATAGTCATCTTCTATCAGATAGCCGCCTTTGGCATTGATGATCTCAAGGAGCTTTTGTCTGTGCGATACGGGTATTGATGTGCCTGTGGGATACTGGTGTGACGGAGTGGTGTAAAGCAGCCTTGCATGGCTCCTGGCAAACGCATCTATATCGATACCGTTCTCGCCCAGCCCTATGAGGTCTATCTCATAGCCATAAGAGGCGAAACTTTTGCGCGCTATATGGTAGCCTGGATACTCGGTGGCAAATCGGCTGTGGGCAGGTCGCATGAGTTTGGCGATTAGCTCCATAGACTCGATAAAGCCGTTAGTGATGACGATATCATCAGCCGTACACTCTACACCTCTGTATCGCCCAAGGTATAAGGCTATCTCGCGCCTTAGCCCATATTCTCCCTGTCCATTGGGATATGAGCCAAAATCTAGATCCTCTTCGAAAGCTTTATTGCTCAGTCTCTTCCACAGCTTCCTTGGAAACGCACTATCTGTCAGCTGAGCCGGGAAAAAATCATATCTGTATTGTGGCGGCACAGAGTCATTGTTGGGTGCATATACCTCTTCTCTAGCGGGCTCAATCATATCTATGTCATCAACAAAATATCCGCTCTTTGGTTTGCTGTAGATATACCCTTCGGCATAGAGCTGATCATAAGCACTTTGGACAGTAGTCTTGCTGATGTTGTACTGGTTTGACAGTTTGCGTATGGAGGGGAGTTTGTCGCCTTGGGATAGCTTAGTGAGGATATCGGCTTTGAGTGCGTGGTACAGTTGTATATTCAGCGGCTGTGAATCGTGCGGATCGAGGTGGTACATCAATATCTGTCCTGATAAAATTTACAAATTTTGTCCATTGCCAACGGGTCACATTTGGGGTATCATACCGAAAAAATTTAAAAAACAGAAAGGCGACTGAAGTCGCTGCCCCAAAAGCGTAATACGTAACACATAGCACTTAACACACAAAGGAGCCCCCCATGACCAACCACATCCAAAACAAAACCGCCCTCATCACCGGAGCCACCTCCGGCATCGGTGAGCAGCTTGCCTTCGATCTGGCCAAAATGGGTCTGAACCTCGTACTGACCGGACGTAGCGCAGAAAAACTGGCCGAATTGAAAGAGCGGATAAGCGCCCAAACCGACCGAAGAGTCGATACCCTTACTTTTGACGTGCGCGATGCCGACGAAGTTGCGACGCAGGTCGAGGCTCTGCTGAACAAGACCACCGTCGATATCCTCATCAACAACGCCGGTCTGGCACTGGGTCTTGAGCCGATCGACCGGGGGGATATCGACCAGTGGGATACGATGATCGACACCAACATCAAAGGGCTCCTCTACGTCACCCGCGCCCTGCTGCCCCATCTCAAAGAACGCCCCACCGCCCACATCATCAATCTCGGCTCTGTTGCCGGCAAGACTGCTTATCCGGGCGGCAACGTCTACTGCGCCACCAAAGCCGCCGTCCACTCCCTCACCGAAGGGCTCAACGCCGATCTGTACGGCACCGCCGTCAAAGCCGGTACCATCGCACCGGGCGCGGTGGAGACCCGTTTTTCTGATATCCGCTTCGGAGGGGACAACGACAAAGCCGCCGCGGTCTACGCCGGCTACACTCCGCTGACCGCTGCCGACATCTCCCAGGCCGTCATCACCATGCTCAACACCCCGCCTCATGTCAACATCCAGTACATGGACATCATGCCCACCGCCCAGCGCAATCCGTTTCAGCTCTATCGGGAGACTTGAGCATGAACGATCCGAGTTTCTTCTGGCTTTTTGGGCTTTTTATCCTCCCGTTTGCCTGGACTCCCGGGCGGTCAATGTCACCCTGGCCGCCGCAGGTGCCACCAGAGGGATTTGGGCATCCTGCCACTGATCCTCGGGATCAACACCGCTTTTTTCTCCAGGCGATGGGTGTGGGGCTTGGTCTGGAGGCGCTGTTCGTGCTTTATCCTCTTTCTTATCAGATTCTCCGTTTTGTCGGGGCAGCCTATATCCTCTATCTGGCATACAAAATGACCCGACACTCACCCTTCACGATACGCAGATAGATTTTACCTTCTGGCACGGTTTTTTGCTCAGCATGCTCAATCCAAAAGTCTACATGACCCTCATCGCCATGTATGCACAATTCGCAGCGGTTGGCAAGATGTTTTGGGGTGTGCTCCTGCTGAGTACGATGAGTTTGCTGGCATTTTTCATCGGCAACAGTCTGTGGTGTTATATGGGGAGCGCGTTGCGCCGTTATTTGGAACGTTCTCCCCGGTTGCTCCGTTTCTATCGCATCGGGATCGGTCTTGTTCTGGCGATGATGGCGGGTTTTCTGGCATTGGGTTGAAGAAAGTGCGTTGGCGTTATGCTTAGGGCTCCGGGGAAAGGATCATCTGGCATTTACGCCGAACGATTGGCAATGCTTCATCTATCAGCCATTCGACTATAGGCAGATCAACCCCGTCATATTCATGGGCGATGAAATTGCGTATATCTCGAAGTCCTTTGCGCTCATCTGGTGTAAAGTGGCGCAATATCTCTTCCGCTTTTTTGCGTTCGAGTCGATCCATCTGTTCGGCAATCCCTACCAAAAGCATCAAGATCGCCGGACGAGTTGTAACCGGATCTTCCAGTGCCTGCTGCGTTGAAGCATAGGATCGCAGGTTTTCATCGATGTAGTCGATCTTTTCCAGGATCGAAGTGATGCTTTCACGATACGACGTATGCATCAGATATATACCGCCTGATCGATGATGTATTTTTGGGCGGTTCTCCCCATACCGGTAGATGAGGCCAGATCGACAGGATACCCCAACATCCGACTGATCTCATCGCGTATTTCATGATAACGACTGATCGCTCCAAAACGGTGCCGTCTGGAAAACGCCGGTGTAGTATGCACCAAAATGTCTATGTCATTCGGGTCGGAAGCGTTCGGCGATACAACCGATCCGAAAACACCCTCGATCACAAAACCCTCCTTGGCATACTCTTTTTTAAGACGCGACAATGTATTCAGAAGGCTATCTCTGTTCATATTCGGGTATCCTTCGATTGTTTTGGGTTATTATAGCACAATATTCCATTGACAATTTAGGCGATTTCAACTATACTTCCACCATCACAACACAAGGAGAGCACCATGAAGCATACATACGTTGCATCGCATATCACCACAAGTTTTTCCGCTCTCCTTCTTCTCCTGCTTAGCCTCTAACGGCTGCCTTCTACATACTTTTACGCGCTCTTTTACGGAGCGAATGGTCTCTATCCGCTTTGGGCTTCCGCTGTAGGGTGTTGTCCCCAGATAAGACCTTGAAACATATCGGAAGACCATCTGATGGTGCCGTGAGGACACAGCACCCTACAAACCAAAGAGAGTATCATGAAACAAAAAAGAGAAACCAACACCTGGAACCCCACCCGCTACACCCAGCACGCCAGCTTCGTCTCGGAGCTGGCGTTGCCTGTGGTCGATCTGCTCGACCCGCAACCCGGCGAATCGATCCTCGATCTGGGATGCGGTGAGGGGACGCTGGGGCTGGAGATCGCACAGCGGGGTGCGAATGTGCTCGGAGTCGATCTGAGCCCCGAGATGGTTGCAAAAGCGCAGGCCAACGGACTCGAAGCCCGTCTCATGAGCGTCACCGACATGCCCTTTGTCGAAACCTTCGATGCGGTCTTCTCCAACGCCATGCTCCACTGGGTGCATGAGAGTGATCTGGCGGTACACCACATCGCCCGCGCACTCAAACAGGGCGGACGCTTCATCGCCGAGTTCGGCGGAGCGGGCAATGTCCGCTACATCGTCGAGGCGATGCGCCAGGAGTTCGCAGACCATCCCGAGTACGGCAGGTGGGAGGATCCGTGGTATTTCCCCGCGCCCCGAGAATACTCAGCGATCCTCGAAGTGCACGGGCTGAGCGTGGAATCTATCGAGCTCATCCCCCGCCCTACCCCCATCGACGACATCGCCCACTGGCTGGAGATATTCACCGGCGGGGTCACCGCCCACCTGAGTCCAGAGCAGACCCGCACCTTCCGCATCCGGGTACGCGAACGGCTCAAAGATGCCATCTACACCGAGGAAGAGGGGTGGATAGCCGATTATGTGCGGTTGATGGTCCAAGCTATCAAAATTTGACATTGCATACCAAATGGTGTACAATTCGGCCAAAAAAAGGATTATCGATGTCCAAAGTACAGACAAGCCTCCGCATCGAAGAGTCGACACTCAACGAAGCCAAACAGATCCTTGGTGAGCTTGGTATAAATTTTTCCGAAGCGGTGAATGTCTTTGCCTCGATGATCGTCCAGGAGCGGGGGCTGCCGTTTGATGTCAAGATCTCGGATTACCCTTCCATCTCCACCGAAGAAGCACGCGCCAAAGTCAAAAGATCTTTTGGCAGGATGGACGATCACAGCGGCACTCCGGCGGAAGCGTTTTTCGAAGAACTGCTTGGGTCATGAAGCGATACACGATCGTCATCGAAGACGAAGCCGGAGAGGATCTGAACCATATCTATGATTTCATATCCACCAATGACACCCAAACGCAGACAGAACATTTTTTACGTAAACTGGAAAAAGCTATTTTTTCGCTTGAGTACATGCCATACCGGTGCCGACCGAGTCGCTATTGGGACGATGCGTCCACACGGAATATGATCGTCCAGGGATACACCATCGTGTACACGATCGCAGAGACCAGCGTACACATTTTGGCCGTATTCAGACAAAGGGAATTATGAAAAAATGAACCGCACGTGATAAACTCCTCGACGCTACCTTTGCGGAAGTCTATATCCACGGATATGCCGCCACCTCCGTAGATACCATCCTCAAAAAAGCCGGTGTCCCCAAAGGCTCCATGTACCACCACTTCGGATCCAAAAAAGAACTCGTCCTTGCCATGGTAGATGAACGGCTGCTTATCAAAATGGATCAGTTTTTCCATTACGACAAACAAGAAGGTAAAACCATAATAAGCACATAGAGTTGGCTAAATTTGCTGTCAAGGTGATGTATGATTATCAAGATTGCAGTAGGGAAGATTTTGAAAAGCTATATGGTTTGGGATGGAGTCAAAAGGAGGTTTTTGATGTGGTAGAGCATGCCGGAACACTACTGAAAAATGGCAGAATACTTTCTGCATATAGTGAACAAATCTACATTATATGGATAATAAATAAGTTTTCGTTCTATAATCTTTACAGATATTATTCAGATAGCCACTTCAGGGCTTCATCGAATTTTTTCGGCTTGAAATAGCACTTTTGAATGTAGCTGTCAAAACAAGCTCATATGAGATTCACTCTTTTTTAGTATAATACTGCAATAACCTTGCAAGCGAAAGTAAACTTTGAAAAAAACTGAACAATTCAAAGCTGAGCTAAACACCTATGGCCAGTCCAGGACACCCATACTTTTCGTGATAGATTTTGGTATGGACCACTTCTATGTCTCTCCTCTGGATAGTTTGCCAAGTCATATCAGATACAGCATAGATCAAGATCAGTGGAGTCAGGCAATTCATGATTCATCGCTTCACGATAAATTACAAATCTCCAGACCCCAAAAGCCATGGGGCAAATACAAGCCCTACACCTATCAGGCAGTCTCCAAGGGTAGATACAAAAAAGCATTTGATACTATCATCTCCCAGATAGAGGCGGGCAATACTTATCTGACCAATCTCACATTTCCTTCCAAACTCTTCATTGATTATTCGCTTGAGGAGATATATGAATACAGCGATGCCAGGTTTAAACTACTCTTTGGTGATCAATTCGTCACATTCTCGCCAGAGAGGTTTGTCAATATCAAAGACAACAAGATATTTACTTACCCGATGAAGGGGACCATCGATACCAAGATACCAAATGCCAAAGAGAAGATACTATCCAACAAAAAAGAGATGGCAGAGCATACGATGGTGGTAGATCTACTGCGTAATGATCTCTCCATCGTCTCCAGAAAAGTAAGAGTGGAAAAGTTTCGCTATGTCGAGAAGATAAAAGCAGGCGATAGGGAGCTGCTACAAGTAAGCTCTAAGATAAAAGGCGAGCTGGAAGAGGGCTGGCAGGATAGACTGGGCGATATCATCACAGCCCTTCTTCCGGCTGGCTCCATCACCGGTACGCCCAAAAGCAGCACTGTCGATATCATAAAACGAGTGGAAGGGTATGATCGGGGCTTTTACAGCGGGATATTCGGGGTGTTTGACGGAGAGGGTATGGATAGTGCGGTGATGATACGATTTGTAGAACGCAGAGGAGATCAGCTATACTACAAAAGTGGTGGAGGTATCACGATAGACAGTGACTGGCAAAGCGAATACAACGAAATGTGCGAGAAGATCTATGTCCCTTTTCTTTGAGACTTTATATATCAATAATGGAACTATACGCAATCTTGATTATCATAATATGAGGCTAAACAGAACCATAGAGGAGAATTTCAGCATCAAACCATCATTTGATCTATCCCAAATAGTCGATACTTCCCAGACCAATACACGGTGTAAAATTATATATAACGACACTATCCAAAAGATAGAATACCACCCCGTCACCAAGCGGGATTTTAAGTGCTTCAAGATCATAGAGTCCGATATCGATTGCAGGTACAAGTATCTTGACCGCAGAGCGATAGAGAAGCTTTTTGAGATGAGAGGGGAGTGTGATGATATCATCATCGTCCGCAATGGCCTGATCGCAGATACTTCGATAGCCAATATCGCCATTTTTGACGGCAAACACTGGATCACTCCAGCGGTACCTTTGTTGCCCGGAACGATGAGAGCAAGCTTGATAGAAGAGGGTAAACTTCTTGAAAAGGATATATCGGTGGGCGATGTTTTGGGTGCTGAGAAAATCGCTGTAATGAATGCGATCGTTGGTTTTTATATATTGGGTGATGATGTGCTTATTACGATATAATATCTCCCAAAAAGGAGTCCAATATGCCGTATCCCGATACACCTGCACCTCCATACTGTGCCGTGATATTTACCTCAGTCAGAAACGGAGGAGATGACGGCTACAGTGTGATGTCTGATAGAATGGTGGAGCTGGTGTGTAAGCAAGATGGGTTTTTGGGGCTTGAAAGCGCAAGAGAGGATATGGGTATCACTGTATCGTATTGGCGTGATATGGAATCGATCGCCAAATGGAAAGCCAATATGGATCATGCAGAAGCACAACGGCTTGGCAAAGAAAAATGGTACGAATCCTATCGCATACGGATAGCCAAAGTCGAAGAGGAGAGGGTATTTGGATAATAACAGCTGGCTGATGCCACTATCTCACCGTAATGACTTTCATTTCTTGCCTTCGCCAAGAGATTTTATCGTAGAAGAGATACCTCTGTATAAGTTTAGCGGCAAGGGTGAGCATCTGGTTTTGTTCGTACGAAAAAAAGATATGACTACATGGGAAATGCTCGATGTGCTGAGTTCTCATTTGGGTATCAGACGCAAAGACATGGGGTATGCAGGACTCAAAGACAAACATGCTATGACCATGCAGTATATTTCTTTGCCGGCAAAATATGAAGATGGACTTGGAAATTTTACTCATGACAAGATCAAGATACTTTCCGCTACGAGGCATAACAATAAAATACGCATAGGACATTTGAGGGGCAACAGATTTTCGCTTCGTTTCAAAAAGGTATTGGGGGTCCAGCAGACCAAGATAGATTCAGTGCTTGAATGGATAAAGCGATGGGGTATGCCAAACTACTTTGGCTATCAGAGATTTGGCAACAGCGGGGAAAACTGGATGGAGGGCAGGGCGCTTGTTGAAGGTGAAGCCAAAGTAAGGGATCGCAAAAAAAGAGACTTTCTCATCAGCGCATACCAGAGCAAGTTATTCAACGATTGGTTGTCTCGCCGTATAGAGATAAGCCGGCTTATAGATGGGTTTAGCCGGGAGCAGGCGGAAAAAGCTGCGGGTTTAGCACTGGGGAGTTTGCAGGGAGCAGGCGAGCAAGCACATTTTTTCAAAATCATTGAGGGTGATGTGATGATGCATTACCCTTTTGGAAGAGTTTTTTATGCCGAGGATACCATCAAAGAGGCAGAGAAATTCGCACTTCGAGATAGAGCGCCTACCGGACTGATACCAGGCAAAAGAGTCATGAGGGCACAAGGGATAGCAAGGAGCATAGAAGAAGCTTATGATGAGGGGATGGATGAGCCTGGATCGAGGAGATACGCGTGGGTATTTCCAGGCGAAATAAGGAGCAGATATGTACCCCAAAAAGCGCATTATGAACTGAGCTTCACTCTCCCCAAAGGCAGCTACGCCACAGTGCTGGTAGATATGCTAAGAGGCATGTGGAGCGGCAAATGAAGCATTCGCCTGCACTTAGCAATGAAGAGCTTGATAGGCTTGTTATATGCCCCAAATGCAATACTCTGCACCGTAAAATACCTCTCCAGCCAGGGAAAAAGGCTGTGTGCAAAAACTGTGGAATGGTGCTGTATAGATATGATCCAAGATATTTGGATCGTGCGCTCGCGCTGGCAGTGACAGGGTTGATTTTGTTTGTTATAGCCAATCTCTTTCCTTTGGTTAGGATAGACTTCATAGGCAACGAACAACATGTCAATATCATTGACGCTATTTCTCAGCTTATTGACAGCGGCTATTATATTGTTGCACTGGGCGTGATGTTTATGGTGCTTATCATACCTGCATTGGTGATAATGGATTATATAGTTTTATTGATACTTCTCAAAAGAAAAATCGCTAAAAAAACCACCAGAGATCTTTTGGTATTGCTCTCCAAGTTGATACCATGGAGTATGGTCGATATTTTTTTGATCAGCATATTAGTAGCGCTGGTCAAGCTTGCAGATAGAGTTCAGATATATTTTGGAATATCTTTTTGGGCTTTGCTTTTTTATATGGGGATAGATATATACTTGACCAAGGCAAGAAAAATCGGGTATCTTTGGGAACTTCGCAGCAGGATCTTCAATGAAAAATAGCAAAACTGAAGAGCAAATAGAGCTGATTAGATGCCCAATCTGTGAAGCTGTAAATGTCGATAATGGCGGGGAGATATACTGCCACAGGTGCGACTCAAGGATATATAGGGAGCCAAAATATGGTCTCTCAAGAACATGGGCTCTGCTGATAACGGCTATGATTCTTTATATTCCTGCCAACTTCTTTCCTGTACTTGAGACGCAAACAATATTTTCAAGCTCACAAAATACCATTATTGGAGGCATTATTGCACTTTGGGATGAGGGATCTTATATCGTTGCACTTATTATACTTGTATCATCTGTATTTGTCCCTATTTTGAAGTTTATTTTGCTAATATATCTTTTGCTAAGCGTGCGCCATCCTGTCTCGGAGAGCAAAGAAACGCGATACAAGCTTTATTTTTTGACAGAAATCATCGGATCATGGTCAATGGTAGATGTGTTCGTAGTCTCGATTCTTACAGGATTGGTCAAATACAGCAATTTCAAGATCATGGCCGGTACGGGCGCAACGGCATTTGTCTTGATGGTATTTTTTACTATGCTTGCGGCATTTTCGTTTGATACCAGGTTTATACAGGAAAACGACAAAAAGAGAGATACCAAAAAGAAGGGAGCAGATGAATGAGTCCGGTAGAGGTACCTGAGATAGAAGAGAATAGAACGTTCAATATCCTCACTTCTATTTGGATCGTACCGTTGATCGCTCTTGTCATTTCTGCAGCATTGTTGTACAAATATTACTCTCAACTCGGATCTGAGATCAAAATAGACTTTCCAAGCAGTGACGGGCTTGTGCCCCAGGAGAGTGTCATTAAATTCAGGGATGTAGCCATAGGCAAGATCACCAGAATTGAGCTGCAGAAAGATGGTGAAGGGGTTACTGTCGTAGCCAGGATGAACAAAGAAGCAGAGCTATACCTGAACTCTTCGGCACGTTTTTGGATAGTTAAACCTCAGGTGGATTATAGTGGCATCAGAGGCCTTGATACCCTGATCCATGGTGCATATATAGCTATGTATTCGCCCAGAAAGGGCAAGCTCAAAACCCACTTTAAGGGCTTGCAAAAACCTTTCAGATCCAAAGACGATGGGAAGATATTTCACCTGCGCACAAAAAAGCTGGGAAACATACATACCGGTGCTCCGGTATATTATCGCAACATGGAAGCAGGCAGCATAGAGGAGATCAAACTCTCTTCAGACAATATACATGTAGATGTGGCGGTATTTATCAAAAAAGATTATGCAAAACTGATCAATACTACCACAAAATTTTGGCATCAGGATCTGGTGGATATCAATATGGAAAACGGAAGACTCGGACTCGATATGGCTCCGTTGACGAGTGTGCTGCTGGGGAGCATAAACTTTGAGAGCAAATTCGACAAAAACTATCCGTCTCCGGCTCCGAGCCATACGTTTAGATTGTATGATAGCTACGCAGATACCGTCAGAGAAGTCGTTGGCGGCGCTAATGACAAAGCTCTTGATGCGCGTTTTGTATTTGAAGGTAAAGTAAAAGGATTGCATGAGGGGGTCAAGATACGATATCAGGGATTTGATGTAGGCGAAGTTGAGCGGGTTAATATAATTTATGATTCTAAAATAAAAGCCATGAGGGCCGAGGCTTTTGGCGCGGTGGATACCTCTGTTTTCAGAAGCAAGGAGCACAATGGTACTTATAATCTCGCAAAAGCTGTAGCAAATGGGCTAAGGGCGGAGCTTAGCAGCAGCAATCCTCTTTTTGGAGAGTTGTATATTTCTTTGGTTTATCCTGATAAAGAGGGAAATATTACCGGCAAGCTGATCTCCGTAAACGGAATTGTGGATTTCCCTACCAAAAGGGAGGTTCGCAACGAGGTGCTTTCCAGGCTTGAGACTTTGTTGAATTCTTTATCACAACTGGCCTCAGAAAGCAAAAAGCCGCTAAAAGAGCTTCTTGCCAAGCTTAACAAGTCAGCTGATAGCCTCAATGAGCTGATGAGCAAGGATAGTTTCAAAAACCTGACAGATGATCTGAATAAAACAATGGGATCAATCAACTCTTTTACTGACAGCGGAGGGGAGCTGGACAAAGCTATAAAGGAGCTCAGAAAAACCCTCAAAGCCACCAAGTCCCTGATGAATGGTTATAGCCGTAATTCGTTGTTTGGTAAAAAGCTTGAGACCATGCTCAAAGAGGTTGGAAAAACCTCAGAAGAGACCAAGCGACTGATAGAGAAGCTCAACAAAAAACCAAACTCACTTATTTTTGGAGATTAGATGAAATATATAGTTTCACTTGTTTTGGCTCTGTTTTTATCCGGTTGCGGGGGTGCCGGCAGTGAATACCTGCTCTCCGTACCCGCACCTGTAGTCGGCTCTTCTGGTATGAGATTTGCCCAGATAGGCGTAGATCAGATCACTGTGCCTGATTACCTATCCGGAAACAAAATCCCCAAGATGGAGACGCCGGGTGTTATAGACTATTGCGACAATGCTGTATGGGTAAGCAGACCTGAGAAAGCTTTGACCGAGCACATGATATCATATCTCAAAAAATACTTCCAAACTCCCAATGTGCATCGTTTCCCCTGGGATGTGGACAAAAGCAACGGAGTTCGCCTCAAAGTAGAAATAAGTAGGTTTGTATATACCGCAGATGCGGTCGAGCTTGAGGCGGACTATTATATAGAGCCGCTCTCAGGCAGCCGAAGAGTATCAAAGAGATTTGCCGCAAAAGTCCCGGTGCGCAAAGGGGAGACAGTCCTGATAGTAGAGGCGATGAACAAGGCGTTTGACAAGCTGGCGGCTCAGGCTGCAAGAAGCATAGCCGGGTTTTAAATTGGAAATTTAAAATCAGGAATTTAGGATGATGCACAGGGTGCATTTGCCAATGCACCAATGAGTGAGCAGTTTTGGTATACATTGCTTCGTAACGTTTTTATCAAACCGATAAAACAGGGTTAGAGAGCCGGATAGGTGGAAGGGTAAATAGGTTGGATGCTAAACCCAAAACCAAAAACCATGAACTTTGAATCCTGAACCTCTATTTCCTATAATCCTCATCTATGGCGTTGATCTTCTCTACCCGCCCTGCGTGGCGACCGCCTTCAAACTCCGTATTGATAAAAGCATCTATCATACTCTCGATCACACCTTTGCCAACCACTCTCTCCCCAAAGGCAAGTATCTGAGCATCGTTGTGTGCTCTAGCCATTGCGGCGGTATATGCATCATGACAAAGTGCGGCTCTAATGCCAGGAATCTTATTGGCCGAGATTGAGATGCCTATACCGGTGCCGCATATCACTATCCCGTAGCTTCCTTTATCATCTCTGACTGCCTCTGCACACTTGCGTCCAAAGTCCGGATAATCAACCCTCTTGCTGATATCAGGACCAAGATCAATGATCTCATGCCCAAGTGACGTGATGTACTCTTTGACAAAATCTTTTATGTTGTATCCGGCATGATCTGTAGCTATGTAAAATTTCATGATTTCTCCTTAGTCCAAAATAAGTCTCAGTAGCCACTCTGCAGGAGCAAACATATAGTTGCCAAGAGGTGTTGCGATCACCAAAACTACAAGCAGCATACCAAATGGTCTGATCTTGTGCATCATGTCCACAAAACCGTGCCAACCCATCTTGGCTGCAAAATACTCAAGAGCCAATGATCCGTCCAGCGGAGGAATAGGCCAAAGATTAAATACTGCCAAAATGACATTTATGATCACCAGTTGATACAGAAAAATATTGAAAAATGCTCCAATGATACTCTGAGGATGCGAGGTCAAAGGCATGAGGGTGGCTGCCAATACGGCAAGAGCAAGATTGTAGGTGATCCCAGCCAGAGCTACGGCTATCACTCCTCCGTATCCTCCATTTCTCATCACTGTATCTACATTAAACGGCACAGGTTTGGCCCAGCCGAACAAAAAAGGAGCATTGCCAAAATACAAAAGAGCAGGTACTACAATAGTACCTATCGGATCTATATGCACCAAAGGATTGATGCTAAGGCGTCCTTCTGACTTGGCAGTCATATCTCCATATTTGAATGCTACCCATCCATGCATGATCTCATGGCCTATGATAGCTATAGCCAGAGCGAGCACCAGAGCCGGTATCAGCAGCATCTGTCCATCAATCATCTACAGGCTCCTCTTTTACGATAGAATCGACAAGCCGTCCTATTCGTCTCCATCTGACGGCATATCTGTGGTCATTCCATTTTTCTTCGCACTCTTTGGAGTCTAGTCGCAGATTGCCGCAAACTTTAGAGAGGGCCTGATGATCTCTGCCTCCTCCTTTGCCGTACATCACTCTCTCGTAGCTGCGATACTCCATGGAAAAATATATAATCCACGGCTTGCCGATGATAAGACTGTAGGGCACAGAGCCCCAGAATCTACTATCATCAGAGTTGTCTCTATTGTCACCTATCATATAGAAGTGATCCGGTTCGACTCTTTTGTAAAACGCATTGACGGGTTTGCCCCCAAGAGAGTAGGCGGGGATATCCAGTTCATCTATATACACCGGTTTCATATCTATTTCATTGGCTCTGTAGAGCATCTGCATAAATATGTTACTGTCGTATTCCGGCTCATACTGGATCCCCGGATATTTTGCCATGTAAGGATTGTCAAGCCAGAGTTTGCCAAGAGCTTTGATCGTTTTTGCTTCGGGGTAGTGCTTTTTCATATACTCATCACCCTCGTGCATATGTATCAAGAGATGTTTGTTAAAATAGAGCAGTTCATCTCCGCCTACAGCTACGCAGCGCTTGACAAAATGGGTCTTGCGGTCCTTGGGGACGAAAAACACTACTATATCCTCACGCTTGGGTCTGGCCCCCTCTATGAGGTGTCCGTTGTTGTTAAGATCGGGAAATACCTTTAGTCCCACCCACGGGAGTTCTGGTATGGGGATGCCGTATGCGAACTTTTTGACAAAAAGAAAATCGCCGATTAGTTGACTTCGCTTCATCGAGCCGCTTGGAATTATGAAAGACTGAGCAATAAAAAATATCAAAAACAGAACAATAATGACTGTACCGGTCCAACTGGAAGAAAATCTGTATAACCCACCGAGTACTTTTTTCATCAGTTTTGTCTCGCTTTTGCCGCTTTAAGAGTATTTTCAAGCAGCATGGCGATAGTCATAGGACCTACGCCTCCTGGTACGGGTGTGATATGGCTGCACTTGGGCGCTACCGTATCATAATCGACATCGCCTACCAGCCTGCCGTCATCAAGTCTATTGATACCTATATCTATCACCACGGCTCCTTCCTTGACCATATCATTCTTGATGAGTCCGGGCACCCCGGCTCCCACTATGACTATATCGGCATTTCTTGTATGGCTGGCAAGATCCTTTGTGTAAATGTGTGTCACGGTCACAGTAGCTTCCGCATTGAGCAGCAGAGTAGCCATCGGTTTGCCGACTATATTGCTGGCACCCACTATGCAGACATCTTTACCTCTTGGTTCTATGCCGTATTTCTCAAGCAGCCTCATGACGCCAAGAGGAGTGCAGGGTGCAAAAGCATCAAGTCCGGTAACAAGACGCCCTACGTTGTATGGGTGAAAACCATCCACATCCTTGGCAGGATCGATCACCTCCAGTATTGCGTCGGTATCTATATGCTCAGGAAGAGGCAGTTGGACCAGTATCCCGTCTATACGTGGATTGTCATTCATCATCTTGATAGTGCCTATGATTTCATCCTGGCTGATAGTATCGGGCATCTCGTGGACTATGGAGTAGAAACCTACCTCCTTGCAAGCTTTGGCCTTCATCTTGACATAGGCATGGCTTGCGGGATCGTCGCCAACGAGTATGACTGCAAGGCCAGGGACTATTCCGCGCTCATTATTCAATCTGGCTGCCTCTGTAGCTACGTTTTCTCGTGTGGTTTCTGATAGTGCTTTTCCATCTAAGATTTGCATTTTTCTTCTTTGTCGGTGGTGTGTGCTATAAAAGTTTCGGTATTATATCGAAAATACTTTAGCGGGGTTTTGTTTTGCCAAGAGTTGTGATCTTTGTTTTCTTTGTTTTTATTCCTGTCATAAGGGCAGAGGATTTTATAACCGAGTTCGAATATGGTCAGATGCTCTATCACGATCCACACGGCGCAAGCTGTGCAGCCTGTCACGGAGAGACGGGAGAGGGAGGGATTATCTCTGAATATACCGACAAACAGGGGCGGACTGCATATCTGAAAGGGCCTGATATACGCAGCGCCTCTCTTGCGCAGATCAGACATAGCGTCGCCAATGGCATGGGTGTTATGCCGAGATATTTTCTGACTGAAAAAGAGATAGAGACCATATATGCATATCTACAAAAAGTGAATAAGAAGAAAAAATCCTCCATATCCGAACTATTCGAATCGACAAAAAAGAGCAAATAAGCTCACTGATTATTATATGATCTGTATGAACTGCTCCATACTAAGTGGTTTGTAATATAAATAGCCCTGAAAAGTTTTGCATGAGGTTGTTTTGAAATAATCAAGAGTCTCCTGCCTGTCTATCCCTTCGGCAAGTACTTTGAAGCCAAATTTCCGGCTGATCTCTATGACAGACTCTACGATGAGTCTGTCCCCTTCATTCTTGTCGGCATCCTTCACAAAAGATCTATCTATCTTGATGATATCGACAGGAAGCTTTTTAAGATACGTTAGCGAAGAATAGCCGGTACCAAAATCATCGATAGAGAAGCCAAATCCAAGCTTTTTAAGTTCACGTATTCTCGCTATGGCTTCATCTATATTTTCCATCAATCCACTTTCTGTGATCTCTATATTTACCCACATCGGGTTGATTCGATACCTATTTGCCAGCTTGGTAAATTTTTCGATAAAATTGGGCTGCAAAAAATGTATGCTGCTGACATTGATGGCAATATAGTCAAGCGGGAACTCGGCCAGCGATTCTGCCATTGTACGCATATCTTGAAAAATCTGTTCAAAAATCCACTCTTCAAGCTCTATAATAGCTCCTGATTCTTCGGCTATAGGGACAAAAAGTGCGGGAGAAATCTCACCTTTTTTCGGGTGGCTCCATCGCACAAGAGCTTCTGCGCCAGTCAGGGTGCCGCTTTGGATATCCTGTTGCGGTTGATAATAGATAGAGAGTTCATTATTTTTGATGGCTTTATGTATATCGTTGGCGATCGTGATATCAAATAGGTCCGACCTGCTGTGTCCTCGCTCGAAGAAACGTATGGTGCCGCGAGCACTTTTTTTGGCTTCTACAAGCGCATTTTCGGCATATTTTAGAAGATCCAGAGGAGAAGTATTGTTGCTGTTAAACAGTGTAGCTCCGACCGTGAAGCCCACATAATAGTCAATATCACCCAGCACAAGAACATTCTCAAAGGATTTATGCAGCTTTGAGACACACTCCAGGATAAGCTCTTTGCTTTTTATTTTATCATGCTCCAGTTCCGGTAAAAGGAGCACAAAGACATCGGCGCCGATTCTGGCTACTTTTACTTTTTCTTTGACAGTTTCCCTAAACTGATCAGCTATCTTTTTGAGCATTTTATCACCGGTTTTTTGGCCATAACTTCTATTGATATTGTTAAAATGGTCTATATCAAGAAACAAAACCGCACCATAGGTCCTCTCGCGCAATTTATTATTGATGGCTTCTTTGAGAAATTCAAGCAACAATGTTCTGTTTGGGAGTTTGGTGAGGGGATCATAGTTTTTGATATGCTGCAACTCGTTTTTTGCATTGATCTCCGAAGTGACATCGGCTATGATACTGATGCCTCCTATGATCTTGTTGTCATTGTTGTGCATAGGGGAAGATGATAAGTTGACAAAGGATTCTTTGCGCTTGGCTGTTGCCGGTATTATCAGGGAGTTGTGAGATTTGCCCTCGAAGCCCCGCAAAACTCTCTGAAGGTGTTCGATGGCCTTCTCATTGGGCCAGAGATCACCTATATACTTGCCTACAATATCTTCAGGTTTTTTATATCCCATAAGTTTGAGGAAGTTTGTGTTGGCTTCTTCGATAACAAGCTGATCGTCATAGTGCACTATACCTACCGGCGCACGCTCCAGAACAGAGAAGAACTGCTCTCTGAGTTGCTGGTATAGATTACGCGTACTAAGATAATTCTGATATGAGGTTAGAGCATTGTTAATAATGCTGCCGTAATAATTAGCCGCCAAAATCATTAAAAGTACGAGAGCAAGTCCTGCATAAGCTATTGTACGATAGATCTCTCCCTCAAGGAAAAACAGTCTCATGATAATCGGTATAAAGATAACGAGCACATAAGTAAGCAGCAGTTCTCGGTTGGAGGCAAGTACACCCATGGATGAAAAGCCCACAGTCACCAGAAAAAGAAGCAAAATACTCTGACTCAGAAGATCTGATGTGGGAAATATCAAAAAAGCTGAAGCACCCCATATGATACCATTAACAAGTACGTCGGTATAGTAGCGATCAAGCCAAATATCACTCTCTTCGAGTTTATTTTTTTCACTGGTATTTTTAAACAGATAAAAGTGATAAAGCCTGTAGCCAAAAACCAGTATATTCAACAGCAACCAGATCCCCAGAGAGTAATTGTCCACATTGTTAAAAAGCAGAGCCGCTATCAATAGGGCACCGAGAATGTATCCTAGGAGCATATGGGGAAGTGACATATAGAAAAAAGTGAGTTTATCGTATTTTATACGCTTCTGCTCTTTGATTGGCTCTTCAGTGGTCTTCTGCGTAATATCCATCAGTATTTTCCTTCCTGTCCCCAAAGATACTGTTGCTTGTATTATTATACTTTTTTTTTCTTTAGCTCCATTTTTCTATTTATTTGATAGAATAATAATTATTTTGATTGAAGGATTTTTCAATGACTCAATATTTATCCAGAGTGAAAGATGCTGCCGGATCATTGGCCAACATTGACGGCAGGAAAAAGCGCAAGATACTGCTACAAATGGCTGATGCGCTCGAAAAGGATAGTGAAGCGATCGTCTCGGCAAACGCCAAAGATATGAAATTTGCTGAAGAGAATAATATAAGCAGCGCGCTGATGGATCGTTTGATGCTGGATGAGAAGAGAGTCGCTGCTATGGCAAAATCTCTTAGAGAAATAGCTGCTCTCAGAGAGCCTGTAGGTAGGGTGCTTGATGGATGGTTCACTGATGCAGGCTTCAAGGTAGAGAAGGTTAGCATACCAATTGGAGTGATAGGCGTCATATATGAGTCACGTCCCAATGTTACGGCAGATGTGGGGGCATTATGCTTCAAAAGCGGCAATGCTGCCATACTAAAAGGGGGCAAAGAGGCAGAGAACTCCAATAAAGCGATCGCCTCGATACTCCAAAATGTCCTTGAGGCAAACGGTTTGCCCAAAGAGCTTATATCCCTGTTGCCAGATAGCTCCAGAGAAGGGGTAGCCAAGCTTATCAAGCAGGATGAGTTTGTCGATCTGATTATCCCCAGAGGCGGAGAGGCACTTATAAGATATGTCTCTCAAAATGCCACAGTACCGGTAGTCAAACATGATAAAGGCTTGTGTCACACATATATCGACCAGGATGCGGATATAGATAAAGCCGTCAAAGTAAGTATCAACGCCAAAACTCGCCGCCCGGGTATTTGCGGAGCGATGGAGACACTGTTGGTGGATGAAGCTGTTGCAGCAGAAATATTGCCGATCCTAAAAAGAGAGTTTGATGCTAAAGGTACGGAGCTTAGAGGTTGCGAGAAGACTAGAGATATTATTGATATCAAAGCCGCTACAGATGAGGACTGGGATACGGAGTACCTGGACAATATCCTTTCGATCAAAGTGGTTTCGGGAGTTGATGAGGCGACAGCGCATATATTACGTCACGGTTCAGGACATTCTGATGCGATCATTACCGAGAATTTTACTACGGCAGAGAGGTTTCTCAATTCTGTGGATTCTGCCTGCGCCTATCTCAATGCAAGCACCCAGTTTACCGATGGGGGTGAGTTTGGTTTTGGTGCTGAAGTAGGTATATCGACCAACAAACTCCATGCCAGAGGTCCCATGGGTATAGATGAGCTCACTACTTACAAGTACAAGATATACGGACACGGGGAAACAAGACCAGTTTAAGTTTCCATGCCCCTTTTTGTCCCTTGACCCTTCTTCCCTCTTTTGGATACAATATGTCAATACTTTTACATTTCAAGGGGAGAGGATATGCGTACACTTCTGCACACACTATTGATCACACTTTTTTCGACACTAACCCTCATTACTCTTACAGCTTGCAACTCCTCAAACGGCAAAGATGCACAAAATACCACTCCAAAAATAAGCATAGCCAAGAAAGCCAAAGCTAACCACCCCTACATCACAAAACTAACCCTGACTCTCCCAAAAACCAAGATCAACAAAGACAGCAGCATAACCCCAACAGTTACAGCAACTTACTCCAACAATACCACAAAAGACATAACAGACAACATCGAGTGGATCATTTCGCCCAAAGAGGCCATCAAAGCAGACAAAACAACCCTTACAGCCCTAAAAGATACAAATGTAACAATACAAGCAAAAGTAACCAACTTTATAGACGAAACCATCATATCCAACAAAACAAATCTAAACATCTACTGGGAAGTAAACGGCCATAGACTACCACCAGAGCCAGACCTGAAAGTAAACAACTCAACACTGCTTGGAGTTGACAGTAATAACAACGGAGTAAGGGATGATGTGGAGCGGTGGATCTATGAGAAGTATAAGGATAAGCATCCGATTCATATAGATATCGCGAT
>CAZFNK010000005.1:0-87257 GCA_964520575.1 uncultured Campylobacterales bacterium | reverse complement strand
CACGTCGGCTTCCGGATTGGTCTGGGTGCCCAGCCACACATAGCATCCCTCCTTTTCCCGAAGGAAAAAACTGAAATCCTCGCTCCCCATGCTGGATGGAAAATCGGTCACTATATTTTCTCTGCCGACTACTCTCTTGGCAGCCGATAACGGAGCTTCTGTAATTGTGTTGATGGTCGGAGGGTAATTTCTGCGATATTCGGTCGTCGCAGTCGCACCAAAGCTGGCAGCTATCCCATCAGCAATGGTGCGTATCCTTTTCTCAATGCGCTCCTGTACGGACTCATCAAAAGCCCTGATAGACCCTTCGATAGTACAGGTATCCGGAACTATATTGAATGCTATGCCGCTCTCTATGCTTGCTACGCTCACCACATGTGCTTGTGAAGGATCGATATCAAGAGAGGATATCTCCTTGATCGCCAGTACTATGTGGGAGGCTACCACTATGGGATTTATAGAACGATGAGGCTGAGAGCTGTGGCCTGAGCGACCGGTGATCTTGATCTTCCATGTGTCCACAGATGTCATCACGGGACCTGACTTGATGAGGAACTTACCCAGTGGCTCACTTGGACGGTTATGTATGCCGTATATCCGATCAAACCCAAATCGCTTGAACAGACCATCATCTATCATCGCTTTGGCACCTGCTCCACCCTCTTCTGCCGGCTGAAATATCAAATAGACCGTACCATCAAAGTCTAGACTCTCGTTGATATATTTTGCTGCCAAAAGGAGCATAACAGTATGACCATCATGCCCACAGGCATGCATCTTGCCCTCATTTTCAGACCGATACTCCACACCGCTATTTTCAATGATGGGCAAAGCATCCATATCGGCTCTAAAAGCTATGGCCCTGGATGAGTTGCCTTTGGTGATGCGAGCCACTATCCCTGTGCCGCCAATGCCCTGATCATACTTTATACCAAGCCTCTCAAGCTCAGCAGCTATCCTCTCAGCCGTACGGTATTCCTCGTATCCAAGCTCAGGCATACGGTGCAGATCATGTCTGAGCTTTGTAAAGTACTCTATATCTTCTCTTTTGATATCCACACTATCGACCTATGCCTGGAAATGATCCGCCGCCGCCCTGCATCTGCTGCATCATCTTCTGCATCTCTTTCATGCCGCCCTTAGAGGACATTTTCTTGGCCATTTTGGAGGCGTTTTTGAACTGTTTGAGCACTCTGTTGACCTGCATCTGGTCAAGCCCCGCTCCGGCGGCTATGCGGCGTTTACGGGTGTTGTTGAGTAAGTCAGGGTTTTCTCTTTCTTTGGGGGTCATGGAGCTTACCATTGCCTTGATCTGCTTGATCTCGTCGGAATTTTCCAGATCCATGTCTCCGAGCTGTTTGGCCATGTTGCCCATACCGGGGATCATCCCCATGATAGACTTCATCGAGCCAAGCTTTTTGATCTGCTCAAGCTGATCGAGAAAATCGTTGAAATTAAACTGCCCTTTTTTCATCTTGGCAGTCATCTTTTTGGCGGTTTTCTCGTCTATAACGGCTGCGGTCTTCTCCGCCAGTCCCTCGATATCACCCGCACCCATAAGTCGTCCGGTGATCCGCTCAGGAATGAAAGGGTCCAGATCGGGCATCTTCTCCCCGCTACCGATAAACCGCAGCGGCACACCCACCTGATGAGCGATACCAAGAGCTACGCCCCCTTTTGAGTCGCCGTCAAATTTACTGAGCACCACACCGGTGATGCCGATCTTCTCTTTGAATGTGCTTGCTGTACGCACCGCGTCCATCCCTGTCATTGCATCAGCAACATAGAAGATCTCATCAGGGTTGGCTACAGCCTTGACCTCGGCCAGCTCATCCATGAGCTCCTCATCGATCGCCAGCCGCCCGGCAGTATCTATGATCACTACATCATAGAGCTCTTTTTGGGCTTTGGCCAGGGCTGCTTTGACCAACTCGGTGGGGGTGCCGTTCTCATCGGCGACCAGATCGACCTCGATCTGCTCCGATATCTGTCGCAGCTGCTCCACGGCTGCCAGACGCTGGAGGTCGGCTGCAACGATGAGGACTTTTTTCTTTTTCTGCTCTTTGAGCATGTATGCCAGCTTGCCCGTGGTGGTGGTCTTACCCGAACCTTGCAATCCTGTCATTAGCACCACCGTCGGCGGCCTGGAGGCAAAGACAAACCCCTGGTTGCCCTCCGCGGTTAGGATCCTAAGCAACTCATCCTGCAATGCAGCCAAAAAAGACTCTTTGCCTATGCCGTTTTTCTTGGTCTCACGCTCTACGGTGGATATAAGCTCTTTAACTACCTTATGGTGCACATCGGCTTTGAGAAGTGATTTTTTAAGCTCGCTTAGAGCCTTCTTGAGGGCCTTCTCGTCATCGTGAAATCGTATCTTGCCTATGGCGTTTTTGAAACTGTCTGTTAGAGCATCAAACATCTTGGATATCCTCGGTATGGATAGAATATATTTAAGGGGATTTTACCCAAGGAGGGCTTAGAGGTGGGATTTTATCGCGATCAGCATTTGAGAACTTTTTTGTCGAAGCTGGCTATCCCGTACCCCTCTATCTGTTTTTTGGCACACAGGATCGCATCGGCAAAATCTATCGCCTGCACCGCGAACCGGTCCAGTGCCGCGACAAGAACCGCCCGATTGCTGACCGCCAAATACTCATAGGCCAGCAGGTTTTTAAGGACCTGTGCAACATCGATCCGGTTGTGGCCATAGGCTTTGGTCAGGACGTAGACCACTTCGGCAAGAATCAGATCGAGCAACTCCGCCTCGATCTGACCGTTTTCGATCTGAACGAACAGAGCTTTGGCCTCTTTGAAATGCTCCGGGTGATCGGCGGTCACCAGCCGTACGATCACATTGGTATCGAGCAATACACGCTCAGGAAACATCGACTGCTCCGTATTTTTCCCGCATCGCCTGTCCCCATGCATCGTTGATCGCCGCATCGAGATTATCGTGATAATACTCCGGCAGATGCCGTCCGGCAAGTGATCCGGCAAGTTCATCGGTCAGGTTCTTCTGCATATCTCTTTGTCGGTTTGGAAGGATCGTTGCAAGGATTTCATTGGTCTTTTTGTCGATCACATAGAGAGTCTCTCGCAGATTGCGTATGATGCTGATGTTTTTTTGGAGTTCGGAGACACCAATGATCATAGCTGCTCCTTCTATATAGATTTGGTATATTATATATAGATATGGCTTATGGATTTATGAAACATGAAAGATTCAGCGAATATACCGCGCAAACCCCCAGTTTTTCATCCCGCCACCCTCGGTCTGCTTCCACCCCTTTTTCACAAGACTTTTGCCGATGAAATGGTTCATCGCTCCGTGCCCCATCAGGACGACATCGCCATGTTCTCCGGCACGGGCGATGAGGTGCTCGGCAGCATCAGCGGCACGGCGGGTGAGCTGACGCATGGAGCTCTGAGGCAGCAGCCAGCCCAGCAGCGCACGGACGCGAAAGTAGCTCAGCCACTGCATGGGGCGAAGGCGAATCCAGTCGATACTACCCGGCGGGACAGAGGCTTCGTCAAAGAGCGCATCGGTCTCATCAGGAGCAAGACCCAATACTGCCAGCGAATCGCGTGTGCGACGCAGAGAGCTGGCGACGATCCACCCAGCACCCGATACCACCTCAAAAACTGCCAAATCGGGCAAGGTCGTATCGACGGGAGCCTCGTCATATGTCTCGATCCATGCCGGCAGCTCATCGATGCGCAGCCGCACATCCCAGTCCGCAATCACCGGCGCGTGGCGGATGAGGGTGATGGTCATGCTATATCGCAGCCTGAAACACTATCGGCTCATCAGGAAACAACGGCTGGATTACCTTGCGAATACCGTGGCCGGAATTGGGCTCTTTGTCGATTCGAATCAATTGGTATCGTGACAGCAGCTCCAAATCTCTGTTGAGACTTGCGGGAGATTTTTGCGTTTGTTTAAGCAGATCGCTGTAGTAAACTTTGTCTTTGTTTTTCAGATACCGAATAAGACGCACCCTGGGGGCCTTGAGTATCCGCGCAAGATCATCAGACTCCATCCATATCGTATGCTTGGGTGTTATAGCGGTATGATTGTCCATCTCTTTGGCTGTCTGAAGAGCCGATGCGAAAAAATCATCAATCGAACCGCTTTTTATCGTTACCATGTCACAAACTCCCTGATATCTTCTTTGAATTGCAAAACAAGATCATAATAGCTTGCAAATCGATCCAGTTCAACAATCTGACCAAAAAAGTGCTTGTGGTGAAAATCATGACTGTTGTCATAACCGACCACACGACCGTTATCCAGCGGGAAAATCGCTTGGTTGATATATGCCATGCTGTATTTGACGATCTGATTTTCATACTCCCAAGCCTCAAATTTGAGGATACCGCCTCCCTGCTCCGCAGGGACGATGTATTGCTCATCGATCGTTTTGGTGTACTTCTTTTTGGGCATAAATAATTATAGCAGGTTTATACAAAAAAGTAAATCTGCTATTTATACCGCTGGATATCTGGGGGCTCAGGAGCAGTATAGGTACGCCCAAGTAGACCAATAGATGCCGCATGGAGCAAGATGCGTTTGGCTCTGGTACGGCTGCCGTACTGTTCGTCCCCGACGATGGGATAACCCATATGTGCCAGGTGGACGCGGATCTGATGGGTGCGTCCGGTGTCGATGGTGATGTCAACTTTGGACTTTTTGCCCTGTACTTCGTTGGGTTTGACGAGGGTGTGGGCCGGTTTGCCGAGTTTCTTGTCTATCTTGGAGAAGGCTTTGCCTTTTTTGATCGTATGGATAGGGGCATCGATCTCCAGAGGTTCATAGAGTATCCCCTCGACCCATGCGACGTAGTGTTTGGTCACTTTGCGTCGGCGGAAGGCCTCGACGGCCTGTTCGATGAAGGCTTTGTTGCGACCCAGCAGCAGCACGCCGCTGGTCTGGCGATCGAGTCGATGAAGCAGCTCGGCTCCCTCAATCGCGTCCTGAATATCGTAGCTGTCGATCATGGCCGGTTTGTTGACCGCGACCAGATCATTATCCTGATAGAGGATCTCGATGTCGGCGGGCATCTCGATACGAAAGCGGGTATCCTCCGGCAGTTCGGCTCTGGCGATCTTGACCTTGCGATCGGCGACATAGACCAGACCCCTGTCGATCAGTTCCTTGGCTTTTTTGTTGGAGATCTGCTCCTG
Source organism: uncultured Campylobacterales bacterium (assembly GCA_964520575.1). Classification (GTDB taxonomy): domain Bacteria; phylum Campylobacterota; class Campylobacteria; order Campylobacterales; family Sulfurovaceae; genus S017-3. Next base: position 82,073 of record CAZFNK010000005.1, on the reverse strand, counting down.
CTCTGCGAGAAGCTTGTAGGCTTTGTTCATGGTCTCTCTTGTGTATTTGTTGTTGGTAGATTGGTAATTGGATGACCTTCGGTCATCGTCATTGAGTATATTTGTGCTCTTTGGGCACGTAATTGATTGTACATTGTACGACAAATTACACACCGCAGGTGCCAATAACGCCACAGCGAAGCTAGGCGAATTACAACCAATTACCAATAACTAATGTACCAATATCCCATTCCAACCATTATACCATTTTCACCCATTGGGTAAATTGTTCACTGAGCGGAAAAGAGACTGACTTGATCTTGCTCGTCTCTCCCGACTTGAACGTAATAGTGCTTTTGGGGATCTTGAATGTTTTGGATAGCAACTTGACAAGCTCTTTGTTGGCTGCCCCTTCGACAGCTGGGGCAGCAAGGCGAACTTTGATCGCATCATCTCCATACAGCCCAGCAAACTCACTTCGGCTTGCCGATGGTTGGGCTTTGATATAGAGAGTGGCGATATCACCATCGATGGAATAGAACATATCTTAAGCAGAAGCTCTTTAGGCTTTGGCGACCTCTTCTTCTCTTTCAAGATAGAGTATTCTGCCGCAATGTGGGCACAGCGTGATCTCATCACCTTTGATCACTTCCGAGTAGGTTTTGTCATTGATCTTCATATAGCATCCATAACACGCCTGCTTCTTGACAGGCACGACTGCGGTATTGCCTGCCCATCTGCGAATCTTCTCATAAAAAGCCAGAACTTTCTGATCGATCTTGAATGTTTTCTCTTCCCGCTCTTTGAAAAGCTCCTGTTTTTGTTTGTCTATCTCGGCTAGTTCGGATTCAGCCTCCTTGGTAGCCTCATCCACACTTTTTTGAAGCTCTTCAAGCTTGGCGTTTAGCTCCTCAAGCTCAGCAGCCTTGGTATCATTGATCTTGTTTAGTCGCTCTATCTCTTCATTGGCAAAAGTAAGCTTCTCTTTGGCTATCTCTTCCTCAAGAGAGAGGGCTTTCATCTCTTTTTCGTTGGTAATCTCTTTGTTTTTCTTGGCTATACTTTTTAGCTGCTCGTCCAAAGAACCGATCTGCTCTTCAAAGGCAATTATCTTGCCTTTGTTCTCTTCGATGTGATGTTCAAGAGTCTCTATCTGATCTTTAACGCCTGCTACTTTGGCTTCCTGGGCTGTGATCTTGGCTCTTGCGGCTTCAATCTGAGGAGCGAATGCGTCAAGCTGCTTGTCTATTTTGGAGAGTTCTATCAACTCTTTGAGGTACTGGCTCACTATGTTTCCTTTGATATTTTGGGACTTCTATGCGGTTTGCTATATAGTTTCGACCCTGAAGGGATTTTTAGATGGCGTGATTATAGCCAAAACGGGTAAATTTTTCAACACATCTCCCATGATCTCCCCAAAAAACCGTTCACTCTCATAGTGACCGATATCTACCATCATCAGCCCCTGACTCATCGCCTTCATAGCATCATGATATTTGATATCACCTGTTAGAAAACACTCAACCCCTGCTTCATCTATCATTGAAGCTCCTGAACCTGTGGTCAAAGCGATCGATCTAATGGTGTCTTTGGGATTAACCACTCGCAACACAGGCAGATCAAGCCGATCCCTCAGATGCATCAATAGGGTATGATAGTGCCATTCACCGCTTGTACGGCATATGAAAGGCTCTTGTGTTTCTGTCTTAAAGCCAAGCACTTCTTCAAACACATATTTATTTAGATGCGTTTGATCAAAATTTGTATGCATGGCGATCAAAGATTGCTTTTTGAGGATCATTTTTTCTATCAAATTAGCCGGATATTTGCCAAAATCAAGCTCGCTCAAAGAGCCAAATATCAATGGATGGTGCACCACAAACAGCGTCCCTTCCGGTGATGTCTCAATCATATCGCTATCAATATCAAGTGATACCGATACCTGAAGTATGTCCCGATCCATATCGCCTATGATGAGCCCTGAGTTGTCCCAGCTCTCCTGCAGCTCAAAAGGGCTTATCTGGTTAAGGTAGTCATATATTTCTCGTAGTTTCATATTGTATTCCTAAGCCTGTCTTGGGTTTTATTTGGATTTTGTCTATCATCTAAAACAGCGTAAATTTTTATAGTCTCACCATCTGTATATGGAAACCTTTTGGATAGTAGAGCATAAAATCCATATCTTTTGGCATGTATCCCAGCATACAGGATAAGCGAATCAATATCTGAGCTGATACTATCTAAGAAATACTCACCTGCACCATATTGTTGCGCTTCATAAAAAAGTGTACCTTTGAATATATCTTCTCTAGCTTCTTCAAGAATTTCTATATGCATTCAAGTCCTCATAAAGACTTTTCTTGGCTTCTTCAAACGGTATAAACTGTTTATCAGTACTATTGGCTCTTTGGGACAATACATCTTTGTGCCAGTCAGGCACAGGATACTCCAAACCATCTCTGTCAAAACTTGCCCAAAGCTCTTCCATCAGTGCGACTCGTTCTTCAACACTCATATCGGCAATATTATTTTTCGACATGGGTATCCTTTTTACTTTTTTACATTATAACATAAATCAATCTGTACAATTCAAACAATTTGATTATGTCTTGATACGCTTATTGCGTTCATTTTCCTGCTCTTTGTACATCTGGGCGCACCCTATGGCAAGCTCTCGCACCTTGAGGATGTAGTTTTGTCTCTGCGCCTGAGAGATCGCCTTGCGGGCATCAAGCACATTGAAAGTATGTGAAGCGATCATACACTGATCGTATGCCGGCAGCGGTAGTCCTGCATCAAGGCATCTTCTACACTCATTGCTCGCATCATCAAAGTGTCTAAATAGCATATCTGTATCGGCTACCTCGAAGTGATACTTGCTAAACTCATATTCGCTCTCTTTGTGCACATCGGCATAGGTGGTTACCCGATCCCCCTGGCGGCTCCAGACGATATCAAAGATACTCTCAACCCCCTGCAGGTACATCGCCAGTCTCTCGGTGCCGTATGTGATCTCCACAGCCACAGGATCGCATGCCAGGCCTCCTACCTGCTGAAAGTAGGTAAACTGAGTCACCTCCATACCATCAAGCCACACCTCCCAGCCAAGGCCCCAGGCTCCCAGTGTGGGGGATTCCCAGTTGTCCTCGACGAAACGGATATCGTGCTCTTTGAGATTTAACCCCAGGAATTCGAGCGACTTCAGATATAGCTCTTGAATATCATCTGGACTTGGCTTGATGATAGCTTGGAACTGATAGTATGCTCCCAGCCTGTTAGGGTTCTCACCGTATCGCCCGTCAGTTGGTCTGCGAGAGGGCGCGACATAGGCCGCAGCCCACGGGGTGCTGTCAAGGCTCCTGAGCAACGTGGCAGGATGAAAGGTCCCCGCACCGGCGGGCAGATCATACGGCTGTACGATATTGCAGCCCTGCTCGGCCCAGAACTGCTGGAGCTTTAGTAGTAGTTCGCTGAAGGTTATTGAATCTTTGTTCATACTATTCCTAAAAGTTTATCTATCTGCTTCTGATCAAACCCGCAGATCCATTTCGAGCCGATCATCACCACAGGCACTCCTCTGCATCCGTGTCTCTCGCAGTCTTTGGCCGCTTTGGCATCTTTGGTGATGTCTATCTCTTTGAATTTGATCTTATGCTTGCGCATATGGGCTTTGGCGGTGTTGCACCATTTACAGGTAGGAGAAGTGAACAAAACAACGCGTTTTTGCGGTTTTTTGGTTTCCATTTGGTACCTCCTGATTTTTTGGCGCAATTATACCATGCTTGTCAAGCATGAAGTTTAACAAACTCCGCTCAACTTTGTTTCGGCAACCTTTCTTTAGAGTATCACTTCAACTTCACTTGAATCAAGTTCTACTTTTTTGGCTTTGGAGATACGATCTTCCTGAAGCTTGATGCGCAATTCATCATCACTTAGCGCAAGTATCTGTATCGCCAAATAAGCAGCATTGACCGCTCCTGCCTTGCCGATAGCCAGAGTCCCTACAGGCATGCCTGCCGGCATCATCACAGTAGACAAAAGAGCATCTTCGCCGCCAAGCGATCCGCTCTCCATAGGTACACCAAGTACGGGTTTGGTGGTGCTTGCTGCCACAGCCCCTGCCAGATGTGCTGCCATACCGGCTGCGGCTATGAAGACTTGAGCGCCCTTCTCTTCAGCATCTTTGATATACTTTTTGGTGCGCTCCGGACTGCGGTGAGCTGATGAGATCACCAGCTCGTATGCCACTCCAAACTTCTTGAGTGTCTCTGCGCACTCTTTCATCACCTCATAGTCGCTTTTGCTTCCTATAATGATAGATACAAATTTCATAGTTTTTCTTCTCCTTTGGGAGTGTTTCGTTGATGACCGGACGGATCGGGTCGGAGACCTTTTTTGGCTTTGGCTTCGCGGATATCTCGACGCAGTATGGTATATCCAGGCAGTTTAGCAGGCAGCACAATATCCCGCTCATCGCCGCTATGGATACACTCAAACTCCTTGCCGCTTGTGGAGATGATCTTTTTGATCTCCATCCACCACTTGCCCTCTTCGAATGTAATTGTACCATATTCATTCTCTACAGGCTCCAGCACCGCACCTACAGGCAGCACAATCTCTACCCTGTCACCTACGCATGTTTTGTCCTTGCACCTCCATGTGGTGCCCTCTCTACTGACTAACGCTGCTACCTGATGGGTACCGTCTTGTATCGTAAACTCGGTTGACTGGGTATCGTTGCGCTCAAACGGACGAGAAAGGAGATAAGCATCGGTAAAGCCTCTATTTTGCGTGGTGTCCAGCTCCTGCTGGTATCTGCCAGCCTCAAATTGTCCCGCATAATAATCATCCACAGCATGCCTGTACGCTCTGGTCACTATACCTACATAATACGGAGATTTGGTGCGTCCTTCTATTTTGAGGGAATCTATGACTCCACTATCAAGGATCTCGTCTATATGGGAGGCAAGATTGAGATCTTTGGAGTTCATGATATATGTACCCACGCCATTCTCTTCGAGGCGAAATGTAGTACCGGTCTCTGAGTTGTGGGCGTATATCTCATAGGGAAATCGGCAGTCATTGGCACAACTGCCCCGGTTGGGGACGCGCCCGGTCTGCAGCGCCGAGATGAGGCACCGCCCGCTGTAGGCAAAACACATCGCCCCATGCACAAATATCTCCAACTCCAGATCAGGCAAAGCCTCCTTGATGGCCTTAAGGTCACTCAGGCTTATCTCTCTGGCTGCTATGATACGGCGCACACCCATTTCATAGTATACTTCGGCATCATATAGATTCATTACATTGGCCTGGGTTGACAGATGTATAGGTATATGAGGCGCTATATGCCGCGCCATTCGCACCACACCGGGAGATGCTACTATGAAAGCATCAGGACTGAGCTCGGCCATTTTGGCGATATGCTTCTCGTATGAACCAAGCTGCGAGTTAAAAGGAAAGCTATTGATAGTGCAGTAAACCTTCTTGCCCAGAGAGTGTGCATACCCAATGCCCTGCGCAAAAGACTCCTCATCAAACTCCTTGCCGGAACGATTGCGCAAAGAAAAGCTGCTGGTCCCGCCGTACACAGCATCCGCTCCGTATGCAAATGCCAGCTTGAGTTTGTCTAGATTGCCCGCCGGAGCAAGGAGCTCTACCTTTTTTGTCACTTACTATCCTCGTGAATAAATTGGGCTTATTCTATCTTATTTGGAGTAAAAACAGCTTTGAATCAAAAAGAGATAAACACAATATAGCTGATAAAAGCCAAAAAGTATCCGACAAATACCAAGGGGCCCCTCAAAAATGCCATCATCACCGCGCTCAAGCTAACCAGCCCGTAAACAAGTGCCAGCTCTTTGGGGCTAAGAGCTTGCGCCTCTTGGGAAAACAGCACCCCCTGACCGTGTGCGAGATTCTCTATGCTGATGGAGTGTACCTTGAGGGTATAGAAAAATATCAGAGCAAACCCTATCCCTGCCAATGTATTGATATTGAATTTTGCGTTTAAAAATTTCAAATCAAATATATATGACAGGATCTTTTTCGTATTTAGTGCCAACTCCACAAAAAACAGCCATATCATCGAGAGCGATATATTGGCAAATACATAAACAATGAGTTTTTTGATCTTTAGAAGCATCATGGAATTATTGTAACATTTTTGGATAAGATTATAGTCATGAAACTGTCAACTATATTTATAATGCTCTTTGATATTTTGTCGGCATCCATTGTCTCGCACTACACTGCGCATACGCCGTTTTGCTACAGCGACCATGCTGTCATCCGCACATTTGACCTCTATGGCCGCCGCAAGCAACTGGTTGTGAATGTAAATACTCTGCAAACCTCCATACAGGATATGGTCAAGACCGTAGGTCATCCGTGCAAAAACTCCCGCTACACCCGCCTGTTGAGAGAGTCTGCTTCGGCTCCATATCCACTCTCCAACGACGGCATCACACACCAATCCGGCAAGGGGATTGCTATCACAACCGATCTATGCCCCTCCTCAAAAAAAGGGTTTGAAAACAGACTCTATGAAGCACTCATCAAAAAATTCAAAAATCCGGTGCCTGTGACACTTTTTGTCACTGGCAAATGGATACAAAAACATAAAAGAGAGTTTAGACAATTTGTAAAATGGCAGCAAGAAGACAAGCTTGCTATCACCTGGGGTAATCACACCTATACCCACCCCTATCACCCCGGCAAGCCCTACAGTCATAACTTCGCCCTCACCCCTGGCTACGATCTGCGCTCCGACACCCTCCGACTCGAAAAACAGCTCATCAAACAGGGCATCACCCCCTCGGTCTTCTTCCGCTTCCCCGGCCTTGTTTCAGACCAAAGAGCGATCAGCACCATCAAAGAGCTTGGTCTAATCACCATAGGCTCAAACGCATGGCTGGCCATCGGCCAAAAGATCAAACCTGGCTCCATCATACTTCTGCACGGCAACCGGAATGAACCCAGAGGAGTCAAGATGTTTTTGGACCTGTTAAAAAGAGACGAGATCAAAAAACTTGCGCCCCTGTCGCCATAAGATCCTCTCAAGATGAACTCGATCCGCATTGTCGCTATGCTATAATACCGGCAACAAAACAAAAAAGTATAAGCAATGAAAATAGACATCCACAACCATACTACCAGATGCAACCATGCCACGGGCACTGTCACCGAATACATCGAACGCGCCATTGAGCTGGGGATCGAAATCTACGGCTTCAGCGAGCATGCTCCTATGGATTTTGACGAGGGGTATCGTGTCTCGTTTGAGGATATGGGGGATTATGAGAGGGATGTGCTGGATGCAAGAGAAAAATATCGTGGCCAGATAGACATCCGTCTGGGCTATGAAGTCGACTGGCTGCCTGGGCACATGGATGAGCGGGTGCTGAAAGCGAACGTGGACTATCTCATAGGCTCTGTGCACTTTTTGGACAAATGGGGATTTGACAATCCTGAGTTTATCGGTGAATGGGAAAACAGAGATGTTTTGGAGGTATGGGAGGATTATTTCGAAGCCATAAAAGAGATGGCAGATTCAGGATTGTTTGATATAGTCGGACACATCGATCTGATCAAGCTTTTTGGCCACAAACCAGATACCGATATCATCCCCATAGTCCGTCCCGCACTTGAAGCTATCCAAAGATCAGGTATGGCACTTGAGATCAACACCGCCGGACTGCGCAAAAAAGCCAATGAGATCTATCCATCCCAAGAGATACTGCAGGAGGCTTACAGGCTCGATATACCGATCACATTCGGCTCCGACGCGCATGCTATATCTCAAGTAGGAGCAGGACTTGATGAGGCTTATAAACTTGCCAGATCGGTAGGCTACACTCAATGTGTTACATTTCAGAATCGTCAAACACAAATGATTAATTTTTAGGCAATATCTCTATCTCCTCTCAATCTTTACTCGCTATAATATCCGATATAAAAATTTCATAGGAGAAAATATGGGCAAATTTGTCAACAACATTGCAGAGTTCAATGCATTTTGCGAAGAGAACGAGGTAGAGTTCATCGACTTCCGTTTCACCGATATCAAAGGGGCATGGCACCACATCAGCTATCGCAGAAACGCAGTAGACGACAAGATGCTCGAAGCGGGCATTCCCTTTGACGGCTCATCCATAGAGGCTTGGCAGCCTATCAATGAGTCTGATATGATCCTCAAGCCGGATGTCCCAACTGCATTCCTCGATCCGTTCACCGCAGACAGCACAGTTATCGTGATCTGCGATGTGTATGATATCTACAAAGAGCAGATGTATGAGAAGTGCCCCCGCTCCATCGCCAAAAAGGCTCTTAAGTACCTTGAGGAGAGCGGTATAGGTGATGAGGCGTTCTTTGGGCCTGAGAATGAATTCTTTATCTTTGATGATGTACAGATCTGGACCGGAGTCAATCAGGCCGGCTATCGGGTAGACAGCGAAGAGGGAGAGTGGAACAACTCTACACAGTACGAAGAGGTGGGCAACATGGGGCACAGGCCCGGTACCAAAGGCGGATACTTCCCAACAATGCCTACAGACTCCATGGTAGATCTCAGAGCCGAAATGATGCAGATCCTCGAAGAAGTTGGGCTGGAGATCGTCCTTGGACACCATGAAGTGGCTCAGGCTCAGGGCGAGATCGGCGTGAAGTTCGGCAACCTTATAGAAGCAGCGGACAATGTACAGAAATACAAGTATGTAGTCAAAATGGTAGCTCACCTCAACGGCAAGACAGCTACATTTATGCCAAAACCTCTCTACGGCGACAACGGCAACGGTATGCACGTGCATCAGTCGATCTGGAAAGACGGTAAAAACCTCTTCTACAAAGAAGGCGAATACGCCAATCTAAGCGAAACAGCTCTGCATTATCTAGGTGGGATCTTTAAGCATGCTCATGCGGTAGCTGCATTTACCAACCCAAGCACCAACTCTTACAAAAGACTTATCCCGGGCTTTGAAGCGCCCAGCATCCTGACATATTCCAGCCAGAACCGCTCGGCGGCTTGCCGTATCCCATATGGTGCCGGAGAGATGGCAACTCGAGTAGAGACCAGATTCCCTGATAGCAGCGCTTGCCCTTATCTCGCATTTAGCGCACTTATAATGGCTGGGATAGACGGTATCAAAAACAAATATATCCCCATAGGTCCGATGAATGAAGATCTTTTTGAACTTACTCTTGATGAGATACGAGAGAAAAACATCCCTCAAATGCCACATACACTTAGAGAAGCTCTTGAAGCTCTTATCAGAGACAATGACTGGCTCAAGCCGGTATTTACCGATGAGTTTATTGATACATATCAGCACTACCAGTTTGAACGCCAGGTTTGGCCTGATGAAGCTCGTCCGACTGCGTTTGAGTTTTCATCTACTTACTCCTGCTAAGCCGTCCGGCTTCGGCCGGAAATACTCTCCTAAAATTTCTATTTGCTATCCACGCTCTACCTAAAACCGTTTTTTGATATCATATCCGTACCATAATTTTGCACATCAAAAGGAGAAATAATGAAAAAATGGATGAAATGGACTTCTATCGCCGCTATGGTAGCGACTATAAATCTATATGGCAATACTGATCTGAAGATACTGCACTTTAATGATCACCACTCATACATGGACAAAAGCACCATGAAGCTCAAAATCAAAGGGTTGGGCAAACTATATGTACCCATTGGAGGATTTCCCCGTCTGTCAACCATGATCAAAAAACTGCGAGATAAGAATACTCTGGTTCTGGATGCCGGAGATGCTTTTAGCGGTACTCTATACCATACTCTCTTTCATGGGATGGCAAATGTCGAAATGATGAATCAGCTCGGACTTGATGCCTTTACTCTCGGCAATCACGAGTTTGACAACCGTGACGAAGGGCTCAAGGCATTTATAGACAAAGCCAAATTCCCTATTGTCTCGTGCAACGTCAAGGCAGAGAAAGGAAGCATACTTGATGGAGCATGGAAACCGTACATCATTAAAGAACTCAATGGCACCAAATACGGCATCATAGGTCTGGAGATATCCCAAAAGACCAAAGTCTCATCCCGCCCGAGTGACAAGATCAAATTCCTTGATGAGATCAGTACTGCACAAAAATATATAGACGAGCTCAGATCCAAAGGTATAGACAAGATCATCCTACTCAGCCATTTTGGATATGAGAATGATCTCGACCTGGCCTCCAAAGTGAGTGGAGTAGATGTGATCATAGACGGTGATACTCATACTCTGATGGGCAACTTCTCGGCTGTCGGGCTCAAATCCCAGGTAGATGAATACCCCAAGCTGACCAAAGACAAGGAGGGGCATAATGTGTGTATCGCTCAGGCTTGGGCACACTCTCTTGTACTTGGTGAACTCCAAGCCACCTTTGACGATAAAGGCAACATCATCAAGTGTACAGGTACACCTCACCTGATGCTCGGCACTCACATACGCAAAAAGAACAAAGAGGGCAAAAAGCTCGATATCAATGCTTCAGTCAAAGCTCAGCTTGAGAAAGTGGTCAACTCTCATGACAATCTCTCTTTTGTTGCCAATGACCCCCAGATGAGCAAAATACTCGACCACTACAAGCAACTTGTGGATAAAAAGAAAAACGACCCCATAGGTAAAGCAGCCGAAGATCTGAGACATATCAGAATCCCCGGGCATGATTATGGTGGAGTAAGCGGAGCCAAATTGCCCCTGGGCAGCGAGATAGCTCCAGTAGTGGCCAAAGCTTTCTATGAGGCAAGCCGCAGAGCCGATCTATGTATCCAAAATGCCGGAGGAGTCAGAGTCACGATCAAATCGGGTGATATCAGCTACGGTGACGCCTATACCCTACTTCCCTTCTCCAATACCCTCTATGAGATTGATATGAAGGGCAAGGATATCAAGCAGGTGCTCGAAGATGCCATCATCAACTTCAAGGATAACGGCGGATCGACCGGATCATTTCCTTATGCTTACGGTATCCGATATGATATAGATATGACCAAGCCCAAAAATACAAGAGTCTCCAACATAGAGATCATGGATCGCAAAAGCGGCAAGTGGAGTCCCATGGATATGGACAAGATCTATGTAGTGGTCACCAACAACTACATAGCCGAAGGCAGAGACGGATATACCACCTTCAAAACTGTACAAAAAAACGGCGCGAAGTCGGTAGATACCTATCTTGACTATGCTGAAAGTTTCGTTAACTATGTCAAAAACTTGGCCATAGAGGGCAAGAGCTTGACTAAGCTGCCAGCTTCAGAACACTGCATCAAGAGTTATAAAGAGTAAACTCTCTACATATACACCATGCTCGATTGTGTCATGGTGTATACCTTTTGATACAATAAATTTGATGCCTATCCAACAAACATTTGACATTTTTTTATTAGAATTACATACTTTTGTAACAAGGAACAACCATGAACAAAAAAACAATCTTGGCTCTTGCAGGCGCAGCACTCCTCCTTGCCGGATGTGAAGTATCCAAAGAAGAGGTCGTTAAAAGAAGTTATAATTTGATCGTGCACAATACAAGCTCTATGGCGTGCAGCACAATTGTTATAGACAGTGTGGCCAGCGACCACGGCTATAGCGATGTAAATTTCCATCAAGACAATGACAAAAATGTACAGTGTGAAGATTATAATAAAACACAAGGCGAAGATTGCGAAATAGTTGATCTAAAAAGCGGCGACCAGGGCTATGGCACATACTCATGCGTACTTGGTACTGACAAGAAGCCTACCAAAGGTGATCTTGCAAGAAGCTATACAGAATCAGTCGATTTGGTCTCCGAATCCAAAGCCAATCAGTAGAAACTATTCGTTCATCATCTCGCAGGCATCGCTCATTACAGTGTGGGAGAAAGGTATCACCCTGAGCCTCTCGCCCTCGTGGGCTCCGTTTCTGTTTTCACCAAGTACCGCAACAGCATCAGACTCCATCAGGGGGGTGAGCATCCCTGAGCCGTACTTGTTGTTGCGGGTGACGTGGAAGCGGCCGTTTTGGAGGGAGCCCAAGACGAGGTTGGTGCGTCCGGGGCGTGCTTTGAAGCTTTGAGCGTTATCTGCATAAAGTATCTGATGATAATATTTTGATGCACCCTGTCTCTTATACAGCACAGGTATAGACAATAGCAGTATATTAACCATTGCCGTCAATGGGTTGCCGGGCATTGCCATCACAAATGTATCTCCCATCACACCCATCATAGCAGGGCGGCCTGGCTTGACATTGATGCCGTGAAAGATCGGTTTCATCCCGTTGGACTCGAAAGCCTCATATAGATAATCAGCATCCCCCATGCTGATGCCGCCTGTACTTATCACCACATCATACTCTTTGACACCTGCGATAAAATCCTTGGTCTCATCCAGACTATCAGGGATCGAACCGACATAATCAGGCGAAAAACCATAGCTTCTCAAAAGTGCTGTTATCCCAAAAGCGTTGGCGTTGTATATCTCATCTTCACTACTCTCTTCCCACGGCTCTCTGATCTCATTCCCCGTAGAGATCACTGCTATGGAGATAGGACTGAAAACCTCCAGGGCGACTATCCCCTGAGCAGAGAGCATAGCGATATGGGATGGCTGGAGCATAGTTCCGGCCTCCAAAAGCACAGCGCCCTTCTTTTGCTCCTCGCCTTTTAGTCTGAGATTGTTCCCTTTTTTGAGCTTATCCGGTACTATCACATTCTTTTCACTCACTTGGGGACAATCCTCAATAGGCACTATCGTATCGACACCCTCGGGTACCTTGGCTCCGGTCATTATGCGTACCGCCTGACCTTTGCCAACCTGCATCTGCGGCACATCACCTGCATAGACAGTACCTACGATTTCCAACCTTTTGCCGGCATCCTCAAACCTTACGCCAAATCCGTCCATGGCTGAGTTGTCAAATGAAGGCATATTTTTGCGACAGATTATCTGCTCAGCTATCACTCTGCCTATAGCCTTGTCTAACATCACAATCTCTTTGCGCTTTATGGCCTCGGCAGCTTCAAGTGCCATCTCTAACGCACTTTCAAAACTATAAATATCCAACTTTGTCATTAGTATCCTTGGGAGAATATGATCATGCAAATAATGCCACAGTTTTATTGGCAAAGAGATAAATCAGACTAAATAACTCTTATTAAACCACCATTTTATCGATATTGCCTCAATAATTATGGTATAATGCAAATCTGGACCATTTTCTGTCTGAGGAAAATGGCATATTTTATGCGAGTATTTTCTGTGTCATTTTCTTTGGGCGATATCAAAAGGAGAAGAAATGGCAGACAAAATATATCGTGTAAGGATGAACGATCTCAGCTATGCTGTAGAAGATGTGCCTAAGGAATGGCTTGGGCTTGGAGGACGGGGACTTACTTCGACTATCGTTGCTGCAGAAGTCGATCCCGAGTGCCACCCGCTTGGACCCAACAACAAGCTTGTTTTTGCTCCAGGACTGCTCTCAGGAACAGCAGCGGCCAACAGCGGAAGGACATCCCTGGGGGCCAAAAGTCCGCTCACAGGCGGCATCAAGGAAAGCAATTCTGGAGGTACTAGTGCAGGTATCATGGCTAAACTCGGCGTCAAAGCTCTCATTATAGAGGGCTTGCCCAAAGATGAAGAGAATTTCTTCCATATACATGTAACCAAAGAGCATGTGGAGATCAATGCCTGTCCGGAGCTGGTAGGCAAAGAAAACTTCGAAGTACTTGATATCATGATGGAGCGTTACGGCAAAAAAGTGGCTGTCTTCAGCATCGGCACTCCCGGTGAACAAAAGATGCTGATCTCAAATGTCTCCGTCAAAGACCCTAAAGGAAAAATCAGAAGTCTTGGACGAGGGGGCCTAGGGGCTGTGATGGGATCAAAAAAGATCAAAGTGATCACTATAGATGCAGCAGACAACAGAGAAACCCATCTTGCCGATCCCGAGAAATTCAGAGCGGCCAACAAAGCCTTTACCAAGGCTCTCAAGGAAAACCCCATCAGCGGCGAGGGTCTGCCCCAGTTTGGTACCGATATCCTGATAAATATCATCAATGAAGCAGGGGGCTTACCCTCTTTGAATTTCCGATACGGCACATCCGACAATGCTGAGGAGATCTCCGGAGAGCATGTGGCGGAACTGATCAAAGCAAGGGGCGGAAGCACCACTCACGGCTGCCATGCAGGATGTGTGATCCAATGCTCGCAGACATACAATGACAAAGACGGCAACTATGTCACTTCAGGATTTGAGTATGAGATGATCTGGGCTTTTGGTGCTAACTACGGTATAGACAACATCGACGAGATAGCCGAGATAGACCATATTATGGATGATATAGGAGTAGATGCTATAGAGACGGGCGTGACTTTTGGCGTAGCTGCAGAGGGCAAACTCATCTCATTCGGCGATGCCAAAGCGGTCAAAAAGATACTCACAGAGGACATCCCCAACGGTACGCCACTTGGCAAAATCATTGGCAGCGGTGCCGGCAATGTCGGCAAGATACTTGGAGTAGTGAGAGTACCGGTAGTCAAAAATCAGGGTATCCCTGCTTATGAGCCACGCGCCATCAAAGGTCAGGGCATCACCTATGTAACTACACCAATGGGTGCAGACCACACCGCAGGATACGCAGTCGCTACCAATATCCTCAACAGCGGCGGGTATCTTGATCCTCTCAAGAAAGACGGCCAGGTAGAGCTCTCACGCAATCTACAGATAGCTTCGGCAGCCATCGACAGTACAGGCATGTGTATATTTGTAGCCTTCCCCGCTCTTGATGATCCTGCCTGTCTGCCGGCTCTGATAGATATGATCAATGCTAGATTTGGAGCCGAGCTTACCGCAGATGATGTGACCAATCTCGGCAAAAATATACTCAAAACAGAACATGAGTTCAATCTCAAAGCAGGACTCGGCAAGGCAGATGACCGCATACCGGAATTCATGAAATATGAGCCTCTGCCTCCGCACAATGTCGTCTGGGACTTCACCAACGAAGAAATAGACGCTTTCTGGGATTTTTGATGGATAGTATTGAGGTCACGGTCAAGCTTTTTGCTCAGTACCGCCAAGACAAGTTCAAAATAGAGAAACGGCAGTATCCCAAAGGTACTATTGTATCAGATGTCATATCAGAAACCGGGATCAATGTAGCCGACTATCCTATAGGCGTGATGATGGTCAACGGAAGGCACGTGCAGAAGGATTTTGTACTCAGCAACGGCGATACTCTGGCACTTTTCCCAAAAGTCGGCGGAGGATAGAAGCTGATCTTTGCAGATTAGGCAATGAGTGCGAAATAATCATATACAAGGAGGGGATCTGAACAATATTATACAAGAGATAAAAAGATATTCAAAGGACGCTCTACTGCCGTTTGCCTCGGCTCAAAAGATAGCGGACTCATTTGACCTCAGCATCAAAGAGCTCGAATCACTGGCATTGGAAAATGGAATTTTCCCTATGCGCTTTGCACGCAATCGCGAAACTATTGATGCCTTTGGCCAACTAAAACTCCTCTCATCCAAGGTCACCATCATTGGATGCGGAGGACTTGGAGGTCATGTGGCTGTAATGCTTGCTCGCATAGGTATCGGGGAGATGATACTTATAGATCCTGATATCTATGAGGAGACCAACCTCAACAGACAAAGATTTGCTTCCTTGGATACCATTGGAGAGCATAAGGTGTCTATACTTGCAAAAGAACTTCCTTTGATCAATCCAGCATTGGATATACACACATATGTCAAGTATCTCGATCCTGAGAGCGATTTTGGTATCATATCGGGAGCTGATGTGGTCATAGACGCCCTCGACGACCCATCTGTAAAACTCTCACTTGCCAGGGAGTGTACTGATAGAAATATCCCTTTCGTGCACGGCGCGATAGCAGGTATGAGCGGACAAGTAAGTGTCAATACTACGCTTGAACATATATACCATGAAGATGGCAAAGGCACAGAAGAGAAGATGGGCAATCTATCCTTCAGTGCGGCATTCGTAGCCTCTATACAAGCTGCAGAGACGATCAAATTGATTCTCGGTATCGGAGAAACTCTCGATGGCAAGATACTGATAACCGATCTACTCAATGATGACTTCACACTACTACCGGCATGAAGGGGAGATATGGAGAATATCTGGAACAAGAAAGCCCGCCGCTACAACAGATACTCTCCAAGCAATGATACTTTCGAGTCGAAGATATGCTCGTTGATAGCCCAAATGGGTGTGAAATGGGACAGCAAAAAGGTGATAGATATAGGTTGCGGAACAGGCGTCTATACTCTCCGTATAGCAAAAAAAGCAAAAATGGTAGATGCTCTGGACATTTCAGAAGAGATGCTATCTTTGCTCAAAGAGGATGCGGCACGCTATGATATAGAGAATATTCAGACCCGCCACAGCAGTTGGGAGGAGTTTGATCTGCCTGATACGAAATGGGATATTGCTATCAGCACAATGTCGCCGGCTACCCGTACAGATGACGGATTTGACAAAATGCACCGATCTGCTCACACCAAGATATTTCTCGGATGGGGTGACAAAAGAGGGACCAAACTACTTGAGGAGCTTTTTGAAGCACATGGAGCATATTATACCCCGCCAAACGGAGGAGTGAGACTTATCAAATGGCTGGAAGACAACTCCATATCTTACAAGCTGCAAAAACCTGTAGAAGAAAAAGTGCGCATCAAGCCCATTGATGATGCTATAGAGAGCTGTGCCCTGCGCCTTGAGGCGCACGATCTGCATCCCGATCGAAAAAAGATAGACAAAGTTCTGCAAAACCATTTAGATACGGAAGGCAAAGTAGTGGAGAGAGTGACCAACTATTTCAATCTCATTGTGTGGAACTGATCACTCAAGACCCTTTTTGCCTATATACCCCACTACATGACCGGGTATGCCGCCAGCAGGGACTATGGAGACTCGATCTCCATCCTGTAGCACAGTATCCCTTGGGACTACTTTGTGATTGATAAACACCGCCTCCATCTCGCTCTCATCAAAACCATAGCTTTTAAACAACTCTACAGCTGTAATGCCGTCAGGCACTTCAAGAGATCCAGCATATTTGACCCCTTTGTCTTCAAACTTAAATCTCAGTTCCGAAAAAGCTCTAAAGGTTATTGTCGCCATATCATCTCCTTTATATCAAAACAGCGCCTCCCCCTCATCTGCTTCACCTGCCGGCTTTGGTTTGATGGGCTTGAGGTTTAGAGGATCTATTTCCTCTTTTGGTTGCTTTTTGGAGATATTAGTCTCACTTCTGATGGGTTCATCATCGAGTCGGATCACCTCCATATCACCCATATCCTCACTGTTTGCGGTATCTATGCCTGATTGTACACTATTGTTGCTTTCTGCGTCCTCAATCCCTGCAAAGATAGAGGCCGGGGTAGTCGGTTTTTTTTGTGAGCTTTCAGGAAGCGGAGAAATATCGGTATATAGTTCTTTGTGCCCGTCTATCTCTCCCACATAGACACCCTCAGGTTTTTCAAACCGTTTTGGAATATTGGGATAAAGTCGCATTAGCCCGCGATAAAAATCAGCAAACGCCGGAGCCGAGACGGAGCCTCCTGTGGCATGCTTGCCGATGGGTCGGTTATCGTCCCTGCCATACCACACTATGGTTGTGACTGTAGGAGAATAGCCGCAAAACCAAGCATCTACCCCTTTGTTAGTTGTGCCTGTTTTGCCTGCTAGCTCAATCCCGTCAACCTGTGCATTGCGTCCGGTGCCTTGCCTGATGACATCTTTGAGTATATCGGTCATCAGGTATGCCTGCTCAGGCTTGGTGAAGTTGGCTATCTCTTTGGGTTTGGTCTCATAGAGCACAGCTCCCTCTTTGGAGATTATTTTGCTAACAAGTCTTGGTTCTATCATATGCCCATGGTTGGAAAAAACCGTATAGATCTGGGCCATTTTGAGGGGGCTAAGTCCTAGATTGCCCAGAGCTATGGAGAGGTCTTTGGGGATATCGGGAACATCAAGCAATGCAAGCCTCTTGCGTATCACCTCTACACCTATATCATAGACCAGATTGACAGTAGCAAGGTTGCGCGAATGCACAAGTGCGTCCCTAAGGGTGATAAAACCCTTGTAGTCACGCTCATAGTTTCTGGGCGCCCATATTTTGGTTTTGCCATTTACTGTATACCTAAATGTTCGAGCCAGATCGGTCAGTTTGGTAGCAGGATTGTATCCCATATCCAAAGCTGTTTGATAGACAAAGGGCTTAAATGCCGATCCGGGCTGTCTCTTGGTCATAGTCACACGATTGAATGCACTTTTGCGATAGTCTACCCCTCCTACCATAGAGAGTATATCTCCGGTACTGTTCTCTACAGCTATCAAGGCTCCGTTAAGTTTAGTGGTACTGGAGTCATCTCCATAACGCTTGGTGACATTGTCAAAATTTTTTCTGAGTGCTTCTCTGGCGATTTTTTGCATATCCAGGTCTATGGTGGTATAGATCTTGTATCCGCCGGTCCGTATATCACCAAAACGGCCCCTGAAACGGCGCATCAGCTCATCTACTATATATGGTGCGACATTTTGGGTCAAGGTGGTTCGATATACTTTCGGGATCTCTTTGGATGCTCTGAGGTACTCCTCTTCTGTGATCCATCCCAGTGACTTCATCCTGTAGAGTATCGCATTGGCGCGGTTAAGGGCTCGCTTGTAGTGACGAAGAGGATTATAGAAGCTTGGAGCATTGGGCAGCCCTACCAATAATGCTGACTCTTTGAGCGTCAGATTCCGCAGTTCTTTGTGGAAATACCCTTGAGCGGCGGTTTTGACGCCATAGTAGTTGTTGCCGTATGGTATCTCGTTGAGATATCTCTCAAGTATCTGCTCTTTGCTGAGGCGATTTTCTATCTTGAGAGCCAATATAGCCTCTTTGATTTTTCGCTCAAGCTTTTTTTGGCTGCTGAGTAATGTGATCTTGATAAGCTGCTGCGTGATAGTGCTGCCGCCTTCTACAAACTTTCTGGCCTTTATGTCTCGGATGATTGCTCGAAGTATAGCATCCGGATTGACACCTTTGTGTTCGAAGAACTTCGTATCTTCTATCGCTACAAGGGCCTCTATCAGATACGGAGGTATCTCATCATATGTAGCATAAAGCCTATGACGTTTTTTGAAGATATATGCAAGCCTCTTGCCGTGGCGGTCAAGTATCTCACTTGAGACATCGGGAGTGTAGTTGATGAGTTTATCCGCTTCGAGTTCGGTCTGTTGATAAAAGTACAGAAAGCCTCCAACTACTACCAGTACTCCTATAAGCCCCAGTACGGTCAAAAATTTTATGATCCTGGCTATCATAGTCCCCTCAGACTCACGCCTATCCACAGCGCCAAGATCCCCAGCGCGATATTTACAGGCAAAAGAATATTTGGTATATATCTTACTATCTCTCTGGCACTCTTATATTCTTGGCTACCAAAGAGTTTCCACCCTTTTGCTCGCTTGATATACATATAGATAAAATTCAGTGCCATGAGGCTCCATATGATCTCTTTGGATAAATATAGTACTTTATTGTGGCCGCCATGTCCGTCTGTATCCAACACCATGATCAAACCCGTAACAAGCAATGTCAAAATAAACGGGATCACAAGATGAAACAATCTGCCAGTGACCTCAAGAGTCTTGCCAAGTCTTATGGGGTGATCTTCAATGCTCTGCAACACCGGATGAACCGCCACACGGATCGCTATCATGCCGCCTACCCACACAAAGGCCGATAGAACATGCAAAAATACGACTATGTGGCTATACATTTTCAGTTGCTATCCTCAAGTATCTCCATGAGATAGTTTTTAGCTTCGTCTATGGCCAATCCTATTTTTGAGGGGTCTTTGCCGCCTGCTTGGGCAAAATCAGGTCGTCCTCCGCCACCGCCTCCTACGATAGGCGCTATGGCCTTGATCCACTCTCCGGCCTTGAGATCTACCCCCTTGGCTCCGGCAGCAAGAAGCACTTTGTCTCCCTTTTTCTGAAAAAGCATTACTGCTACTTGATCATATCGGTTCTTAGCTTCGTCTATCAGCTCTTTGATATCTCCGCTATCCACTTCGTCGATAATGACATGGACTCCGTTGATCTTTGTAGGTTTGAGCTCTTTTTTGGTAGCACTTTGGGCAACTTTTAGCTCGGTTTTGAGTGTTTTGATCTCATCTTTGAGCTTAGCTATACCGGCAAGCGGATTTTGATTTTTGAGTTCCTCTTTGATCTTGGAGATCTCATCCCGTATTTCCCTATCAAGCTCTACTGCAGCTTGGCCGCAGACTGCTTCTATGCGGCGCACTCCAGCACTCACTCCCGATTCTTTGGTGATCACAAACAGACCGATTTGAGCGGTATTGTCCACATGGGTTCCTCCGCACAGCTCAATCGAGGCTCCGGCGAAATCAACTACCCGCACCTCATCGCCGTATTTTTCGCCAAAGAGCGCTACTGCTCCGCTTGCCTTGGCCTCATCTACACTCATGATCTTGGTCTCTCTGGGCAGTGCGCGCGCTACTTTGTCGTTGACCCACTCTTCGATCTTGCGCAACTCTTCAGAAGTGAGAGCTTTGGGATGCGAGAAGTCAAACCTAAGTCTTTTGTCGTCATTGAGCGATCCGGCCTGGGCGATATGATCCCCCAGTACAGCTCGGAGTGCCGCATGCAGCAGGTGGGTTGCCGAGTGGTGCTTTTCGATCTCAGCCCGAGAGGGGTCGACCACAGCAGTTACCTCATCGCCCACCGAGAGCTTGCCCTCAAATTCTGAGAGATTCATATCAAGGAATTTCTTCGTATCCAGCACTCTTGCCAATGGGGTCAGGCCCGCAGACGACAACTCCGCTTCGCTTCGATTGTCATCTGAGGTCAGAGTCAATATGCCCTTATCACCGACCTGGCCGCCCGATTCGGCATAAAAAGGTGTGCGATCGAGCATCACCCAGCCGTGACCATCGAGGGTATCAACCTGCCTGAAATTCTCATCCAGCAGCGCCTGTACTTTGGCGGTGGTCTTAGTCTGCTCATATCCGACAAATTCATTGATGCCAAACCGCTCTTTGAGAGCTTTGAAATCACCGCTGGTTGCTGCATCGCCGGTGCCTTTCCAGCTGGCTTTGGACTGGGCCTTTTGCTCAGCCATTTTGGCATCAAAAGCCGCAATATCCAGAGCGATCCCTTTTTCTCTGAGCATATCCTGTGTCAGGTCAAGCGGGAAACCGTAGGTATCATAGAGCCTAAACGCCACTTCGCCGTCAAAAGTATCTTTGGTCTGCTCCAACTGGGCATTAAAAAGCTTGATCCCTGCCTCAATCGTATCAAAAAACCGCTCCTCTTCGAGTTTCATGGAGCCCTTGATCGCTTCGGCTTTGGTAGGCAGGTAGTCGTACTGATGCCCCATGACCGATACGAGGGTATCGACCAGCTTGTACATAAAGGGATCTCTAAGCCCCAGCAAATACCCGTGCCGGATGGCGCGGCGCATGATACGGCGCAGCACATACCCGCGCCCTTCTTTGTCGAAATTCACCCCTTGGGCCAGCAGGAACGATACAGATCGCAGATGATCGGCGATGACACGGTAGCTGGCAGAGTTGGGCGCATCGTAATCATAAGGCGTGCCGACCAGCTCACCGATCTTGTCCAGATAAGGGGTGAAGAGAGAGGAGTGGTAATTGTTATATACCCCCTCTTTGATGGCCACCACGCGCTCCAGCCCCATGCCCGTATCGATGCTGGGCTTGGGCAGCGGAGTCAATGTCCCGTCCTCACTGCGGTCATACTGCATAAAGACAAGATTCCAGATCTCAAGGAAACGATCCCCCTCGCCGCCCATCACATCTTCAGGAGAGTTGAAATGCTCCTCTCCCTGATCGTAAAAGATCTCAGAGCTTGGCCCGCAAGGACCCGTCTCGCCCATCTGCCAAAAGTTGTCCTTGTCCCCAAAACGCAAGATCCGATCCTCATCGATATGCTCTTTCCATAGATCATACGCTTCATCATCGCTCTCGTGTACCGTCACCCAGAGCTTCTCGACCGGCAATGCCAGATAATCGGAAGAAGTGACAAACTCCCATGCATATGCTATAGCTTCTTTTTTGAAATAATCGGCAAACGAAAAGTTGCCCAGCATCTCAAAAAGCGTATGGTGCCTGGCGGTATAGCCTACATTGTCCAGATCATTATGCTTGCCACCTGCTCTGACACACAGCTGAGAGCTTGTAGCGCGTGGAGGCGTAGGGATGGGAGCTTCGCCGGTAAAGATCTTTTTAAACTGCACCATCCCGGCATTGGTAAACATCAATGTAGGATCATCCGGTACCAAAGGTGAGCTCGGTACTTCTTTGTGTCCCTTGGAGATAAAAAAATCTAAAAACTGTCGTCTAATGTCCATAAAAATATCCATTTGTTAAATTGATGGATATTTTAGCGAAAAATGTATTAGTGGATTGGTATATTGGGGATGCGAATATTTTTCAATAAAGCATTTCAAAGAAATGCATACCAAAATTCCTCATTCCTCATTCCTAATTCATTATCGGTATATCCCCCGACAATCCCTAAATCCTTGTATCCAGCCTTTCCTGTAGCCGGATGATTTACCATAATAATAATCATCTCTTAATTTGATGTCATTTGCGCTGGAGCACCCCTGATAATAACCCTCTGCGTAGCTGTCCGGCTTTTTAAGCTCGCCACAGTGGCAAGATCGATATCCGCTGATCCATCCTCGACGATATGCAGCGCATCCTCTGCGGTTGACATAGAATCTACCTTTGGCAGAACGCAGACCGTCATCCCATCCTTTGCGAAAAGCTACCCAGGGCACCTCCGTATTACAAGGTCCTACATAGGCTCTTTTCCTGCGATGGGTAATTTTTTTGCGCTTTTTTTTAGTATATTTTCTTTTTGTCAAGCAAACTCTTTTGCCCTTGAGCCAAGCTTTGTGGTAGTGGGTAGAATGGCGGTACTTGTACGCACTGCGTGTGTAATGTCCCCTGGCACTCAGGCAGCCGTCATTGTAGCCGGCTGTATAATCCGAGCTGACCCTAGCCTCCATAGAGCCGCCCAAAAGCAGCAGCAAACCTATCAGTAATACCTTTGCGAAACTTTTCTTCATCTGCACTCCTTTGGAGAGATTTTATCCAAATTTGGATTAAGCTGGAAAATCTCTCCCTTTGGACTACCAGTTGGTCACTCTGAGTATCTCTCTGTATCCGCATTGTCTTTTGTATTTTCCCTCTGCGACATTGCCGTATTCGTCTATGATCTTGATCTTCCACCACTCAAGATAGTCCTGGCAGTTGCTTGTCTGAAACAGTCTTTGTGCTCCCGGTGCTATATAGTCAGGCGGGTTTTCATTGGGGAATGAGTGGGCATACGGTCCATCGAGAGGACCGCTGTATATATCAACTATATCAAAATCCGATTCGGAGCTGTTTTGGATAAGCACCTGGGATTTTTGCGGATCGGATGAGTAGGTATAGTCCACATGCTCGATCTTTATATTGCTGCTGTATCCGCTATCAGGCGGGTATGTTCCATCGGATGGAAGAGTGCCCGCAGCGTTGCAGCCGCTTAGAGTCCATGCAGCCGCCACGGCTGAAAATAACATCACTATCTTTTTCATCTCGACTCCTTTGTTTTGAGATACCGTATTGTGGCATACTACTGTGGGAGTATCGTGAAAAAATTATGAAGGAATTGTGGAGATTAAGATATAGGATGTGGGATGTGGGGGATAGGGTTCTGGGTTCAGGATGGGGGGTTGAATAGGTTTGATGAGCAAAATTGGTCAGATGGGATTTTGGAACCTCAAATTTATTCGAGGCAGATAGTGCCAGCCTCAAATAAATTTGCGGTTCCTGTGCCTAGGCACACAAGGCTTGCTCTTGCACCACAATATCGTTGGTCGGTTTGAGATATTGTGATCTATGTGTTCCCATCGAGACGGCGGAAACGAGTAAAATACTTTAGCAGTCAGGCCAAGTGTATATTTTATCTATATTGATCTCTTCATTTTGAAATTTAATTTTGTATGTATGGCCTACTTTTAAAAGACCATAATTATTATCATCCTCAGTATCAATCCTATATGATGTGTGACCATCATTCATAAAAAAGTTTATTCTGGATTCTGTCAGCCTATCGCCATCTTTAATGTTAAAAGTGCCACTTTGTGTTGATGCACCATCCCTATAATAGTCATAATGTCCACCATAGTTGGGTCTTGAACCACAAAAATCTATTTCAACATTTCTGCCTTTTCCATAGTCATAGCCCATAATAATATAGCCGCTATGCAATTTTTTAATATCTACACTTGATATACTTGTGCCTTGATTGTTGCCGGAACCATTCCACGGATTATCGTCCCCTGTAGGACTACACCCGCTCAGAGCCACAACAGCCACCGCGCCCAAAATCAAACCTGCGATCTTTTTCATTTCATTCTCCTTAAAATTACTTATCGATATTCTACCACAAAATCGTATCAAATCTGTGAATGGAAAATTAGGATATAGAATTTATGGGATAAGATTCAGGATTTTGGGTTTACCATTCAAACCCATTTCACCCATTCCTAATTCCTCATTCCTAATTCCCAGCTCAACAAGCATATTTGCTATCTGCCTCGCTCCATCTCTTTCTACGATCTCCATCAATCCCCTGCTTCGACTGCTCATATCCTCATCCAGCAACGCAAGGATCTTCTCCCGATCGATCTCGCTCTCACGCATCAGCCATGCCAGATCCTTCTCGACCAGAAACTGCGCATTGTGATACTGATGATCGCTCGCCGCATACGGATAGGGGATAAACAGCGTCGGCAGGGCGTTGGCGGCCAGCTCCCACAGAGTCGAGGCTCCGGCTCTAGCGATCGCCAAATCCGCCTGCCCCATATACTCCGCCAATCTATCGGTAAAGCCAAATACCTCTGCCTCGATCCCCAGCTCATCATACGCCGCTTTTGTTGCCGCGATGTTGCGCTCTCCCGCCTGATGTATGATACGGATACGCCGTTCTTTGAGCGTTGGCGCCAGATCGAGAGCCAGCGCATTGATCGCCTGAGCCCCCTGCGAACCCCCAAGGAAGATCACCGTGCTCACCTGCTCTCTGATGCGGGCCTTGTCGAAAAATACTTGTTTGATAGGATAGGCGTGTATAGGGCTCTCATCCAGATATGAAGAGATAAATACATCAGCATACGGTTTGAGCAGTTTGTTGAGTGATCCCAGAGCCGCGTTTTGCTCATGGATCACCAGCGGGATACGCAGACTTTTGGCGGCAAATGCTGTCGCAGCCGCCGAAAAACCTCCGACGGAAAAAACTACCGTTGCCTGGTGCTTTTTCAAAAGCTTTCTAGCCCGCAAAAAAGCCTTGAAGAGCATCCAAAGCGAACCGAGCTTCCCCAGACCTCGCTGATTGACCACCCCTTTGGTCTCAAGGAAGTATCGCGCGGCAAAGTCCTCATCGTCTGCGAACCATTTTTGATCCTGTCCTTGCGTGGAGCCGATGTAAACCAAAGGAGCCAAATCCTGACCCCTGAACCCTAAACGCTCAACCCTGTCACGGCTATCTGCTCTCTGCTCACTACTCTCTGCTCTCTGCTCACTACTCTCTGCTCTCTGCTCTCTGCTCACTGCTACCTGCTCACTACTCACTGTTAGTTGCTCTCTGCTCTCTGCTCTCTGCTCACTACTCACTGCTCTCTGCTCACTACTCACTGTTAGTTGCTCTTTTACCGCGCGAATGATCGCCAGATGCCCTCCGGTGCCGCCTCCTGTCATCACAATACTCATCTTGCTCTCCTTTTGGATATCATCAGCACCATCCCAATCGCCAGAGAACTGGCAAGTATCTGCGAGCCTCCATAGCTGAGAAACGGTACGGCTATACCCTTGATGGGGGTCAGACCCGAGATGCCGTAGCTGTTGACCAAAAAAGAGAATATCACCAGCATCCCGACCCCCGCGCTAAAAAGATAGTATGTAGGATTGTCCACCGATGCCGCTATCTTAAACAGCCTGAAGACCACTGTCAAGACCAGCAACACTACAAATGAAAGACCCAAAAACCCAAGCTCTTCAGTGAGTCCGGATAGTATGAAGTCGGTATGCACCTCGCTTAGATACCCCAGCTTGAACTGACCGTTGCCAAGCCCCTGTCCCCAAAAGTCACTGTTTTTCATAGCATTGAGAGAATTGGCTATCTGATAAGGCTCCTGTCCCGCATCGACACGAAATTTGCCCACTATATCATCGGGAAAAAACTGCAAGAACGTATCCTGCACCGTCCCCCACCAGCTTTTGATCCTCGCCATTCGGTGGGGAGCGATCAGTATCAGCCCCACAAATCCCAGCATACCGACACTCACAAGAGAGACAAAAAGCTTAACGCTCCTGCCCGCAAAGATAAGCATCAACACAAAAGTAATGGCAAGTACAGTCACCTGACCGAGATCTTTTTGGAAGATAGCTATCAACACTATGGCAAGCCCAAATACCAGCAGATAAGGAAAGATAAGTTTGATCTCGTCTATCAGTGAGAATTTTTTATCCGAGAGTATCTTGCGCGAAAAACTCCAGCCGAGAAAAAACACGAACCCTACCTTGAAAAACTCCACAGGCGCTATCGATATGGGACCCAGCCTTATCCAGCGTTTGGCTCCAAGCACGCTTTTGACCAGAGATTCTGGCATGAAAGGCATAGCCATCATGGCCAGTAATGAGATTATAAACACCCCAAATCCAATGGGCACAAACCATCTATCCGGATCGAGCCTGCTAAGTCCAGTGATAAGCACTATCCCAATCACAATAGCCCCAAGCTGCCTCAGAAAAAAATGTAAACTGTTGTACCCATAGTAAATGACTGTGTATTCGGATAGAGAAAAGCTCATAATCAGCGATATGGTAAAAAGCGCTATCACCGCGCCAAAAAGTGTTTTGTCTATCCTCATGAAAAAACCTGACCAAATCTGTAAATTGATGACATTATAGTCAAATTGAAGATAAATTCTACTAAAATATCAAAAAATATGAAAGGTGCGGGCCCTATGGGAGAGAAGAGCGAAGCTATGGATCGCCGAAGCAACAAACTGCTTTTTCTTTTTGTTCTTATCCTTATTCTTATCGCGATCTTCCTTGCTTCCGTATTCCGCACCATTGCATCCGACAGGCACCTGCCGGCCCAGACAGCCACCATACACGACCGTGCCCTGCGCGGCAGGATCATCTCCAAGGACGACTTTACACTTGGATTGCCGCACAAAATATACAAAGCAGTAGTCTATGCTCCAGGTATTGACCCTGCTAAAAGGGATATGTTCGTGCGCCTCTTCAGTATATACAGCGGCATGAGCGAAGATGAGATACGCAAAAGCTTTTTGGATAAAAAAGGGCATCGCAAAAAAGGGTATGTCACCATCTCCAAAGAGATAGACGCCAATGCCGCTATCAGTCTCAAATCCCTGGCGTACAAACTGCGCCGTCTGGGAGTTTTCCGCCCTATCAAAAACCGCAAAGGAATCAATATAGTCCACGGTTTGGATATCATAGAAAGCGGCGAACAAAGGGAGTTTCCGTTTGGCGATGTGCTAGAGCCGATACTTGGATATATCAAAAAGGTCGATAACGGCAAATATGTAGGAGTCAAGGGTGTCAAAGGCCTGGAGAGGCACTATCAGAAGTATCTCACCTCGGGTCAGAACGGTTTTGTTCGAGGCAAAAGAGATATAGCGGGTACTATCATACGCAACGGAAGCTGCGAACGCCAAAAACGAATAGACGGCATGGATCTGCATCTGAATATACCGCTATCACTGCAGCGGCGTATAGAGTTTGCAATGGACAGACTCAAGCAGGAAACCGGCGCACAGGAGATCATCGCCGGAGTAATGGAAAGCAGGACTGGACGCGTGATCTCTCTGGTCAGTACAGAGCGCTACGATCCGGCCCATATCAGGCAGCAGGATGTAAGCAAACTCAATCCGAAGTTTGGGGAGTATCCGTATGAGGCGGGTTCGGTCATCAAACCTATCACTCTGGCTATAGCGCTTGAACATCGCAAGGTCACCCCCGGCAGCTGGTTTGATGTGCACGGAGGCAAACTCAAGATCAGCGAAAGATTCACTATCAGCGATGATGAGATATTTGACTCTCTGACAGCGACCGATATCATCGTCCACTCATCAAATGTAGGTATTTCACAAATAGCCTGGAGGCTTACGGGCAAGCAGATGCATGACGGACTCTCAGCATTTGGTCTGGGTCAGCCCAGCGGTATAGATCTCTCCAGAGAATTGCACGGAAGGATCAAATCAGCCAAATTGCTCTCTGCAAAAGTCCACAGAGCCAATCAGGCATACGGATACGGTATGACGGCGACATTCGCCCAACTTTTCAAAGCCTACAGCGCTTTTAACAATAACGGCATAGCCGTCACGCCAAGAATTATAGACTATTTTGAAGATTCTAACGGCAGCCGCTACCACATCAAGCCAAAATACGGAAACCGAAGAGCTATCAGCAAAAGAGCTGCAGATCAGATCAAAACTATTCTCAAGGAAGTGGTCAAGCGCGGAACAGGAGTCGCAGCTCAATATGCAGGTCTTGAGATAGGGGGCAAAACCGGTACGGCACATATAGCGGTCCACGGACATTATCGCAAGATCTACAACAGTAGTTTCTATGGATTTGCCAATGACGACAAAGGGCACAAATACACTATAGGGGTACTCGTCATAAAAGCGAGCAAACCCAAGATGTATTTTGCCTCCAAATCTGCCGTGCCGGCCTTCAAGGCTATTGTCGATGTACTCGTAGATCAGGGATTTTTGCAACCAAATCTCACTGCTATACAGAAAAAAGAGCGTGAAGAAAAGATAAAAAAAGAGCGTGAAATGGCCAAGAAAAAACAGCAGGAGCGCACTCGCAGGATAAAAGCCAAGCTAAAAGCCCAGAGAGAAGCGATACTCCGCAAGCAAAAAGAAGCAGCAAGGAAAAAAAGAAAAAGAAGAGGGCCAAAACAGAGGCGCAACACTACCCCTGTCACCGAGAAGAGAACTACCACCAAGACTCCTACACGTAACAAAACTCCACACGATATGTTCCCCGATATGTTCTAAAAAACAAATTTCTTAGTTTTTTTTAGCATATTTGATATTATTATGTAAATTATAACTTGGAGGAAGTTATGAAAAAACATCACGTTCTTGTTTTGGGTGGTGGTTTTGCAGGTGTAGAGGCCGCTATATTTCTACGCAAAAAGGGACACAAAGTCACGATGATCTCCAACCGGGATTATTTCTATATATACCCTACATCTATATGGGTGCCGACAGGAGAAGTTGATTTTGAGGATATCTGCGTGCCGCTTGATGAGATCGCCAAGGCTCACGGCTTTGATGTGATCATCGATGAAGTCCAGGAGATCTACTCCAAAGAAAAAAGGGTAGTCTGTACAAACGGTGAGCATAGCTCCGAATATCTTGTCATAGCCATTGGAAGCGGCAAGATGCAACATAAAGGGAGCGAGAATTTTCTCTCTATATGCGGAGTACCGGAAGAATCGGTTCAGATCAAAAAAAGACTCGATGAACTTATTGCCAAAGGCAGCGGCAAGATAGCAGTAGGATTTGGCGGCAACCCAAAAGATGCGAGCAACGTCAGAGGAGGGCCGGCATTTGAGGTGCTGTTCAATATTCACAACACTCTTAAGAAAAAAGGTTTGCTGGAAAACTTCGAGCTCACATTCTTCGCCCCTATGCAAAGTCCTGGTGCCCGCATGGGGCATCAGGCCGTTAAGATGATGGATATATACTTTGATAAGCTCGGTATCAAAACTCAGGTAGGCAAAAAGATCAAATCCTTTGAGCCTGATGGGATAATTTTTGAAGATGACAGCAAGATAGAGAGTGACTTCACGATGTTCGTGCCTGCCGGAGACGGCCATCCGGTCTTTCAAAACTCTGACCTCCCACTAAATGAAGCGGGTCTTATATTGGTCAATGACTACAATGAGGTAATGCATGATTACGACGAGACATCAGAAGTGTACGGTGTATTTGCCATAGGCGACTCTGTGGCCCTGGACGGACCGGACTGGCGCGCCAAACAAGGACATATAGCTGAAGTAATGGCACGAAATGTAGCTACCAATATAGATGAGATGACTAAAGGACATGAACGTAGAGAAAGCTATATGCATCACCTAAACATTCTTTGTGTTATGGATGGAGGCAATGGAGCATCGTTTGTCTTCCGCAACGATAAGGGGGGCAAAATGATACCTCTGCCGATAGTGGGTCACTGGCTAAAAAAAGGATGGGGCTGGTACTGCCGCAATTCCAAACTGAACAAAATCCCACGCATACCGGGAATGTAGAACAAATCAAGAGGCGAATAAATTTTATTTACCATAATAGGATATAATCCGCCTTATGAAAAAAATAATATCAGCTATCATACTTTTGACACTGATAGGTGTATCAAAAGTACCTATAGTAGTCAGTATAGTACCCGAAAAGACCTTCGTCGAAGCGATAGGCGGAGACAATGTGGAAGTGAGTGTCATGGTAAAACCGGGCAACTCCCCGCACACTTATGAGCCCAAACCAAGACAAATGAAACAGATCGTTTTTGCCAAAATATACATGGCTATCGGCGTAGAATTTGAGAAGATCTGGCTGCCCAAATTCAAAGATCTCAACACCCACTTGCAGATCATCGATATCTCCAAAGGTATCAAGCGAATACCAATGCAGGAAAAAAATGCTCACAAAGCCAGCTCCCTCGATCCGCATGTCTGGACCACTCCGACCAATGTCAAGATCATAGCCAAAAACATCCTCAAGACACTTGTCAAATACGATCCTGAGCACAAAAAGGAATACACACAAAACTATAAAAACTTTGTTAAACAGATCAATAATACACACAAAAAAATAAAAAAACTTCTCAAGCCGCTCAGAGGTAGTGTATTTATGGTATTTCACCCATCTTGGGGCTACTTCGCCCGCCGCTACGGACTCAAGCAGCTGCCTGTGCAAATAGCAGGCAAAAGCCCCAAACCAAAAGACCTGATAGCTCTGATCAAACAAGCCAGAGAAGCTCACGTCAAAGCGGTTTTCACCCAACCGGAAACTCCTGACAATATGGTCAAGATCCTTGCTGATGAGCTAAAAGTGCCGGTGGTCAAAATCAGCCCAATGGCCCCTGACTGGTCTGAAAACCTGCTCAAACTTGCCCGTGTCATAGCCGGCAAAAAAGAGGCTCGTTGATGGAGCCTGTATCAATAAATAAACTCTCATTTGCCTATGACTCTCAGCCGGTTTTAAAAGATATATCCCTCAAGGTAGAACAGAATGACTTCATGGCCATCATAGGTCCCAACGGCGGTGGCAAATCAACACTGCTCAAGCTGATACTGGGCATACTCACTCCCAACAAGGGAGAGATAAAAGTCTTTGGTCAGGCTCCTAAAAAAGTTAGAGAACAGATAGGATACGTCCCCCAAAATACTGATGTCAACACAGACTTTCCTATCAAGGTGCTTGATGTGGTGCTCATAGGAAATAGTGATAGAAAGCATCCGCTCTTTGGATATTCCAAACAAGAGCAGGAGTGCGCCCTATCAGCACTCAGGCAAGTTGGAATGGACGGCTATGAGGATAAAAGGATAGGCTCTCTCTCCGGCGGCCAAAGACAAAGGGTTATGATAGCCAGAGCTATATGCTCACGCCCCAAATTGCTCATACTCGATGAACCTACTGCCAGCATAGATGCAAATGGCCAAAAAGAGATATATGACCTGCTCAAAGAGCTTAACCGGAACATCACTATCCTTGTCGTCAGTCACGATATATCTATCATACTTGGATACGCCAACAAAGCCGCATATATCAACACCACTCTTACATTCCATGATATCAGCGACAAAAGCAGTATTTTTCATCTGCATGACCAGAATGGACATCTATGCGAGATCGATATATTGCAGATGCTGGGCGGTGAGAATTGCGAAGTATGCAATGAGTGCAAGGAGGATGAAGCATGATAGAGGCGCTATCTTTTGGATTTGTACAGCATGCGCTCATTGCCGGAGTGCTGGTTAGTATCATAGCAGGTATCATCGGCTCCTTGGTGGTTGTAAACCGTATGGTTTTTTTAGCCGGCGGCATAGCGCACACATCATACGGAGGGATAGGACTGGCTGTATATTTTGGGCTGCCTATATTTTTGGGCGCATCTGTTTTTGCGGTGCTTGCTGCACTACTGGTAGCTTTTTTGACACTTAAAAACCGAGAGAGAATTGATACCTTCATAGGCCTTATCTGGGCAGTCGGTATGGCTATAGGTGTAGTGTTTGTAGACCTAACGCCGGGGTACAATGTAGATCTGATGGGGTATCTGTTTGGTTCGATATTGGCTGTGAGTACAACCGATCTTTATTTTATGGCCACACTGCTGGGGATCATCATTCTGATAGTAATACTCAAATACAGAGAGGTACTGGCAGTCTCCTATGACAGCGAATATGCGGCACTTCGCGGCATCAATGTACCGCTGATCTATACAACGATCCTGATACTCTCTGCGCTTGCTGTCGTGGTCGCCATCAAGGTAGTAGGACTCATACTTGTCATTGCCCTTCTTACTATTCCTGTATATATGGGAGAGCGTCTGTCAAATTCTCTGGCCGGGATGATGATCATCTCCGGACTGCTTGCGACACTTTTTAGCGTTGGAGGATTGATCATATCATATATGTACAACATCACCTCCGGAGCCTCCATCATCCTCGTGTCAGCTGCGTTTTTTGGACTGTTCTTGTTGTTTGGCAGGAAAAGCAGGTAGCTCTCCGGCAAGCTTTTGGGACCAAACCAACAAATGACACTATAGGTGCGGCCATATCACACAAGCAGGTATATGATTGTAATTTTTATGGCAGTATCCTATCTATTAGTTCCTTGTATTTTGCCTCTATGACACGGCGTTTTTTCTTGTAGGTATTGGTCAGCTCTTCACCAAGCTTGAACTCCTCCTTTAGAAACGTAATCCCTTGCAGCTTCTCAAACGGCTTGAAATCTCTGGTATGCTGAAGAACTGAGTTGATCTCGCTTTTGATCTTGTTGATCAGTTGCTGATCTTCAAGAATATGATCTATCGACTCTATCGCTTTGCCGTATTTTTCACTCACACACTCTTTGAGATGTTCAAAATCGGGCACTATCAAGAGCCCAAGCCCCTTTTTGTCCTGTCCTACGACCATCATATCCTGTATGAACGGCAATGCCGCTACTACTGACTCTATTTTGCTTGGATCAACATTTTCACCATTTGCCAGCACTATAACCTCTTTGGATCGTCCAGTAATCACCAGCTCCCCTTTGCAGGTGAGTTTGCCCAAGTCACCTGTGAGGAAAAAGCCGTCCTTAGTAAAGACTTTGGCGTTCTCCTCTTCATTTTTGTAATACCCAGGCATTACCTGATCGCCTTTGACTGCTATCTCGCCCACTTCCCCGCATCCAAGCTTCTTGCCATCTTCACCAAGGATTATAAGCTTCGTATCTCTTACCGGCAGCCCTAGAGTGCCGAAGGTATTGCAATTGAGCGCTCTTCCGGCAATGGCGGGAGCACATTCGGTCATACCGTATGCATTGACTATCCTGATCCCTATGGCATCTATCCACTTATCCAAGAACTCAGGCAAACTTCCCCCACCGCTTACGGCCAATCTAAGCCTGCCGCCAAATTTTTCTTGCACGGCTGAGAGTTTTTTCTGGGCAAATTGATACAGTGGATAGAGTGCTGCGACCTTGAGCGCTGCAATACTTACTGGCAAGAGGCGACCAAAAAAACTGTGTGGTTGATATATGGGCAATTCGTCTTTGATGATGCGTATATTGTATCTATATGCTTCACTGACAGCTACCAGTTTTTTGAATATCTTTGCTTTTTTGGGGTCTTGCTTTTGAAGTGCGGAATTGATCTTGGTATACATTGATTCCCAAAGTCTGGGCACAGTTGCTACTATAGTAGGTTTGTAATGCTGAAGATCGTTGGCAAAAGTGCGTACAGATGAATAGACCATCGTACATCCGGCTGAGAGTATCAGATACTCAACTGTGCGTTCAAATATATGCCAGGAAGGAAGTATGGATAGCCAAAGATCATCTTCGCTAAGTTCTAGGATCTCGGGCAGGACTTCAAGATTTTTCATCACATTTTTGTGTGTGAGCATCACCCCTTTGGGTTTGCCGGTAGTGCCGGAGGTGTACATCAGCGTCAGCAGATCATTTTCGCTCAGATTTGTTTTAAGCGCTTCAAACTCTTCTATGTCACTGTCGTAGATATGACGATCTTTGAGGATATCATGATACGCAAATGTATGATCGAATATCTTGTGAACCCCTTTGGATTCAATGACAAAAATAGCTTTGAGTTGTTTTAGTCCCTTTATCTCCTCTTTGTATCTCTCGAGCATCTGCTCGTTTTCAAGTATCAAAAAATTGCTTTCTGAGTGCTCGAAGATATACTCGAGCTCTTTTGGAGTAGCATCGCTACCTCGGGGAATGCTAACAGCTCCTATAGACATAACCGCCAGATCGGTCACTATCCACTCGTATCGATTATCACATATAAAAGTAACTCTTTTGTCCTTGGATATCCCTTTTTTGCGAAATTCTCTAGAAAGCACCAAAACATCCTCAAGAAGCTTTTTATATGAGACATTGTACTCCTCATCGCCCACCCTGTAAACCAAAGCTGTCTTGTCGGCATGGACTCTGCAGGTATCTATCAGCATATGCAGCAGAGTATTGTCTGATCCGGGCATCTGAACTTCCTCCAATAAAGTTTGTATATTGTAGCCGTTAAATCCATAAATTATCGATAAGTCTCGGCTTGCCCACCCAGGCAGCTACCAGCAATATCGTATTGCCCAGTTCTATTTCGTCTATATGCTGAAAAGATCGGTTGACTATCGCAGCATATTCGACTCTGTCTGCTTCACTGAGCACTTCAAGCATAGCCGATCTGATAGTCTCGGTATCTCTTTCGCCCTTGGATATCAGATCACTTCCCTTTTTGAGTGCCCAAGAGAGGCACAAGGCTCTTTGCTTCTCTTCATCTGATAGATAGGTATTGCGACTGCTTAGAGCCAGACCGTTTTGGTCCCTTACTATATCACACGGTACTATCTCAATATTCATAAAATAATTGCGTACCATTTGCTGGATAAGCACTAATTGTTGGGCATCTTTCTTGCCAAAATAAGCTCTATCTGCTCCGCTTAGATTGAGGAGCTTCATCACCACTTGTAGCATTCCGTCAAAATGCCCCGGGCGTTTGGCTCCTTCGAGTATATACCCTCGCACAGCAGGAGCGCCGATACTGAGCTCATCTTTTTCATACATCTGATCTATTGTCGGCATAAAGACGATATCGACCCCTGCGCGCTCACATATCTTCAGATCTGCTTCCTCGCGTCTTGGATAGGCATCCAAATCCTCGCCCTCCAAAAATTGTGTAGGATTGACAAATATCGAGACAATGACTATGTCGTTTTCTTCTCCGGCTCGTCTAATAAGAGACAAATGCCCCTCGTGCAGCGCACCCATAGTAGGTACAAATCCCACATCTCCACTAAGCCTTTTTTTGGCTTCCTGCAATTCTTCTACCGTATGGGCAACAACCATCTCTAACCCTCTGCTTTGCTATCTTTTGATAAAATCATACCAAAATTTAATGGGGAACAAAAAGGAACTTTTTCAGTGGACGCATACGAATACAGCGAACTGCTCAAGACACTAAGCACCAAGATGGAGAATATCACCAATATCGTCAAGCCCGATATCTTGCGCGAAAGACTCCAAGAGATAGAGCAGATGCAGCAAAATCCGGACTTTTGGAGCGATGCGGAAAATGCGGGCAAGATCTCACAGGAGAAAACCCGTACCGAACGGATCCTTGCGACCTATGATGCGGCCGCAGATGCGCTAAACGACGCACAGGAGTACTTCGAACTGGCTAAGGCCGAAGGGGACGACGAGACCCTCGAGATCCTCTACGAAGATGCCCAAAGCCTCAACGATCATATCAATGCGCTCGAAGTGCAAATGATGCTCAGCGGCGAACACGACAGTGCCAATGCGATAGTCACCATCCATCCGGGTGCTGGCGGTACTGAGTCTCAGGACTGGGCCAGCATGCTTTATCGTATGTATCTTAGATGGGCAGAAAGACATGGCTTCAAGGTAGAAGAGCTTGACTATCAGCCCGGAGATGAAGCCGGTATCAAGGATGTAAGCTTCATTATCAAAGGTGAAAACGCCTATGGCTATCTCAAGGTAGAAAACGGCATCCACCGCCTGGTACGTATAAGCCCTTTTGACTCTAATGCCAAGCGCCACACCAGCTTCACTTCCGTGATGGTCTCGCCGGAGATAGATGACGATATAGACATAGAGATAGAGGACAAGGATATCCGCATAGATACCTACCGTGCATCAGGTGCAGGTGGACAGCATGTCAACAAGACAGAATCGGCCATCCGCATCACCCACGAACCCACTGGCATAGTAGTCCAGTGTCAAAATGACAGAAGCCAGCACAAAAACAAAGCGGCAGCCATGAAGATGCTCAAATCACGCCTGTACGAATATGAAATGGCAAAAAAGCAGGCTGAAGTGGACGGAGTAGAAAAATCGGACATCGGCTGGGGACATCAGATCAGGTCCTATGTCCTGCAACCATACCAGCAGGTCAAAGATACCCGCAGCGGAGAGGCTTTCAGTAATGTAGATGCGATACTTGACGGGGATTTGGATAAGCTTATTGAGGGAGTACTAATCTCTCAGGCAAAATAGGGCTACAGTCCGTAAACTATGACTATGTTGCCCTTGTGTACTGCGATTTTCTTGATAAATTTTGCGGTAAATGATTTATCCATAGTGTAGATTGGTATGTCTGAAAAAACTTTTTTGACTATAGATCTAACACCGTTTTTGGCGCCCTTGCTGACATATTCTGCCAATGATGGATTGTTGACTCTCAGAGCACCTGGACGAATATCGGTCAGAAATATCTGCTTGGTCTCCTTGTCATACCGCAAACCGCAAGAAGCTGCCAAAGAGCCGTCCACACCCTCCGGTATCTCGAATGTAGTAAGAGAGAAGTTGGTCAACAAAGCCACCCTGTCACCGCTTTTGCCCGGAGCTATAGATGCATTGTTGATAGTAAAAGAGCCAAAGGTAGAACGTCGGCTGATAGGCATAGCCGAGGCAAGTTCCTGGTTGACCTTCTCGGTTTTGATGACAGAAGTATAGCTTAGCAAGCCTGCATCAGGTGCCACTTCACTGCCGCAGCTTGTTAGAAAAACAACCAAAACAACTGGAAGCAAAAGTCTAAAAACTGACACTGGCACTCTCCTAAAATTTTGGGCAATTATATCTAAAAAATAGTAATATTTGTCAAAAAGCTAAATTTTACGCAATTTTTTGTCCTCAAGGAGATAGTGGTGTTCGCACTTGCCGGCAATAGCACTGTCGTGCGTGACCACAAACAGTGTGCCGTTGATTTGACGTATATATTCTTGCATCACATCCATTACGAGGGTGGCTGTCTGCTTGTCAAGATTACCCGTAGGCTCATCGGCAAAAATCAGTTTTGGATGTTTGGTAAGAACCCTTGCCACAGAAACCCTTTGTTGTTGTCCGCCGGAGAGTTCACTGACCTTTTGGTCGATTACGTCATCTATCTCCAGCTTTTCCAGCAACCATGGATCCACCGTAGTACCTGCAAGTATAGCGGCGGCTTCTATATTTTCTCTGCCTGTCATACCCTTGAAAAGATAATGTGCCTGAAAAACTATCCCAATCTCCAAACGTCTCATCTCTTCGGTTTGCATATCACCCAGTCTATAAATATCCTTGCCAAATATCTCAACATTTCCTTCAAGAGGAGCAAGAAAACTTGAAAGCGTATGCAAGAGTGTTGACTTGCCGCTGCCGCTTCGCCCCTGTACCGCCATACTCTCGCCTGCACGCAAAACCACATCTACATTTTTGTATAACAGATAATCAAAGCTATGCGAAAGATTATGTGCCTGGAGGAGAATATCGGACATGGAGTTCCTTTGGAGTTTGCTGGAGAAATTATAGCAAAAAACAGTGAGTAGATAGTAGATAGCAGATAGCAAATAGTAGATAGTAGATAGTAGTGAGGAATGAGGAATGAGGAATGAGGAATGAGGAATGAGGAGGTGGCAGGTGGCAGGTAGCAGTAATCGCGTAGGTCGTAATCGTCGATTACGACAATCCCGCACGGCGTATCGTGGATGATGATTTTGTTGTGGATGCAAAAGTGAGGAATGGGTGTAATGGGTTTGAATGGTATTGGATGGTGATGCCGTAGGGGCAGACCCGTGTGTCTGCCCAATGTGGGAAGCAATATGCAGGTGTCGTTTGCCTTACGCTCCTCCCATTTGCTTGGCGACTTCGGCGGCGAAATCTTCTTCTTCTACCTCAATCCCCTCGCCCACTTCAAGTCTAGTGAAAGTAGTGATACGAGCTTTGCCGCCTGTTTTCTCTTCAAAATATTCGCCTACTGTTTTGCTGTCGTCCATGACAAATTTCTGATCCAGCAGGCACTGCTCTTGATCGAGAGTGGTGTTGTCTGAAATATATCTCTCAAGTTTACCAGGCAGGATTCGATCCCAGATTTTCTCGGGTTTGCCTTCGGCTTTGAGTTCCTCTTTGAGCTTCTCTTCTACTTTGGCAAGTACTTCGTCGCTCAGCTGCGATCTGGAGACAAATTCGGGTACGTTTTTGAGCGGTTTTCCGAGACGTTCAAGCTCTTCGTTCTCTTTTTTGATCGCTTCGATGCGGCCGTGGGTCTCTGCTGCTACATATTCGGGATCGAGATCTTTGTATGTCAGAGATTTGGGAGCCATGGCGGCTGCGTGCATCGCTATCTCTCTAAGGATCGGAGTAACTTTGGCGACGGTTTCTTCGTCGTCACACTCTGCGGCGATTATGACGCCGTTTTGGGCGTTGGAGTGGACATAACCATTGATAGCGGTTTTTGTATCGCCTTCGATTAGCGCTGCGCGACGCACTACCAGTTTCTCGCCGATTGTAGCTACCTGCAGGGCCAGGAAATCTGCAAAAGGCTCGCCGTTGATAGTAGAGTTGTTTATCTCATCGGCATCTTTTAGATTGTTTGCAAATGCGTGCTCCACAACCGTATTGAGAAGTTCTTTGAATTTGTCGTTTTGGGCTACGAAGTCAGTTTGGGAGTTGATTTCCACAATGACTGCTTTTTTGCCGTCAACTTTGACGCCTATAGATCCTTCAGCTGCTGTCTTGCCCGCTTTTTTGGCAGCTGCACCTATCCCTTGATCTCGTAGCCATTCTACAGCTTTGTCCATATCGCCGTCAGTAGCGGCAAGCGCTTTTTTGCAGTCCATCATCCCTGCATCGGTCATTTCTCTTAGTTTTTTGATATCTTTGGGTCCAAAGTTTGCCATTATTTTGCCTCCGCAAGTTCTTTTGCATGAGCGACTGCTTCTTTGAAGTCGCCCTTGAACTTATATTTCTCTTCCATCACCTGGATCTGCTCATCGCTCATATTGGCAACGTCTTCAAATGTATAAAAACCCTCATCGTTGAGTTTGCCCATATAGACCTTGCCAACACCTTTGATCTTGGTTAGATCATCACCTTTAGTATCGGATTTTTTAGCAGATGTTGCCTTTTTTGTCTCCGATTTCTTACTATCTTTTGTCTTGGCAGAAGTCTCTGCTTCTTCTGTCGACTTAGCAGGAGTGTCCTCGTCTTCGCTTGATGCTTCCTCGATGATCTTCTGCACCTCTTCTTCGCTGACATTGGCTTCAGCAGCTGCCGTCATTCCTTCTGGTACTTCACCCTCTTCTGCAACCTCTTCACCGTTTTGCTCGGCATATATAGCCTTGCCTTCGATGATCGCATCGGCTATCTCGCGGCAGAAAAGGTTGATAGAGCGGATTGCGTCGTCATTACCCGGAATAGGATAATCGATCAGATCAGGGTCGCAGTTGGTATCAAGCGGCGCAATGACAGGCATACCCATACGGCGCGCCTCTTTGACGGCGATGTTTTCTTTGACCGCATCGATGACAAACATCATATCGGGCAGCTTGCTCATGTGGCGATAGCCTTCAAGATAACTGTTGAGTTTCTCTTTTTTGCGGCGAAGCATGAGGGCTTCTTTTTTGGTCAGAAGCTCTATCTGGCCGTTTTCTTCCATCTGCTCGATGATCTCAAGCTTGCGGATGGACTTTTTGATGGTGGGGTAATTAGTCAGCATACCGCCCAGCCAGCGAGTAGATACATAAGGCATACCGCAGCGTTCTGCGTGCTCCTTGATCGCTGCGCGGGCTTGTTTCTTGGTGCCGACAAAGACGATTGTCTTGCCTTCTGCTGCTGCGTCACGGACGATATTGTATGTGTATTTGAAATATCGAAGAGTCTGCTGAAGATCGATGATGTAGATGTTTTTGCGCTCGCCGAAGATAAATTTTTTCATTTTGGGATTCCAGCGTCGCGTCTGGTGTCCAAAGTGCATACCGCACTCAAGAAGGTCTTTCATAGTTACCATAAGTGTGTCTCCTTGTTTTAACACAAATCAAAAAGAGTGCATAAAGGGGGTCTGACCTCAGATGGCATGTCGCAAAGCGATTTGTCGTCTGCGGATCCCCTTTATGCAGTCTCACCACGGGTTTGCGCCTCTGCAGTCCTCAACACATCGGTGGGGTCAGGCACGGACGATCAATCTGCTCCCATCTGTGCGATGGGCAGACAAATCATCCAAGCCAGACCCCGATACATGTGCAACCGTTCAAGGAATAACTGCATGTGTATTTATATCACTGTCCATAAAACAGGGAGTGGGATTATATCTGAAAAGTATTTAAAATATTATGAAGATTATCAGCAGGCGCTTTTGGCCTGCCATAGCGGATGATGTATGTTATTACTGTTTTTTAAATATATCTTCACAAGAGTCGTATGTTTTGATCTCTTCATCGTCATAATAAACTTTGACGCTTTGATCGTTTTGGGCTTCAAATTTGAGAACGTGCTCTTTGCCTGTAATAGTAAGTGTCCCGTCATATGGGCATTTTTCGTCATAATTTCGTTTAAACTCCTCGGGAGTATCTACTGCCAGCCAGCCTTTGTTGTTTATTTGGAACATACCGCTAAGGTTGTATGTTTCGATATTGCTTGCCACTTCAACAGAAAACTTTATATTTTTGAAATCAACGGTATCGCTTTCTACTTTGATTCCTGCGCTATCTGCACTAAATTTAAGCTCAGCCGTGTCATTATCATCACTTGTATAATTATTTGTACTATTGTAGGTCACATTTACATTATTGGCATAGACTTTGTTTTCGTTGTCTGTAGCTTTGATATATGCATCATCCGGCAAAACAAATGAAATAGATTTGATACTGCCTGTGTCGCTTTCTGTAGAGGTACGTTTGTAGCTGAAATCCCCGTCTGCTTCTATATCTTTCACCTGGCACTTGTCGACTGAAACAAATTTGGTGCCGTTTTGCTCGGTTACTGTAATGCTTCCACTTTCACAATTGCGTAGTCCATGATTTGTTGAAAGGCTTTTGCCAAGTCTCACACCGTGATCATCAAATATTTCTTTGAGGGCATCAAAACTTGATCCAAGTTCTTCTGCCAGACTCATTGTTTCGTTGATATCCTGCTGGATGTCATTGATTGTTCCCATT
This sequence comes from uncultured Campylobacterales bacterium, assembly GCA_964520575.1. Lineage (GTDB taxonomy): Bacteria > Campylobacterota > Campylobacteria > Campylobacterales > Sulfurovaceae > S017-3. The sequence goes on along the minus strand of CAZFNK010000005.1, from coordinate 40,293 downwards.
TTGGTGACAGTTCCAGTAGGTTCATTTGCTGCATTGCTGCTGGAACATCCGCCCAATATGATTGCTACCGCGACAGCAACCGCACCAAACATCAAATTTTTTTTCATTGCTTCTCCTTTTTGACAAATGTTATTTATGATGAATTTTGCCATTAAAGCATTAATAAAGTATTAACTCTCATTCACCTCAAAAGCTATAGCCCGGTGTGCAGGCCTTGAACCGTTTATGATCGTGCGTAGTGTCAGCATCGCTTACCTCGATTTCAAGAAAGTAGATGTTGTTATGTTTTTGCCGTGGTATTGGGCGAAAACGTATTGGAAACGGCTACACTCCCGGTCATAGATAAAAACCCCGGCAGTCATCACGACAATGAGTATCTGTGTGGTTTTCATGACTTACTCCTTTTTGCATTTTTGTCATGATAACAAATTTATATGGCAAAAAAGTGGCAATAAGCGTGTTTAGTCACAAAATATGAAAATTTGGGGGGCAAGTGGTAATTTATACCAATCAAAAACAGGGGAGCGCTCCATATCGGGGGGATATGGAGCGTGGGAAATATGATTAATCAAAGCTATAGCCAATTCTGCACCAATACATTATTTTAATATTATCTGTATCTGTATTTTTTGGTTCAAAAACAATAGAATATGAATAACGATAATTATCGATTGCTTCTGGGGTACCTAAGTATGTACTTTTTATTACACTACTGCTGTTATTTTGCCAAGTTAAAGTTGCAATATCAGAAATATGACCATATTCATCATTGTGATCCTGTTTATATAGTTTTACTTCTACATTATCATCAGTGTTATTTGTTACTCTGCACGATAAAGATACGATTTTAGACTCACTCGGTATATGCACCGGAGCAAAAGCTCTACAGTTATTTTGAGTAGATCTTTGCATAATTGCTTGCTGGCTATTTACGAAAAATTTACAACCTCCACGAAATACAGAAAAATCAGAAGGGTGCATGGAGTAGTATCCACCTGTTTTCATAATTTTTACATCTCCGCTATTGCCATCACCACTATTTAAGTATAAACCATTGCCAACAGTTACAGAAGTTATATCTCCTCCTGAATCACTGTCATCCTCGCATTCCACTGTTCCATTTGGATTGATCTTGCGAATGGAGGAACCGACAGCACACTCGCCAGTAATTTTTTTCTGTTTGGTAGCGATATCCGCCGCATTGCCATCCACTGCTGTTTTGACCGCACTGAAATTGGCATTGACCTCCGATGCTTTTGCCGTGGTGTTGGGGCTGAATGTATGAGGGATTGTCACGCTCCCCGCCATTACGATCGATCCTGCGGCCATCAGGCCGATGAGTATCTGTGTGGATTTCATGTTTTTCTCCTTTTGGTTTGGTGTGTCTCCGGTCTCCGGGGTCATTTCCACTGACCCTGATCCCACTTCATCTGATCCCAGTTGCTGCCTTTTGCCGGATCGTCTCCGCTTCCCCCGCCGCAGGCACTGAGCATCAGTGATGCTGCAAGGACGAGTAGATACAGCAAAGTTTGTAGCTGTTTCATTTGACCTCCTTATACGTTTTAATGCCGCCCGATCAATCGTGTCGGTTCTTTTGTATACCAATCGCGTGTCAGCATTTTTTTGTCATTGGTACCCCAGACAAACAAACTGCTGTCTTGCTTGACCAAAGCAATCATATCGGATGATACACTTAAGTCAGTAAACACACTTGCCTGGGTACCGGAAAGTGACTCGATCTCCTGGGGAGTTGAAGCAAAAGGAATTTCCCGAAAATCTTTGGCATGCTGTGAGCCTTCATTGCTTCCCCATACCCAGACCGTATCATCGGTTTTGATAGCCATAGAGGTGTCCCCGCCTGCTGCAACCATACCCCATGATCCCGCAGCAAGCAAGGTTGGTATAGATCGGCTATTGGGATAATTACTCCCCAGTTGACCGACATGGTTGCGTCCCCATCCCCAGAGCGTGTCATTGGTTTTGATTCCAATTGTATGGTTTGCGCCAGCAGCAACACTTTGCCATCCGTCGGAGACGATTTTGGGAACATTTTGATTGCTTGTATTATTTATGCCTAATTGACCATAATTATTTTGCCCCCACCCATATAGTGTGGCATCCGTTGCTTTTTTGATAGCCATCGTGTAGTATCGACCGCAACTGACACTCTCATAGCTCAAACCGCTAGCATCCTGAGTAGGAGTATTTCGGTCTGCATTATCTCCCACGCCCAACTGCCCAAATTGATTATCTCCCCACATATAGAGTTTGAAAGAATCTTTGCGTATTGCGGCAGCATGTCGCTCTCCTGCACCAATTTTTATCCAGTGAGCCGTCCCGACCTGTGTAGGAATTTTTTTGTAATTCAGTGTTGCATAATCCTGCCCCAGTCCTAGACGACCATCCAAATTGCTTCCCCAAGTCCATAGTGTATTGTCATTGCGCAATGCCACCGAAAAACTATTGCCAGCACTAACATCTATCCAATCGTTAAAATGATGGTTTTCTTGAACTGGAACAGATGCGTAGGACATCCCAGTCATATTGTTGCCCAACTGACCAAGGCCGTTATATCCCCATCCCCACAGTGTTCCATCGTATCGAATCGCCAAAGCATGTGAAGTACCAATGCTTATTTTTTTCCATCTATAGGATGTTTGAATCGCCATCGGAGTATACTGGGCATCTGTTTGTCCATTGCCGAGCTGACCATATTTGTTGTAGCCCCAACCATACAAAATTCCTTTAATATTGACGGCTATTGTGGTTGACCGGGAAGCAACAACCCCAATCCAGTTGCTTTCAGATCCGATTTTTATGGGTTCATTTTTATTGTGTATATCGCTGTCGCCACGTTGAGCATGGCTGTTAGCTCCCCATCCCCATAATGTACCATCGGTCTGGATACCCACAGTATGATTTGTACCTGCAGAAATTTGTTGCCATAAAGCACTTCCAACCTGTGTAGGAATTACATGTGTTGAGTAATCACCTACACCAAGTCTACCAGAACCGTTATATCCCCATGCATACAGATCACCATTATTTTTAATCGCAAAACTGTCATACGCAGCCGCCGAAATGGACGACCAGTCATTATCTGTACCGATCTGTACCGGAGCATTTTGGGAACTGCCGCTGCCATCCCCCAATCGGCCATCGTCGCCGTACTGGATTCCCCATGCCCAAAGCGTTCCATCAGTCTTGATCGCCAATGTATGAAGATCTCCGGCTGACATGTCCGCCCAGTCATTGGTCACAGCCGCACCACCTACCTGTACCGGTTCGTTGTGATGACCGCCTGCACCAATCCCCAATGTTTTTCCCATATAGTTCTCACCCCATGACCACAGAGTATGATCCGAACGAAGTGCCAGAGAAAAACGATTGCCCGCTGAAACTTTGAGATAGCTGTGAGACGAATCGATGAGATTTGGCCTATGGCGATCGTCATTCGTACCATCACCCACCTGCCCATAGGTATTGCGCCCCCAGGCATAGAGGCTGCCGTCTAATCTGATAGCCAAAGAGTGATGCTCTCCCGCAGCGACATCAACCCAGTCGGTGGCATGGGTCGCCTCCTGCACCGGATGGTCACGATCGATCGTCGTATCGTCCCCCAGTTGACCATATAGGTTGGCTCCCCATCCCCAGAGCGTGCCGTCGCTTTTGAGTGCAAGAGTAAAGTTAATTTTGGAGGAGAGTTTTGTCCAATAAAGTGCTGTGACAGTGACAGGAATCTCGGTCGTCGCATAGCCGTCGGTCACGTTGAGTGTGCAGTGATCTACCTCTTTGGTCTCTGCTGTTTTGAGATACGTCAGCTGATCACCTACAAGAGCACAGGTACCGTATGTACCATCAGACGAGAGTGTGACACTCAAGCTGTCCCCGTCCGCATCCACAGCAGATGACGCGCTGCGCCAGTTTACTCCGACGTTTGATTGGTTCACGTCGAGAACCAGATCTATCCCCCGTGCCGTAGGTGCGGTATTGGTAGCGGTAATGATGACTTGATCAGTCTTACTGCCTATATTATCAACAGTAACATTGAGCTCAACAACATATCGTCCTGCTTTGTCTGGTGTAAACGAGGGTCCTGTAGATGTAGTGCTGCTCAAAGTCGCTCCGCTGCCGGAAGGCTTGGAGACAAAATGCCATCTGAAACGATACATCCAGTTGGACTCGGTGACACTTTTACGGCCATCTAAATGAACACGTGTTCCGACATGTACAGTCTGATCATCTCCTGCATTACTTTTTACTGTCGATGATGAACCGCCTCCCCCGCCGCATGCACTCAGTACCAACGCCGCCATCAATCCTATCGTCAGATGTATCCATTTTTTTGTTTGCATCATTGACTCCTTGTTATTTGTAGGTTCCCAGCAACCTGATATCCGCCGGATCGGTGACATCGAGGATCTTCATACCGTTCTCCCCGTCGGTTACATAAGCCTTGGTTCCATCAGCAGAAAGTGCCAGACCGGAACTACCAAACGCATAAGAACCAGCCTCGGTCAGATCACCGGTGTCGTTCAAGTCAAAGATCTTCAGCCCTTTTGCCTTGTCCAGAACATAAATCCGGGATCGATCGGGCGCAACAGCCACCTCGACAAACTCGGCATCGTTTTCGGTATACTCTTTCAACAGTGCAGGATCGTCAATGTCGGTGGTATCATAAACCTTGATATACCCTTTTTCACTTAATGTTGAATATGACACCGTTACAACACGCTGATCATCCGAAGAAAAAGTCATCGCTTCGTTGGCCTGATGCAATGATATATCTTCATGATGCGATTTTTCCGGGACATTCACATCAATGATCTGCTGAGCACAATAAACACGCGTATCAGCCGTATTGCTCACACATGGTCCAGACAAAAAAGTATCGATATTTTTGGAAAGTACAGGATGTGCTGCATCGCTCACATCCAGATAGGTCACGTTCCCGTCTGAAAGGATTCCAAACAGCGTCTTACCATCCGGAGAGAGCGCAAAATTGTATCGGTATTTGATGTAATCTTCCGTGCGGTACGAACCAAGCATTGTCGCAGATGAAGCATCTGACACATCGAAGATCACAACAGCACCCCCTTTATTGAATAGTGCATTGTGATCACCCACTCCCATATACACCTTCTTTCCGTCCGGTGAAAGGGCAATACCGTATGTGTGTGTCTTGCCCACCTTCAGGGATGTAACCGAACTGATTTGTTCCGGACTGGCTGCGTTTGAAATATTGACGATACGCAACCCCCTGACATTGTGATCGGCTATATAAGCCTTGGTGCCGTCTGCCGAGAGCAACAGTCTCCCCAAATCTATTGCCTGACTCCCGCCTCCGCCGCATGCACTCAGCACCAACGCCGCCATCAATCCTATCATCAGGTTTATCCATTTTTTTGTTTGCATTGTTTTGGCCTCCTTTCTGCATCCTGATGGAACAATTCTAACATCCGTTTGTCACATCTATGTGACATCATCCAAATCGCGCTGGACTTGTTGTATAATAAATCATGCAATACATCCAAAAGATTCAAAATGCAATGCACGGACACTCCAAAAGAGAGATATTTGTCTGGGGATTTTATGTCAGTTTCTTGTTGGTCATGATACTGGCACTGATTCTTGATTCAACATTTAAGCACAATCAGGATGTGGGCATAGAAATTGTTTTTATTTTATTGACGCTGCTGAGTCTTTGGTATTATCTCTCTACCCGCAATCTTGATACCGCTATTTACAGCATTGTATTGATCGCCGTCTCTACGACCTATGCTCTGCTGTGGAACAATATCAATTATCTCTCCGCTTTTCATTCGATCGCGCCACTGGGTTTTTTTCTCTTGTTTCCACTCAAACGTTCACTGATCTATACCCTGATTCATCATACCGTCATCCTCGGCATCTTGATCTACAAATACAAAACCATAGCCAGCCCATCTGTTTTTCAAGATCCGGCTGCGCTTATATCGATCGGATTGACCTCGTTGATGGTTGTATTGTTTGGTATTGTCTATCACATTGCGGTCGAAAATTCCTACCAGCAACTTGCGGCCTCCAACCACCAAAAAGAGCTCCTCCTCAAGGAAGTCCACCACCGCGTCAAAAACAACCTCAACATCGTCTCCTCGATGCTCGGGCTCCAGATGCTGCGCGAAGAGAGTCCCTATGTGCAGGATATCCTCGCCAAAAACAAACACCGCATCAAATCAATCGCCCTTGTGCATGAGATCCTGTACAAACACGAGGATTTTGAGCAGATCGATATCCACGAATACCTCGGGCAACTCTCTGCAACCTTGCTGGATGTCTATGACAAGGACGTCGATGTACGCATTGAGGGAATATGTCGTGCATTGCCATTCGAGCTGGCGCTGCGCATCGGTATCATCGCCAACGAACTGATCGTCAACTCCATCAAATATGCCTTTGACGGGAACGACCCGGCGATACGGATACAGATCGATGAGGATCGGCAAAACTACATCATGCGCTACGAAGACAGCTGCAACATACCGATCGACACCCAAAAAACCGGCGACCGCAAAAGCCTGGGGATACGTTTCATCGATATGATGGTCAAGCAGCTCGATGCAGACATAAGCGTCCGAAACGACTCCGGACTCATCTACACACTATGGATACCCAAAAATGTACACTAATGCCAATATCCTCATCGTCGAGGACGAACAGATCGCTGCTGAGTACCTGCGCGAAGTTTTGGAGCTGCACGGGATGAATGTCGTGCGCATCTGCGATACCGGTGCAGAGGCCATTGCAGCTGCTACGGAGCTCAAACCCGATATCATCTTCATGGACATCATGCTCAAAGACGGCATAAGTGGAAGCGAAGCGGCTTTGGCCATCGCATCCAGAATCGAGACACGCATCATCTTCCTGACTGCATACTCGGATAATGAAATGATCGATTATGCATTGGAAGCCGGAGCGGTCAACTACCTCATCAAACCCCCAGACGAAAAGCAGATCCTTGCGGCCGTACAGATCGCACTGCGAGACCGGCGCGCACCCAAAAAACAAACACACACCGGCTGCGTGGAACTCGGAGAGGGGTATTGCTACAGTCATGACACACGGCAGCTCTATCGCCACAATAACATCGTCGAACTGGGCACCAAAAGCCTGCGGCTTGTCCGATACCTGTGTGAAAACCATGGCGCCACCGTCCCCAATGCCGAATTGGCTGAGTATATCTATGGCGAACCGCGCTCCACCAGTGCCCTGCGCACACTCATATCCCGCCTGCGCAAACATCTCGGCTACTCCATCGTCCACAACGACAGCGGACTGGGGTATCGGGTGGGGTGATATGTTGGTGTATTGGTAATTTGTGCATTGGTGTATTCGTTGTTTGCGCCTTTTGCATCCATAACAAAACCATCACCCACGATACACCATACAGGATTGTCGTAATTAACGATTACGACCTACGCGGTCACCCCCTCTACGCATCACCATCCAATACCATTCACACCCATCACACCCATCACACCCATTCCACCTACTCCTAATTCCTCACTCCTCACTATTCACTCCTCATTCCTCACTATTCACTACTCACTGCTATCTACTCACTCCTCACTGCTATCTATTCACTGCTATCTGCTCACTTCACATACGTATCCATCCGATTGAACCACCCCTTTTTGAATCGCCAGAGTCGACGCTCAGGAGGCGCTATGTGCGTGAGGCGTTCCAGCACCCACTTGCCCGATACCGCAAAGGCGTGATGAGGATCTGGATCTTTAGGATCCATGTGTGTAAGCACCTGATATAGACCCCAGCCTTTGCCTTGATACCGCTCGCCCTTGTTGACTCCATCACCTTTGAAATTGATATAGTCAATGAGGATATAGGCTCCCTGCGGGTCTATAGTGCCGTTCTTGCGATAAAGCAGCCGACGGTAATTGTACTCGACGATCTTGCTCTGACCATGGGCTTTGGCATAAGCCAGAATACGAGGAAAAGAGCTGTTGAGGCGATGGAGCATGAAGCGCGCCTGCAATCCTTTGGTGCGGTCAAGAAATGCGGTCAGCTCCCGCATTTTCCTGCTGTTTTGGCGTTTGGCTTTTTTCCATTGGCTGTAGCTGTTCCAGACACAGTGAGTTTGCGGAGTCAGCCACTGGGGAGGCTTGGCGCCGTGATCTATGAGAAATTTCAGCATTGGAGGAAACGCCTCCCAAAACCACATCGGTTTGTCCGCAGTAAACCAGATAAAGTGCCCTATCCCGCAGGAAGCAAACTCCTCACCCCGATTCCACCATACTAGTTTGTCACGTTTGCCCGAGCCTTCATTGAGCCATATTTTGTGAGCGATCTGGTTGGCTTGGGCATCTGTAAGTTCAAGAGATTTTGCCGATAGGTTTGCAGTAAAAAACACCAACAGAAAAGGAAGCGATACCCAAAATATCTTTTTTGTAAATGTTAGCATACATTTATCTTTGTGATATAGATATATTGATCATCCTTTTAGATTTTCTAATGTCTGTTTTACTTCTTCTACGTGTCCTTTGACCCGCACTTTTGGCCAGATATGGGCGATCTTGCCGTCCGGGTCAATGAGATATGTAGTGCGCACCACACCCATATATTCTCTGCCGTAGTTTTTCTTGAGCTGCCACACTCCATATTTTTCCAGCACCTCTTTGTTCTCATCACTTAGCAGTGTTATCTTTAGGTCTTTTTTGGCGATGAAGTTTTGATGTTTTTTGACACTGTCTGGACTCACGCCAAGTATAGTAGCTCCTAGTTCGGTGAAGTTAGGCAATGCCTCTGTAAAATCACAAGCCTCGGTAGTGCATCCGGGGGTATTGTCTTTGGGATAAAAGTACAACACTACCCAACTGCCTCTAAAATCTCTCAGACACACCTCTTCATTGTCTTGATTTGGCAAACAAAACTCCGGTGCTTTTTCTCCGGTTTTTAACATTTTGGTCTCCTGCTTTTTGCTTGTTAATTTTTACTTTTTACTTTATTTGATATTATACCATCTATGAATAACGAAAAAGAATCAAACAAAGAAGAATTATTATCAGATATAGAAAGACTCATGGCTTACGGCAGAGATGATAAGACCATCAATCCGGACTTGTTGGCTTATCTGGAGCTAAGCGACCTGCAAAGTATCAAAGCAAAACTTCTTGACAGAGTCAATAAACTTAGCCAAGAGGACAAAGAGTGGCTCGAACAGTTCAAGCGTTACGACTGATCATCGCTGTTTGTCTGCTCACAGCCTCCAGTGTGTTTGCTCGTACCGGCATCGATGATACCCACAAGCGGCTGTTTTATCTCGGGAGTGAAGAAGAGATCAGCAGCGGTGTGTATTTGTTTGGGAGTGACCGGCAAAAACTGGGAAGTCTCTATTTCCCTTTTGTATATGATATAGAAAACAAAAGCTCCTACAACCCGTATATCTCACTAAGCGCGGGGTATGGAGCAGCACGATACAAAGCAGACAAAAAATGGGCGAAACTATATGGTCTCAAACTCGGTGGCGGCATCAGATATCGACCGGCAGATGATTGGGATCTGCGCATAGGAGGATCGTATCAATGGTGCGCAAGCAGCCAAAACACCGCCAAAAAATCCAATGGCTACGATATAGATGCAACATATACTTACCGCCCATACTTTGGCGAGTGGAAACCATATCTGCAGACTGCGATCCGATACAAGTACGCGAGTTTGGGTGACAAACAAAATGTCAGTTCGATCACAGGCAGACTCAAAGCTGGGCTTGTTACGCCTGTTTTTGCCTATCCTTTTGAGCTGCCGGTGAGAATGGAGATATATGGTGAAGCGATGGTGCTCCAAGGTGACATGCATCACACATTTGGCGGCAGATATCTAGGTATCGCCGGGGCCAAAGCCTACATGGGCTCACATATTTTCCAGGATTGGATCAGTGAGCTGACACTTGGAGTACAGTATGTCAAGGGTAGAAATGTGGATGGGTTGAGTATCGGGCTTGGGGTGAAGTTTTAAGATGTCGACGTTGGTGTATTTGCAAAATGCCGACCGCTATCTGTTTACTTTGCCAAAAAAGATTCCGCATCTTGGCACTCTATCCCCTTTTTGATCGCGCGATCAGCCATCAGACCGGCGGCATCGGATCGAATCAGGCTCTTGGCCTCATCCCGATCATAGAGCCGCGCGCTGCGCACCCCGCAGCTGGGACTGCGATCCTTGCCGATGAACAGATCGATATCCGGATGCGCGTCAAAAAACGCATCGGCATACGCCCACACCGGCGTACTCAGATCCGCGCCGCTGAGATTGGAGATCGCGCGCACTCCCTTGGGGGTCTGGATCAGATCCATCGTCGGACGCGGCGTGCCAAAGGCATGATCCTCCGGACAGAAAGCAACCACCCGAACCTCTCCCAGCCGTTCCAAAAGCTCCGGCATATGGTTGTCCGATCCGTCATAGCGGCATTTTCGGCCAAGCAGGCAAGCGGAGATGGCTACCTTCTTCCTATTCACCTCAGCAACTCCGGTCGATACTCGAAATGCATCGTATCAAAATGTCTCCACTTGCCGCCCCAGATAAAACCGTGTTTTTCAAATATCTTGACGATGGGAAGGGGGATGCGGTTTTGGTATTTGCCGTTTTTGCTCCAGCGCCAGTAGGCGGAGTATTTGACATTAATGTCAATAGCGGCTCCGAAACTGTGAACACTCAGACGATTAGTACCGGCTATTTTGCGCCATTTGAACGTCCCGCCGATGGGGCTGAGATATTTTTTGTACTCAGGATGTTTCTTGAGCAGCTTTTTAAGATCACTCTCAACCGCTTTGAGATGGCTGTGGACGTTATTGATCGTCGTGACACGCACCTTTTGACCAAACCAGTCGATCGTGGTCAGATGTCTGCGTACCTGCGCACTGTTCTCCCCGTACATATGGCGGAAAAACTTCTCGTTGCGGTATCTGCCCGGATCAAATCTGGGGTTGGAATATCTCTCTTTCGTATATGAATGGGTAAACATATCCTCGATATCGGCACGTTTGAGGATCTTGTCCGCTGTCTCTTTGCGGCCGTCATCATAGATCATTTTGGCACCGTCTTGCCAGATAATATGGTTGTTTTTGCACGCTTTGATCTGCGGATAGGCTGCAATCAGTTTGCGGGCATTGGCATCGCATCGCGCTTTGGCCAATCCTCCCAAAGCGACAAACATCATCCCTGTGACCATGATGCTCTTTATCGTCATTTTTTATTCCTTTTTGCGTGTAATGTGTTACGCTGTCGGGGCAGCGACTTTAGTCGCTGTTGTATGCGCTTAAAATCGCGTCTCACACATAAAAGCATTGCGCAGCAATGCATACCAAAACTGCTCACTACTCACTGCTATCTATTCACCCATTGGCGTGTTGGCAAACGCTCCCTGCAAACTTTTACTTGTTACTCTCAAAAGATCACGATACTCTTGATCTCCGTAAAATACCATTAATGACTCACTTGACTCAAACCAAGTCCGAGCCAAGCTCAGACACTAAAGCTTTGCCTTTGGCAAGAGAGGAGTTTAGAAGATCACGATACTCTTGATCTCCGTAAACTCCTCAAGTGCATACTTGGGTCCTTCGCGCCCCACACCGGAGAGCTTGCTTCCGCCGTAGGGCTGGATATCAAAACGCACGGTGGGGATGTCGTTGATCACCACGCCGCCGGCTTGGGCATCATCGATAAATCTCTGTGTGGTGCCCAGCGAATCGGTGAAGATGCTGTACTGGAGACCGTAGGGCGATTCGTTGATCTTGGCCATAGCGGTTTCATAATCTGGCACGCTCACCAGGCTCACAATAGGAGCAAAGACCTCTTCACAGACGATATTCATATCGTCATGCACATTGGTCATCACCGTAGGGGGGAAGATGCCGTCCACCTCTTCACCTCCGGCAGCGACGACGGCCCCTTCGTCCTTGGCACTGGCGACCCAGCTGCGGGCTCTGTGTCTGGCATCATCATTGATAAGCGGCCCCATGAAGGTATCCTCATCATACGGATCACCCACTTTGAACTTCGCTGTCTCGGCGGCCATCAGCTCTGCAAACTTATCATACACATCCTCATGCACATAAATTCTTTGCAAAGATATACACACCTGCCCGCTATTGTAAAACGCCCCGAAAGCACACTTCCTGGCTGCATCCTCCAGATCGGCGTCTTTGTCCACGAACGTCGCGGCATTGCCGCCCAGCTCAAGTGCTACCTTTTTGATCCCGGCGGTGCGGGTAATGATCTTGCCCACGCCCACCGAGCCGGTGAAACTCACCGCACGGGGGATCGGGCTGCCCACCAGCGCACCCCCTACATCGGCATCACCATAGACCACGCTTAGCGCATCGGGGATGGCATATTCGCTGTCGATAAAAAGTTTGGCAAGTCTGTACGCGGTCAAGGGCGCTTCTGGGGTGGGCTTGAGCACGACGGCATTGCCCGCTCCCAGAGCCGGCGCGATCTTGTGAGCGACGAGATTGAGCGGGAAATTAAACGGCGTGATCGCCACCACGACCCCCAGGGGTACACGCTTGTAAAAGGCTGTCGCCTTGCGGCCGCTGGGAGCAGCATCGGTGGGGATCGTCTCACCATGCAGACTTATTAACTCTTTGGCGGTCAACTCGATCGTCTCAACACATCTGTCAACCTCGATACGGGCAAATTTGAGAGGCTTGCCGATCTCATCGACTATCACTTTAGCAAAATCATCTCTATACTCTCTAAGCCTACTTGCCACATCTTCCAGCCAGCTAATCCGCTGATGCAAGGGTGTTTTGGCCGCATTGGAAGCTGCGGTCTTTGCAACCTCAAGAGCCTTATGGGCATCCTTTTCGTCGCATACCGGATAAGTACTGACCACTTTGCCGGTGAAAGGATTCTTGATCTCTATTTTTGCCTCTCGATCCTCTTCGCTGCTGCCTATAAGTATCTTAGCTTCTGTCTCATTATCGCTTCCAAACAATCCAAACATACATAGCTCCTGATCTTGATGATAGTTTGATGATTAGTATTTATTGTAGCGTAAATTTCTAATTCTCACCATATTTCTTACCAAGAACAAATATATATACAAAATCCTTAATAATAAGTGCCACACAGTAGATCCAGATGATATCCATCGACCAGTGTCGGGGATAGTCAAGTCCATACAAAAGAGCCGGATAGCCGATCACAAACGGCCATTTGAGATAGTAGAAAAATATGATCCCGGCGCCATATATCTCTTTGAGAAGCTTATTCATGGGGTAGGCATAGCTCCAAGAGCTTGCTTGACATTATCAGCCGCCATAGTCACATTCCACGCCGGCTCCCAAACTACTTCTACTTCGGCTTTGTTGATACCTTCGGTTCTCTCGGCTGCCTCCCTAACCCACTGTTCAAGCATCTGATGCATTGGGCATGCTCTGGTAGAGAGGGTCATGACCACCTTGACATTGCAGTCATCGTCGATAATCACATCATATATCAGCCCCAGCTCCACCATATTGAATCCCACTTCAGGATCGATCACTGTGGCTATATTTTCCAAAACCTGATCTTTTGTTACTTCGCACATATTTATTCCTTTGTAGCATTAAGTGTTAAGCTTTGCACAGCAAAGCATACCGACAATCATTTAGCATCCAACAATCATCATTCATCATTCTTTGTCAGCTCTTTGCCAAACGCCAACATATACAGCACACTGCTAAGCATAAAACCAGCTCCCACTACCATCAGGGTTACGCCTCCGTGAAACAGACTATCACTACCAAATAGCAAACCTATACCACCCACTATCAAGCCGGCGGTAGTAAACCAAAACTGCCATTCGCTTCTGCGTTCTGGAAGCATTTCGTTAAGCATCGGTACCTTTTGTTTGCCTACCAGGGGGCTATATCTCTCAAACCACACCAAAAACGGCACGATCTTGTAAAGATGCCCGTTGATCAGATAACTGAAAAACCCAAGCACCAAAAACCACACGGCTGAGAGCAGGATCTGCTCCGAGTCGCTCAAAAGCGTCAAAACCCCCAGCAACAATGCCACAGCCATAGAACCATACCCTACATACATGGTGCGGGCATAGATATCGTGTGCTTTTCTGGCTCTTGTCTGGTATATGATCCACACCTGATAGCCATATAGCCCGATTGATATAAATATGGCTACCAGCGAGAGCCATTTCAGCCAGTCCCAGTCAAATATCGTACCGACTATATAAACACTTACGGCTGCTACCATGATCTTAAAGGCATTTTCTATGTATGACTGATCAAATCCATGCGAAAGTCCAAACATAGGCAAAAGAATCAAAGAAAGCCCCATGATAGTCAAGATCACATACCCTGCCAGCACCAATACTGCATGTGCCGGAAGCCATTTGGCCACATCGAGCACCACACCCTCTCCTATAGCAAGCGCCATCAAAAAGCCTATCACTATGGCAATAGTCAAAAATACATTTGCCATAAAGACACTTTTGACACTCAAAGTGATTCTTTCAGCCTTTTTAAGAGTCAAGAATGTCTCTGCCAAAAATGTCACCATCGCCACCAATACAAGCATTCCTCCATAAGCCAATACATTAGGTATCCACCAAAATCCAACCACCATAGTCAGCGTGCCTATCAGTAAAGACGGGTATATCACATAGTACAGATCGACCGAAAAATGCCCCACCTCGACCACTACCGGTACCAGCTGAGCCATCGCCCCAAATATGATCATCATCACAAATCCAAGCAAAAACCAGTGCACCCAGCCTACAGTAGTCATATCCAAGTGGCCGCCGGCAGGATCCAAAAACAGCAAAAACAGTACGCCAAGCATATAAAATATCGAGCCGGTCAAAAAAAACGGTTCGATCATCTTCAGTGGCGGAGCAAACTCACGGGATATCTGAAACATGGCTTACGCTTCCTCTTCATCTCCGTGGCAGTCACTATCATCAAGATCGGCTTTTTCGCTCTCCCCTGCTTTATAAGTGAAAGTCACCTTGGCCTTGCCGTCTGGCAGATCCTCTGTGGTGATATTGTAGTTCTCGCCTATCTTATCAAACAGTCCCATAGGAGCTTTGTGGTTGATCATCACAAGCTTTTTGCTCTCATCAGTAATGAGCTTGAGACCGGCCATAGCATTGACCATCGGCTCTGGCGGACCCTTCATGGATGTATCAAACTCGATCACTTGAGTCTCACCTTCTTTATAAGTGAAAAAAGGAACAGTCGATCCCTCTACCTCTATGGGCTCTTTTGTTATTTCAGACATAATTACTCCTAATTGGTTTTTCGTATTATAGGACTTCTTGCTTAGGCGTAGCTTGATCTGCATCAAAAAATGCCAAATTATATATAGTATAAGTTTTAGTTATCTTCTGACCTGGTGACAGGTATGTTCGGACTGACAAATCGGCGGTCATTGGTGATGATCGCTTCGGCATCGATCTTTTGGGCGCAGATGTATTGGAGAGCGTCTTCGTAGTCGGTGTGCGGTGTGTCCGGCATCAGACACAAATCCAGTGCTGATGCGACATCCCGATTACCTGTCTCCACGATCTCAAACAATTGCAAAGTCTTTTTGAGTTTTGCGATCAGTGTGCTGTGGTCACGTTCGAAAACTTTTGAGAGTACATAATAAGCGTTGCTGACGGTATCCGAATTGATATACAGCTGTTTGTCATTTTGGATCGCTTCACGGACATACGCAACCGATCCTGATGCATATGGACGTGTAGTATCAAATATATCGATAAAGACATTGGTGTCGATGTAGATGTTATCGGCCATATTTTTCCATTACATGTTCTATGCCTGCGGCTTTGGCATCCACGTCAGTCAGCATGCCGTGAAAGACGTCGGATACTTCATCAAGTATAGATAGTTTTTTATCTTTGTTTAAAGATCTGTATTTTTGCTCTATGGCTTCTGTCACCACCTGTGTCTGTGTCTTGCCTTTTTCGCGAGCCAGCTCCTCAAGATGCCTGGCTGTCGTCTCGTCAAAGTTGAAGTTTTTGCGCACAGTCATGCATACTCCTTGATACATATTTGTCATATGTATGATAGCATACTTACGCAGCGTGTGTCAATCATTTGAAATGCTTCTTGAAAAATTCCTCTGTCATATTATCGAACTTCTCCATCCGTTCTTTGCCCTTGGGCAGTTCTCGGCGCAGCCGTTTCATCTGCCGCAAAAAATCCCCTACCTCATCGGGCAGTATATCCTGAAACCACCTACGGATATGTTTGGCAAACGCAGGAGATGCGCCGCCGGTGGAGAAGGCCACCGTCAGATCGTCCTGTTTGACGAACGAGGGAAAGATGAAATCACAGTAGCGGGTATCGTCCACGCTGTTGACCAGCACGCGCGTGTTGCGGGTCTCCTCCCATATCTGACGATGCAAAGTAAGCGTATCGGTCGCTACGATCACCATATCAAACCCTTCGATATCGCCGGTGCGGTACGACCGATTGTATAGAGTCAGACAGTGTTCACCTATTAGCGTATGGGTCTCCGCACTCATCTCAGGAGTAATGACGGTGATCTCTTTGGTAAACTGGACAAGCTTCTCCAGCTTCTCATGCGCGATGGCGCCGCCGCCAACAACAAGTATCTTGCGATCAGTCAGATCGACAAACATAGGGAAATAGGCCATAACCATCCTTACTTTTTGTCTAATTGATTGACTTTGAGATAAATCGAAAGTCCGATGATCAAGCCGGTGATCCCCGCCAGCAAATAGACAGCATAAATCAGCTTGGCCGGATCGGTCAACGCAAATTTAAACACCAGCATCAGCGCCTCGATCGAGAGCGAGATGATGATGGAGCCGAGGAATTTGATCATCGTTTGATGGATCTCATCGTGCGAGCCCCGCTGTTTCTCCTTGCCCAGAACCTCCTCCTCAAAAATTGCTTTGACCAGATCAACAATCGCCAGCGAGAGGGTCAGAAGGATCGTGGATTTGAAGATATTGTGAATGTCGATATCCTTCCATATGATCCCAAAACTCATCACGCCTTTGATAAATAGCAGTATAGCAACTCCGAAAAGTGCGGCCGAAAAGATAGCATATACCCACTTGCTGAGTGTTCCAAATCCCGAATCCACCGAGCTTGGACTGACAATTCTGAGTATATTCTTGAGACTTATATCCACACAAATGATCATCAATAGACCGCCATCCTCATCATAGATGGGAAAGGCAGCCGTCACCACCAGTTCATTGGTCAGGAGCGAAGGATACGGATCGGTCAGTTTGCACCTGTGTTCCTGAATGGTTTTGTAATAGTATGCCCTGTCGCTTCTATCTTCACCCATGCCTATACCGTCAATAGTTTTATCGCGTGAGAGGTTATTGGTGATCTGTATGCCGTTTTTGTCCAACACATATATCGCTTCGCTCAAAGGCAATGCATCTTGTATTTTTCCAAGAGCTTCTCTTAACTGATCTGTGTTTTTATCATGAATCGAAGGTGAAATATTGCGGCCTATGATATAACACAAATAGGCTCTGGCTTTGGCTCTGATCTGTGAATATTCCTGTATCTCCTTGACGGTCATGGTAGCTCCTAAAATTCTTTACGGTATTTGGTGATCCCCAGCACGGTGATCGTCCCGGTCTGCACATCGATCCGATAAGGCAACACATAGCCTTTGATGATCAGATCACGGATATCCGGGGTATCAAAATAGATCGATTGACGATACATATATGGGAAATCAACCAGCGTGGCAGTGCGGGCTTTGATCTCGTCTTTAAACCGATCGGCCTGATCCGGGCTTTCTTGTGCTATGTACCGCCACACATCGAGCAGATCATCCCGAAATCGTGGCGCATACACCACCTCCATCAGCGCGCACCCAGTTCAGCATCGATGCTGTCCCACATCGCATCAAACGGCACGGCCTTTTCCGCCCCATCTTCCAATGCCGACAGCCGATCGTGAAATATCTTGCGTTCACGCTTGAATGCTTCATCATCAGCATAAAGAGGTCCCAACTCCATCACCCTCTCCGAGGCAGCAGCATGCCGCATAAAAGCGTTGTATGTCTCCAGCGAGATGATCGCGACGTTCTCGTTGTTCTTGCGATGGACGATCACCTCTTCGCCGTTATGATAGACTGTATCGAAGATCGCCTTGAGGTTGTTGCGCGCCTCGGTGAAATTGACCACCTGCATCGGTACATCCTTTTGTCATGGATTCTGTACAGATTATAGGACATTTTGAAGAGATTGTCAAGAGATAATTGATGCCAAGACAATGAGTGGAGGCTCCGTATCGGGTGATACGGAGCCAGAAAAAATTTTATTGCTTTTTAAATCCAGTCCAATTCGCATCAAAGTGATCGCTTCTTGTCTCTTTTGTTGAGCCATTATGACCATCTCGACTTCCAGATAAAAGCAGATTGCCGTTATCCTTAAAGCGGAACATGTGATAACTTTTGTGATCTGCGCCCCAAGTAATATCCAATTCATAGGCCTCTTTGCCGTCATCTCCTTTTGTAGTGTTGCCAACAGTATAATTTCCCTCTTCCTCAAACTTCTGTGGATTATCAGTACAGCCTTGATCATCATATTTTATTTTTTTATAACTAAATATGCCATTTTTGAAAGTAACATCCACCGTACGATAATGACCCGCATCAGAAGGCAAATGGCAATCTTTATGCCAAGAACCTACTAATTTTTCAGCCGGTGTATTTGCATTATCACTGGCGCACCCCACCAAAGCAAACGCACCGACACCGACACCCATGAGAACTGTTGAGAGTTTCATGTTCTTCTCCTTATTTAATGAAAATTACACCCTAAGTTTACCCCCCCAACATTTTTTTGCTTAAAACTATATTTTTTCCTTAAAATATTTATCTTTTTTCAGACAAAGTAACATCTTCTTTCAAAATTCTCAATCAGCCTGTGCTATAATATGCAAAAAAATAAGGAAATAGGGATGGCATCCGTTCAATCAAACACAGAAAAAATTACCGTCACCATCCCGCATGAACTCAAAGAGCAACTGGTATCTCTCAAAAAGGAGATGCGCACCTCCATGTCACAGATCTACAAAGAAGCATTGCAGGCTTTTGTCGCAGAGAAGGAGCGTCAACACTGGATCACAGCAGCGAAAAACATGCAAAAGCATTATACTGTCGACAACGAACTGAAAGAGTGGATAGAGTTTGAGGAGGATATCCATGACCATCCGTCAAGCTGAGATCTGGCTGGTTGACCTGGCTCCCGCCATCGGTTCTGAGATGTCCAAACGTCGCCCTTGTCTTGTAATCGGAGACGATGTGGTCGGCATACTCCCCTCCAAAACCATCCTTCCCATCACCGGATGGAACCCAATCTATGAACAGGTACCATGGATGATCCCCTGCACACCCGATGCCCACAATGGACTCACAAAAGCCTCTGCCATCGATGCGTTTCAGATCCGCAACCTCTCCATGCGACGTTTTGTCAAACGGCTCGGCACCATCGATGATGATTTATTATTTCAGGTGCATCAAATCGTCGCCAAAACCCTTTCGGTACGCTACGGTCTGGTAGTCAGATGATCCGCCTCATCCTCCTCAAACCCTCCTTTGACTATAATACCCGTAAAAAAACAGGACTCCCATGCAAGACGAACTGCTTTATCAGATGCAAAACAGCTTCCCCATGACCGACCGGCCCTTCAAGGTACTGGCCGATGAACTGGGTACCACCGAGGCGGAGGTGCTCTCCACCGTCAAACGGCTCAAGGACGAAAAAATCATCCGTCAGACATCGGCGATTTTTGATACCAAACGGCTGGGGTACAAATCATCTCTGGTAGCATTCAAGGTAGATGCGGACAAAATAGATGAAGCCGCTGAGATCATCAACGCGCATCCGGGAGTCAGCCACAACTACCTGCGCAACCACGACTTCAATATCTGGTTCACCTTGGCCGTAGCACCCGACAGCACCCTGGGGCTGGAGCGCACCATCGAGATACTGCGCGAAAAAATCGGCGCGGAAGATGCCATCATCCTGCCGACACTGAAAATGTTCAAGATCAAAGTCCAGATGGACACCACCGGCCGCCGTGCCAAAAAAGAAAAGGTCCAAAAAACCGCCCACAAACCTCTCGACCTCACCCCCGAACACATCGCCGTGATCAAAGAGCTCCAAAAGGACATCTCCATAAGCTCTGAGCCGTTCCGTGAGTCGATCGAGCGGCTTGATATGGACTATGATCGCTTTTTTGCGATCGCCCATGAACTCAAAGACGCAGGCGTCATGCGACGCTTCGCTACTATCCTCAACCATCGCAGGGCAGGGTTTGGCGCCAATGCCATGAGTGTGTGGGCCGTCCCCGAAGAAGAAGGGGAGAAGATCGGCGCCCAGCTGGCTGAGTTCTCGGCTGTGAGCCACTGCTACCTGCGCCCCACCTACCCTGGCTGGCCCTACAACCTCTTTGCCATGGTCCACGCCAAGACGCAAGCAGAGTGCGACGCACTCATCGACGAGATGGCCGAAGAGACCGGACTGAGTGAATACGGCAAACTCTACTCCACCCGCGAGTTCAAAAAGCAGCGTCTGGTCTATTTCGACGAAGCGTTCGGGGCTTGGGAGCGGGAGAACGGATAAATGATCGCCACCCCTTTCTCCCTCGTGCTCTCCGGCGGCGGCGCGCTGGGGATCGCCCATCTGGGAGTGATCCATGATATGGAGCGGATGGGGCTTGTTCCAGCGCAGATTGTTGGCACCAGTATGGGAGGGATCGTCGGCGCGCAAATGGCCATCGGACTTCGTGAAGCGCAGATGCGTGAACACCTCGAGAGCTTTGTGCGTATCAGCAAATGGCTCAACCTCTCCTTTGACGGCAACGCCATCATCAAAAGCCGCAAGATCAGAAGCATTTTCGAGACGATTTTTGAGGATCGGACGATGGGGGATACGACGATCCCTCTGACCCTCATTACTACCGATCTATTTACCGGAGAGAAATACCTCTTTGATCCTGAGAGTTCCACTCCAATTGTCGATGCCCTGCTGGCAACTATGGCGATCCCTGGAGTCTTTGAGGAGCAGCATATCAACAGGCGGGTGCTGGGGGATGGCTTTTTGTGTGCCAATCTGGGTATCGATGAAGCGGTCCATGATACCGTACTGGCCGTGGATGTGCTGGGATCCCGTAGCTTTGAGCCAACCCTGCCGGAGAAGTTCTTCAAGACCGCCAATGTCATAGAGATGATGGAACGCTCCATGCGGCTGCTGATCCTGAATCAAACCCGAGCCGCGCTGGAGAAAAGCGGTAAGACCATCTACCTCATTGAGCCCGCCACCGCCGGATACAAGACCTTCCATTTCAACAAAGCAGAAGAGATCCGGGCACTGGGGCTTGGGCTGCTGGAGAGCACACTTGCACAAGGAGAGACACCATGAAAACCATCGGAATTCTCGGCGGCATGAGCTGGGAGTCCAGCGCACTCTACTACCAGATCATCAACGAAGCGGTCAATGAGCGTCTGGGCGGTCAACACAATGCCCGTTCTGTAATGGTCACCGTCGATTTTGACGAGATCGAGAAGCTCCAGCACGCCGACCTGGAGCTGCCGGTGTTTGACACAACCGTGATCCATGCACTCTCAGCGGTGGAGGAGGCATTGTCATGACCGGTGGATTTTTCGCTCTGCTTGATGATATTGCTTCAATGCTTGATTCGAGTGCCACGATGACCAAGGTCGCGGCCAAAAACACTGCCGGAGTGCTTGGCGATGATCTGGCGGTCAATGCCGAGAAAGCCGCCGGATTTCACGCCAGCCGTGAGATCCCCGTGCTCTGGACGATCACCAAAGGCTCACTGCTCAACAAACTCATCATCCTCCCCATAGCCTTTGTGCTCAGTGCGTATGCACCGTGGCTGATCGTACCGATTCTGCTGGCAGGAGCCACTTATCTGGGATTTGAAGGAGCGGAAAAGGTATGGGAATGGCTCACCGGCCACTCGGAGCATACCGAAGAGACTATCGACATACCCCAGACCCCCGAAGCGATCCTTGCGGCAGAAAAAGACAAAATCGCCTCAGCGGTGCGCACCGACTTTATCCTCTCGATCGAGATCGTCGTGATTGCTTTGGGTACCGTCACCGGCCAGCCGCTTACGCAACAGATCATCGCTGTAAGCATCGTAGCCCTATTGGCTACGGTCGGTGTCTACGGTATTGTTACCCTGCTGGTCCGACTAGATGATATCGGGATGGGTATCATGCGCAGAAGCATAGAGGGGAAACTCTCTTATCGCTTCGGCAAGCTCCTTGTAGCATCTCTGCCCAAGATAGTCAGGCTCCTCTCGGTTGTAGGAACTATCGCCATGCTGCTCGTAGCCGGAGGGATTTTTATCCACAACATAGATGCTCTCCACCATATATTTGCCTCATGGCCAATGCTTAGCGGAGAATTGGCTGTAGGGTTTGGTGTGGGTCTTTTGGTGTTTGGAGCCGCAAAAGCGGTAATGAAGGTAGCAGTAAGCATTAAGCAGTGAGCAAATTTTTAATTTCTAACTTCTAATTTTACTTAATAGAGGCTACCCCGATCAATAGAGTCTCTGAATATTCTCCAGCAGGTTATCGACCGTAATATCATCGCCATGCTCCCTGAGGAATTCGGTAAGATACTTCTTACTTGCTTCCATGCCGCCTTCTTTTTCTATCTCAGTAAGCTTTTTGTATAGTGGATCAAGCAGGTCAGTAACATGGTGGGAGATTTTTTTGCGGATAGCCTTGTATCCGGCTATCTCTCCATTTTCATCCCTGATTGTCTCAAAATCTGTAAAGACCCAGTAGTATCTGCCGTCTTTTGCCAAGTTTTTCACAGCAGCTATAAAATTTTTGCCCTCTTTTAGTCTATCCCACAGTATCTTGAAGAGAATCCTTGGCATATCTGGGTGTCTGACTATGTTGTGAGGTTGCCCTATCAGCTCATCTGGAGTGTAGCCTGAGATCTCCGCAAAATAGTCGTTGGCATAAGTAATTATCCCTTTTGGATCTGTGTCGCTTTCTATATACACATTGTTTTTGAGTTCTATCTCTTCGTTTTTTGGTTCTGGTCGTTTCATGTTTGCTCCTTACATATCAAGATATCTTATCAATCCCTTATCGAGTCGTTCAAATGGCAATATCTTGTGCCCTCCGTATTTGAGCTCGAATAGTTTGGCTTTTTCTTCGGATGCAAACGGTATCAGATCATCTCCATGCGGTCCGATCAGCCGACTTCCAAATACATACACTGCATTCTGGGCCTTGAGTTTGTCGCCGCTTAGATAGTCATGTACATAAATTTCTGCAATATCATCTTCAAGCAGTTTATGTTTCTTGAAATAGTCCTGATGGAGATAAACCAGCATCATCGCCTTGACCGAAGCGAAATAGACCTTTTTCCCATTTTTCAGTTTCCCCTCGCAAAGAAATTTAGAATTGAGATCTATTGGGAGGTTGTAGGCCATATCAATAATCTGCTTTTTGGGGTTAGGCTTATTTATCTTGACTTTGAAGGGCTGTACAGTGACATTGTTCTCCCCGTACAAAAGCCCGCCAATGAATAATATACTCAATAATACTTTTTTCATACAGACTCCTTACAGTAGATCTTTTTTCCTAAAAAGAGTATAGCCCAAAAAAGCAAACAGCAACCCCAACAAGATCGGATAAAGCACCGAATATACCATCAGCCATATTGGACCCAAAGTATCGAGCAGATAATAAGCTACAGGACCAATTACGGTCAACTCAGGATCAAAAAGAGCTATAGCACCTATACGAAATACCTCGATAGGGTTTAGCATGGCGATGGTGACTATCACATTATCGTCAAGTCTATTTTGGAGCATCAGCCCCATCAAGGCAATATCCAGAAACGCCAGCAAAAGTATCCAGATCAAAAAAGCCATTCCCAGTGCTATATCGCTACTTTTGACCATAGTAGATATCAAAAATGCAAGCCCAAGAAAAACTATACTGATCGCAACAAGCAGAAGGCTATAAAGCCCAAGGATTTTCCACGGCATATCTCCTCCGTGGATCAGTCCATATATCACACTCATGAGCAAAGCAAACAACACAGGGGTAAATACCGTGACAAATCTACCCAGTATCTTGCCCCAGTAATAATCCCTCAAACTCACAGGAAAAGAAAGCATATATTCCAGCACATTGGACTCTCTGTCGCTTGATATGGACTTGACCGTAGTAATTAGGATAAAAATCGGCAAGATAATGATGGTGACTTGGATAAATATCAGCAATACCCGGCTAAGCCCCGTAAATCCCATTACCACAGAATCAGACACTCCGGTAATGAAAAACATTCCCATCAATCCGCCAAACACTACAGCATAAACAAAAAACCACTTTGATCTTAGAGACTCACGAATATCGAGATAAGATATCAAAAGCAAATTTTTCATTTGATATTCTCCACCTTTTTGGAGTTGAGTTCCTCTATCTTGAAGATGGTTTTGGCCACATAGTTGTAGTCTCTTGCTTGATGTCCTGCCGGAAATGTCTTGTCGGTATATGCAGCAAATCCATATGCCATCGGAGTGATCGAGTCGTCTGTATACTTAGCCTTTCTGGCATCTATCCATTTGCCTGTTTTGGCATCGGTGATCCAGATCTTTGCCTGATCCTTCCAGGGAATTTTTTCTTCGTCAAACCACAGCACAGCACATCCTATATCATCAAACTTATACACTTTGCCATCTTGAGGATTGACTACTTGTACGGCAAATTTGCGCTCACTGATCGCCATCTTGCACCTCTCGCACATATCACGATCCCAATGCATCTGTACCGCTTCTCCTGTGGAGCTTTTTTTGCTGCATCCGCCCACAGACAAAACAAACAAAAAAGCAAAGAGCGTAATATAAAAAATGCGCTTCATAGTATCACCTCATCATCTACGACTTTGCCCAGATCCATATATATCTGCCTATTGACAAGACCTTTGATCTCATCAAGTCTGTGAGTGATAAACAGCGTTGATACAGATTTATCCATCTCATCCAACAGATGGTAAAACTGCTCCCGTCCTTTGGGATCAAGGTTGGCGGTGGGTTCATCAAATATCAACAAGTCACTTTTTTTGGATAGTGCTATGGCTATAAGAAGCTTTTGCTTCATTCCTCCGCTAAGTTTGAAAAACGGCTTACTCAAATGTGAATTGATATCAAGATCCATCCGAGAAGCTTCAGAAATGACAGCCTCTCTGTCTGTGCCGCTGCTTCGCTCTATGTATTTGATCAGCTCATCTATACTTAGTCTCACCGGAGGCGGAATCTGGGGGATGAAACTTATATTCTCCAGCACCCTGACCCTCTCTTTCATAGGATCAAAGCCATCTATCGTGATACTGCCTTCATCTATGCGATAAAAGCCCAGCATCGCTCTAACCAGCGTGGTCTTCCCCGCACCGTTGGGTCCCATCATGGCTATCCTGTCTCCAGGCTTGATATCGAGACTTACACTATCAAGCACCTTGACGCCGGCGAAACTTTTGCTGACACCTTTGACGTCAACTATAGCCATTAGACCAGATCCTTGAGTCGGAAGTCATAGTTGTAGGCATCTGTATGACACACATCCATGCAGCGGCCACAAAGTGTACAATCACCATTGACTACCAACTGATGATCTATGCCCTTTTCTTTACGTTCTTTGTCATATTTGGGCTTAATGAACTCCAACACATGATCCTCCGGACAGGCCACCAAGCATGCGCCACAGTGGTCACATTTATTCATATCCCATTTTGGCTTGGTCATACTGATCCACCCAAGGAAATTGTATGTAGTGCCCACCGGACAAACATATGTGCACCAAGCCCTTCGTGAATAGAATATCTCAAAAGCCAAAATGACCAATACCCACACTATAGCTATGCTCCAGCCATAAGTGATAAATCTGCTAATGATACCTATAGGATTGATCACTTCAAAGACCAGATAACCGTCTATCGCGGCCGCAGCAAGAAACACTATCCAAAACACAAATCTGTATCTTGGATCAAATTTGTGTTCTTTGATGATTCTTTTTTTGACAAGCTTGAGGTGTATGTATTCACCTATCTCACTAAGCAAGCCGTATGGACATACCCAAGAGCAGTACGCCTTACCTCCAAAAAGGAAATAAAACGCTATAAGTGTAGCTGTACCTATGATCACATTGGTATGTATATGGTGCTCTGCTGCCAAAATTTCCAGTCCGGTAAATGGATCGATCAAATGAAATCCAAGCAATCTTGAGCCGTTGAGTGTACCTTCAAGCAACTGAATATCAATATGAAAAGAGAGGAAAAAAGCCAAGTTTATCAATATAATGCTAAGCCATCTCCAAGCTCTGATAGTAGGACGCTTTTTGCCATCTTTGTTGATATAGTAAAATGTCGAAAAAAACGATGCGTTTAGTATATCTTTGATCGAACTGTTATAGCGATCCATTGTGTTCTCCTTGAAGGCTTACTGTTTTTTTGTAGCCTCATCGTATTTTTTCTGGAATGTTCCTATCTCCTCTGAGAGACTCTCGAGCTGAGCATCGTCCAGTCGGCTCAATATCCCATACATGACATAGTTTTTGCGTGTCCCTGCCTTAAAAGCTTTGAGGTTGGCAAGGATATATTCTTTGTCTCTACCCATTAGCTTTGGACCGATGATACCTTCACCTATATTCCCGTGGCATGATGCGCATTGTTTTTTATAAAGTGGACTGACGGTAAATGCGGCAAGGTTGCCCGCTTTTTCTTTCAATGCTCTAAGCTTGTCTTCCATCTCTTTGCTATTGCTGCCTGAGGCTTGCGAAGACGGTGTTTTTTGAGAGGCTACCGTTTTGGTTTTTGATTTTAGCTTTTGGCCTCCAAGCTTGGTATCTTCCATTGCGGTGCTTTTGATAATTGCCGCTATCTTATCCATCTTATGCACCTCTTTGTCAAGATTGAGCATAAACACCGAAGCCCAAGCGGCCAAACCTATTGTGACTGCTGCTATAATATGTTTGATCATTTTCCACTCCTCATTTTTCTGATTTCTTTATTGAAATTGGCTATTTCGCCGGCAATTGATTTAAGTTTTTCGTCATCTATCTGTAATATCAGTTCTTTCATCAATGCATTTTCTTTTTTGCCCGTTTTAAAATCCATTATACGGTCAAATATAAAACTTGCATTTTTGTCAAGTAATGACGGGCCTATTACTCCGTTGGCATAGTCATCATGACATGGTGAACATTTGATGATATAGTCTTTACTGAGACGCTTTATCATCATAGTGATACGTACCCTCTCGTATGGAGACTTAATATTCAGATATGCATCAAGAGTGGTATGGACTTTGTTCTCTTCACTATTGTAGGTACTGTTTTTCTCTTTGTTGTATGAATAGTAGAACTGCCCGCTATTCTCTTTTGATTTACCCTCTTTGACTTTGGTATCGACGGCGTTTTGTGTCACTTTTATTGCCGGCTGGCTATCCTGAGTTTTGGCAGCCTCGGACTTATTGGCATGACTGTCGTTCCCACTGCCGCATCCGCTGAGCACATACGCCCCTGCCAACAAGAGGAGCAATAATTTATTATGCATTTTGCTTTCCTTTTCCGTATATTTCATCATAAGTTGCCCTGGGCACTATCTCAAGCACATCTGTCGGACACAGCTCGACACATGCTCCACAACCTACACATGCTTCTCTGATCTCAGGGATAAATCCGCCGCCTTTAGCGACCATTCCTATGGCAGTTGAAGGATCCGGATGGAATGGGCACAGATCAGCACAGATAGTACATTGCTTATCACCTCCGCGGAATTTGTCGAGTTTTTCCAAAAGTGTCTTCTGCAAATCCTCTTTTTCGCTCTCGTTGCCTTTTCTGATGACTTTATGGGCTGTATGCTCTGCTGCACTCAATACCTTGGTGTGATCATATATGCTGTCTATGAAGCTATCATGCACCGGCTTGTTCTCTAGGGCCAGACAGGCACTTTCATTGACTATCACCGCCATACCCATATGTACCTTGTCTATCTGATCATGCTCATGATCAAGCGCTCCGGTAGGACAGGCAAGGATACATGGAAATGCTTCGCATAGATAACATCCTCTCTGAGCAGGATCGATATAAGCCATCCCAAAGCTCGCCCCTCCGCTTACATCCTCAAGCAATATGCTATCATACGGACACACCTGCAGGCACTGTCCACATTTGATACACATCTTGAGGTAGTCATCCTCATCCACAGCTCCCGGAGGTCTCAAAAGCGGTTCCTCGGCCTTAAGCTTAGGTGCTGCATATATGCCCGCGGCAGCTGCCAGGCCTATCACTCCCAGACCAGTAGCGTTTTTAATAAAATCTCTTCGTTTTTTCTCTTCTGCTGTCATTATATCCTTCCTTCTACTGATGCAGATGGCTGCATCAGGGGATGATTGTCTGTCAAAAGTCGCACCGGCTCAGATAGAGGTGCAAGTTTGGCCAAAAAATTCAAGATCGATATCACAGGCGATCCATAGAAAAATTTCACGTTTGGATTGAGCATCCATACTTTATCAGCGTATGTAAATAAAGTATAAGGGGTATCCCCTATGCCGTCACCGTTTTTATCAAATCCTTCGTAATTGTCCCAATAGTTCCCATCCCATATATTTTGGGTTACCTTGGTGTTATATGAATCATTGTAAACTGACTCTATGTTACCTTTGATCACGTTGCCTTTGAAGATATTATTTAGGCTCAATGAGTGAAAATGCACGCCTTCGCTATTATACAGTATGGCATTGTTCACAATAGTATTATTGGTATCGGGCTCAAAGGGTGAACGATCTACATATAGCCCTCTGGCACAATAAAGGATTTTGTTGTCTTTCAGTACATAGTTGCTGCAATCTTTCAGTCCGATACCAAGCCCTGTGGTACCCATAGAGTTCTCCACGATATTGCCGACCGCAATTGTATCACGCGAATACATGAAAAATATTCCCACTGAGTTATGCTTATATGTATTGTAATTGACAAAGTTTTTGCCTGTATACATGAAGTGGAGTGAATATCTGCCATACTCTCCGTAGTTGTACTCTATATAGTTGCCGTGGCTATACCATACTACAAAGTCCCTGGAGTGTGTCAGGTAATTGTAGCGCAAGATATTGTCGTTGCTGTACCACAGGCGCACTCCGTCTCCCCTGAGTCCGAGGCTAAAAGGCTTGGAATTTATCCAGTTGTTGCTGATATTCGATTCGCTCACTTGTTGCAGATCAATCCCAAATAGACAGCTTTCAATTCGATTGTGTACAACACTGATATGTTTTGCCTTTTTGGCCGCTACACCGGCATCTATCCTTTCATGCTCAGCTCCACTATTTCTGATAGTAAGATTTTTCAATGTAACAAAAGAGCTTTTGATCGTGACTACGGTACCTTTGCCGTCACCTTCAATAATCGCTTTTTGGTTTTTACCGTCAATGATCAAAGGCTTATCGATGACTATATTTCCCTTGTATACTCCGGCGGGCAGCTCGAGTTTCGAGCCTGCCGGAGCCTTATCGATAGTATCTTGCAATACATTTGCGGAGACAAAACTCAACAATATCAATGCAGCAGCTATCACTCTTTTCATCTATTTTCTCCGCAAAACATAAGGGTCAGTTATTGTCAGTCGCTTGTTTCATCGCTTTTTTACGAGATACTATCGCAAGCAGACTCAACACTGCTATTGCTATTAGTAGCCAAAATCCAATAGTAGGATATGAATGTGTAGTAAACTGTGCTACTTTACCGTCTCCAAAAACCGTAGGAGTAAAAGGCTTGATCTTAAATGCACCCCATTCATGCATATGATGTCCAAACCAATAAAGCCAATACGAGTAAAACCCGACAAAGATAAGCGGCAATGCTACCGGAATCCACATCAAAAAGTTGAGTATCCGTGAGTTATACAGGATAAACAACACAAATAATACTGCCACTCCTACAAGGGCATACGGCGCAGCAGCTCTAAGGTACGGTGCTCCTCTTTCCATGGGGTCCATACCTATAAAGTGATTGATAGTCTCCATCTCATGCACATCCCCGCTAAACCCGTCAAAGTGATAATAAACAGGGATACCGTTGGGGAAGGATTCTTTGGGATAGTTCGGAGCTTCGAGAGCCACATACCATATCGGTGTAGTAGCGACACCAAGCTCGCCGTTTTCCTCAATCATTTTTTTCAGATCACCAACAGCGTTTTTAGGTGCATCGGGACTGACATATCTGCCTTTTTGGTAAAAGTTCCATACCTTGTAAGATATTGGAGGCAGTTTATCGGCTTTGTCTTCTGCTGCCAGTTCCACTACATTGTGTGTAAAAACAGCAGGTATGACAAAAAAGTAGAGTAGCAGACCAAGTGCCAGTAGTGCAAATATTCTCGATTTTGCCAATGAACTGTTCATCAAAAAACTCCTTTAGTTTTAGTCGGACTGATTGTACATCAATCACACTTGCCATAGCTTGATAAATATCAATAATTACTCTCAATATATAGCAAGGGTGATGGATGTAAACAACATTGCCAAATTTGCCGGAGGAAACCTCCGACAAAGATGTTATCTTAGAAGAGATTGGCGTTCTTCTCTACCCATTTGAAGTATTCTATGATATCTTTGATCTGCTCATCACTCATACCCTGATTAGGCATTCGCAGATTGAAGTAATCAATCATAGATTTGACATATGGGTCTTCATACTTGGATTTAGGATCCTTGATAAAGTCAGCTACCCATTTCTCACCGTTCTCATGGCGACTGAGTACACCGGTAAGGTCAGGACCTGATGAAACTTTTCCGATGACATGACAACCGCCGCATCCGCCTTCATCAAAGGCTTCTTTACCTTTTTTGGCCGCTTCGCTCATAGGAGTAGCGATCTTTTTGATAAGCAGATCCTTGGCCCTGATACCGACGTCCGCAGTTTTGACCATATACTGCCAGATCATATTCTCAAACAAAATCGCCTTTTCAAGATCGCCCGCCTTGACTGCTTCATCAGATTTTTTCTTCTGCTCAGCTATTTTGCCGTACTGATCAAGAGCATCTGTCACAAGGTTTTTAACTGTCGGATACTTCTCAAAGTGATTGGCTTTGAGGAATTTCACGACACTCTGGATGACCTTGTCGGTCGCGGCATTGGTCGCAACGGTCTTGTCGTACTCGGCTTTGAGCTGCTCAGGAGACATTTTGGCCATTTTCAGTTTGGCTGCAGACTCGTATTTTTTGTTGGGATCTTTGACCAGCAGATATCCCATCATCTCTAGGTGAAGCGCAGAGCAGAACTCAGTACAGTAGTACGGGAAGACACCTTCCATGTCTGCCTTGAATGTGACTGCTACTGTTTTGCCCGGCTCGAGTGATGTGTGGACATTGTACAGGTCGATGGTAAATCCGTGTGTCTCATCCTCTGCCCGCTCAAGGTTGGTCAGGTAGAACGTAACCGTATCACCCTTGTTGACGGTAACATGCTCGGGGTTGATGTGTGAGCGCACCATGGTGCCATACACATAGACGTGGTTGCCTTTGCGCTCTATACGCTCTTGGCCTGCCAAAGTCTTACCGACGTGTGTTTTGCCCGTAAAGGCGCTGGTACCCATCTTATATCGTACATGTGGATGAAGCTTGCTGGCTCTGATAGCTACCGCCTGGTGAGGTTCACCCAGAGGAATTGGCATATCATACAGGAGTTGCATCTTTTTGCCGCGAACATCGATCAACTGGTGGTTTTGAGGGTGGAGAGGTCCTATGTTGTTGAATCTGTCGATCGCCAGTTTGTTCAGTGCGATGATGTATTCTCCCTGCGGATCAGCTGATTTGCCCTCCATGCCGCAAAGGTGACCGATATTGTAGTTGACATTCTGTCTATCTTCAACTTTACAGGTTTTGTAGTTCCATCTAACTACCTGAGAGTCAACATACAGTGAGGTGTAGATCTCTCCATCCTGCCACTTCTTGCCGTATTGGTTGTGTAGTGGTCCAAGACCCAGCTCTGCCTGACAATGGGCTGTTTTTTTCAGGTCAAGGATAGGAATGCCGTACGGATCTTTGCCCGCAAACTCTTTTTTGTCGATGAGTTGCTTGATCTTTTCCCACTCGTACACGGTGGCATGAGTATCGAGCTTGCCGCAAACGACAATGTACTTACCATCAGGTGATACATCGACACCGTGAGGCGATTTGGGCTCAGGCACGAGAAACAATGCGTCGTTTTTGACAGCCACATCGATAGGTACCACTCGGTGACCATTGATGATCTTGACATTTTTATCATCTTTGGCCAGCTCTGCCAATTTCTTCCAGTTGTATACATGCAGGAAGTCCGTATCATTTCGACTCATCCCTGCTTCCATCGGAGGCAGACCTTTTTCGATACCTCCGGTATACATCTCGGAGTTGAAGCTGTTGGTAAAGCCCCACCCGTCACTTGCTTTTTTACCGGAGTCAGAGAGATCCTGCATGTATGGAGGCATCTCAATGGTAAAGGAAGCATTGACGTCGATTTTTCCTTTTTCGTGATCGAACTTCCAGACTGTTACCCCGCCACGATATGTCTCGGCATATTCTTCGATCGGATGATAGTTGTTGTCAAGCGGAGCACCATACTGACACGCCTCAAGAATATACTCGGAGTTGGGAGTAAAAAACGCTCCACCGTGATCGGATTTGAACACCGGGTTGACCACGATCTGCTTGGTAACAAAATCGCTCAGATCAATCACCGCGATACGGGGATTGGCTTTGTCATTGATAACCAACCATTTACCGTCATAGACACCGTCTGTCTCGGAGATGGCCGGGTGGTGGGTATCTCCCCAAGTGATCTCTTTGCCGCGGATATTCCCCTGCTTGAGGATCGCTTTGGTGTCATCGTCGTATCCCCAGCCCTGCCACGGCTCGGGGGTGAAGACACCAATATACTTGAGAATGCGCATCGAAGGGACACCGTACGCCATGATCTGGCCTGACTGTCCACCGGAACTGAAGACAATGTATTTGTCCCGTCCGCCGCTGGGTGTATAGGTTTTTGCTGCTGCCAACAAGTCAGCTTGCGTCAAACCTCTCTCTTTCATTACTTTCTCAAGTTCAGTTGCTCCAAATGCCGTAGTGGCTGCAACAGCTGAACCAAGAAGCAATGCCGAAAGCTTGTTAAGCTTGTAGCTCATAATTCCTCCTTTAAGATAATTAACACAACGCTGTGGTTTTGGCATATGTAGCCCGGATATTTGGGAAACATACAACAAAATACACCAACGTACTCTGCAATATTAACATAATCACAGTCTCTTTTGGGTCGCCAAAAAGAAAATAACTTAAAAGTTACATTAAAAGTAACTATTAAGCTTTATTTAATCATATATCCGAGCTTGCCGACAGTTTCTATGATGTCAACAGGAAGCTTTTTACGCAGTTTGAAAACAAGATTTTTGAGTGCGGATATCGGAGCGTCTTCATAGATATATATCCTATCTTCTATCTCCTGCTTAGTCAGCAGGTTTCCTCTGTGGGCCAGCAGCAATTCTACCAATTCTATTTCTTTGGGGGTTATGACTATTTTCTTTCCGTTGCAAATAAAGTTCTTGTTTTCCAGATCGTAAGATATCTCATCTGTAATTTTCGTAATCGTATGGTGATCGGCATAAAGCCTCCTGGCCGACTCTTCAAGTACACGTGAAAGGTCCGACTCTTTGACAGGCTTCACAAGATATTCGATAAGCGAAAGTTTAATTGACTCCATCAAAAAATCCTGATCAGTATATGCGCTGGTAACTATAATGGGTGTTTCGGTGTCTTTGAGCCTTATCTTTTTGACCAATTCCAATCCGCTTACTATTGGCATCTTAATATCTGTAATTACAATATCCGGGTGTTTTTTTTGGTAAATAGCGTATGCCTCTTTGCCATTGGAGGCACAAAAAACTGCATCAACATAAAGTTCGAGAACCATTTTGAAGCTCTCTCTGACTCTTTCCTCATCTTCAGCGAGCAGAACAGAGCTTTTTGAGAGCAATATCTCGTATTTTTTCTCCATTTTTCTTTGCCTAATGGTTTTGTGAGTATAATCATACCCAAAGCAAACCATAAAAGAGGCAAAATGCTTAAGCCTATCAATCTGACCAAAAGATATATCATAGCTCTCTCTATCATAGCTATACTCTCTGCACTGGCATACTTCAACCTTAATCAGCTTATCACCTATCAGGCAAATAACGGCAAAATGATAAGCCTTGGGATCAAAGAAAAAATTCAAGTTCAAAAGGTGGCATTTTATGCCATTTACTACAAGATCAAAAGGCTAATAAAGACAACAGAACAAATGAAAAAAACTCACAACCAACTTATAAGCTCCAATATGCCTGACGAGATCAAAAGGCTATATCTCCAAAAACCGGTCGATCTGGACAGAAGGATCAAGCAGTACCTTGAGCATGCAGAACTGTTTAGTATCAACCGCAATGGAAAAAGCCAAACATATCTGCTTCAAAACTCCAACAAGATCATGGCCGATCTCGATAAAGTGATCGCGCTGTATCTAAAGGAAGCGGAAAATAATACCAAGCTCCTCAAGAGAGTTGAGCTGTTGATATTTATTTCTACTCTCCTGGCTCTGTTCTTCGAAGCTATATTCATATTTAAACCTGCCAATCGACGCATCAAACAATACACAAAAGATCTGATCGAACAAAAGGACTATTTCAATACCGTTATAGAATCAAGTACCAACGCCATCATAACACTTGATAAAAACCTTTTGATAAAAACTTACAACAAAATGGCAGAGAAGATATTTGGTTTTACCAAGCAAGAGATGATGAATAGATCAAATTTTGACAAAATATTCCCCGAAGAATACAAAACGATCACCGGTTGCGGAAGCAAAAATTTTGTAGCAGAAATAAACAGTTCAGGAGAAGGCGCTGTCGTTGAGCTCCAGGCACGCAGAAAAAACGGTGAATTTTTCCCCGCTAAGGTGATGTTCGGCTATGCAGGAGGCGATAACGATATCGCTATCATAGCCAATATCCAAGATGCAACACATGAGAAACTCAACGAGCAGCTACTGCAGCAACAGGCCAAGTTTGCGGCTCTTGGTGAAATGATAGCGATCATTGCCCATCAATGGAGACAACCTTTGGCTGAGCTCAGTTTCAACTGCATATATATCAGCAAACATCTCCAAAATCCAAAACTCAAAGATGTAGTAGAAAAAAACGAAAACATTATTCAGTTTATGTCTGAGACTATCTCGAACTTTCAAGATTTTTATAAAACATCGGAAAAAACCGACTTCAATCCTGTCATATCTGTCAATCAGGTGATAAATATCATCAAATCAATGTTGGAATTGAACAATATTGAACTAATACAAAAAATAGATTCGAAGGTTGTAATACACGGCAATCCAAACTCTCTAGCCCAAGTAATACTCTCAATCATGCAAAATACTATAGATGTCGTCAGAAATCAAAAGATGCCAAGTGGCGTCATAGAACTTTCACTTTTTGATACCGATACAGAGATAGTGTTGGCTATAGAGGACAATGCAGGAGGAATACAGATAGAACCCATATCTGATATTTTCAAACCGTTTAAAAGCAAGAAGCAGAGCCCTTCTACAGGTATAGGACTGTATATGTCTAAAATGATAATCGAAAATAAGTTTGGCGGCACAATAGATGCTGAAAATACTGACAATGGAGCCAAATTTACTATCAGATTGCCACATTAACACAAATATAACACTAAAAATGTATTATTTGAAACCTCAAAATAATTAACACAACGCCAAAATTGGTCGGTGAAGTTGAGAGCTACGATTATTTGGTCTCTTCGTAGCCGATCTCTTGTTTGAAATGGACTATACAATCAGTACAATTATGTACTTTATTGGTCTCGATAACCGAATCAAGCCCTTCAGGATCAAGTATCTTGATGCTGCCTTCTTTGAGTCCTTCTATGAGTTTTTGGGTTTTGAATTTTTTTAGTATTCTTGATAGTGTCTCAGGTGTGATATTGAGGATTGCCGCTATCTCGTTGTGCTTAAGCTTGTAGAATATCTCCACATTCTCCATCAAAATCTTGGCTACTTTCGCCTCAGATGAAAAAATAGTCTCTTTATGTACCAGGGATGAAAGGATCATTACCTTGGTTGTCAAGGATTTTATCATCTCAAGCGCGAAATCCTCTTCGTTGAGCAGTTCAAAAACAAAGGATGTGGATATTTTGGCGATCTTGCCGTCAGTTATAAATTCGCAGGTAGCAGGGAACGGAACACGTTCAAAACAGGCATATTCACCTATCACAGCCGGCGCTTCAAAACGATTGATCTGGACCTGAGTACCTTTGGGCGATGTTTTGTACAGCTTGATAGTTCCTTCGAGCAAAACAAAAATATTATCACTCTTATCCCCTTCATAAAAGACAATGCTTTCTTTTGAATAGGTTTTGAGTATAGCCTGATCTCGCAAGCGTTCAAGATTTTTTTCACTTAGTTTTGAAAATAGTTGTACTTCGCCAAATCTATACATTTATGCCTTTACCGATATTGATCTCTGAATCAATGATTATATCAAATAGAAATAAATATCTTATAAGTTTTGTTATATTGTAGTTATTTCTCAAACCAGCTTAATTGATCCCTCAACTCAACAACTTTTCCGACAACGATCAGGGCCGGCGTGGGTAAAGCCTTGGCTTTTTCATATATATTATCCAGAGTGCCTATCACAGTTTTTTCATCAGGTGTAGTTCCTTTGCTAATCACAGCCACCGGAAAATCTTTTGGTTTTCCTATTTCAATGAGCTTTCGAGCTATGATCTCGAGCCTATGGAGGCCCATCAAAAATATTATCGTATCATCTGTCCTATAGTTCTCCCATGGTATCTGAGAAGTGCTTTTGTTGGCCGCTTCATGTCCGGTCACAACTCTAAAACTTACAGTCACTCCCCGATGAGTTACCGGTATGCCGGCATACTCAGGCACAGCTATAGCAGACGTAATGCCGGGGATCAGTTCAAACACCACCCCTCTTTCTCGCAGATATATCCCCTCTTCGCCGCCACGACCAAAAACAAACGGATCGCCGCCCTTGAGGCGCACCACAGTCTCATACTTAAGTGACGCCTGATAAATAACTTCATTGATCTCTTCCTGGGGCAGGATATGGTGGCTGTCCTCTTTGCCGACATATATAAACTCACATCCGTCTTTGGCTTCTTTTAGAATGTCTGGGTTGGCCAGACGATCATATATGATCACATCGGCCTCGCGAATAACGCGCAAGGCCTTGACCGTCAACAGATCGATATCTCCCGGTCCGGCGCCTGTGAGATAAACTTTGCCCATGATGTCTCCTATCGGTGCGTTAGCAAACGCACCCTGCAACTTTTCAGTTCACTGTTCATAAAATAAAAGCTTTGCAAAGCAAAGCATACCAAAACTATTCACCATTTACTATTCACTAATTTGAGTCTCGCTCAAATAACACGATGGATCCTCTGCCCACATATCTCCGTATATCGCATACGCCCTGCTCCTTGAGCCGCCGTTGCAGACATTCAGCCAGCGGCATGTAGAACACTGTCCACTGATCATGCGGGGATGTTCGCGCAATCTCTGGAGCACCTCGGCCGGTTCATTCGTCCAGATATCGGAAAAATCCTGAGTAAGTATATTGCCGATCTTGAGTGGGAAAAACGGATCGGGTTTGACATTGCCTTCGCTGTCAATGTTGAGGAGTTTGCGTCCGGCGCTGTTGCCTCCCCACTCAACAAGACGGCGCTTCATCTCCTCCGCATGCTCGGGATACCGCTCGGCAAACCGCTCGAGGAACAGGATCGCATCCATCTCCATATTGCCGGTGACTATCTCTATATCTCTATCTTCATCAAAATACTCAAAAGCCTTGTCAATAATAAAATTAACCGCCTCCCTTCGCTGCTCTTTGGTGATATCCATCTCTAGATTGTCCAATCCTCGTCCGCTGTAAACCAGATGCGAGATATAGACTTTGGGTATATTGTGCTTTTGGGCCAGATCGAAGATAAACTCCAGATCATCATAAGTATCTTTGGTGATCGTAAATCTAATGCCGACTTTTTTCTTACCGAAGCTATTAAGCAGATCGACAGATTTCATCGACTCACGAAAGGCTCCCTTGAGCCCTCGGAACGCATCGTGCGTCTCTTCACGTCCGTCGATGCTGATGCCGACATAATCAAACGTATCAAGGATCTTCTCTGCATTGCTTTGCTTAACATAGAGTCCATTGGTAGAAAGGTATGTGATGATACCAAGCTCACGGCAACGATCAGCGATGCTATAGATATCTTTGCGCGTCAGTGGCTCCCCGCCGGAGAAGATGATGAACTTGACTCCATTGGCCTTGAGTTTGGGCAGCGTCTCCATGATCACCTCAGTAGTGAGCACATCCTCGCTCTCTAGATCAGCCCTGGAATAACAATGCAGGCAGCTAAGGTTGCAGCGGTTGGTAAAGTTCCAGATAGCTATGCTGCCGTCAAGTACTCTGGAGGGTTTGCCCTCTGTAACGCTTTTGAGCAGATTTGAGAGTCTGAACATTATTTGCTACCTTTTGTAGCGTTGACATCTTTGTAGCTCAGGATATATTCGGTAATAGCTTTGAGTTCATCCTCTTTGAGTTTAAACGGAGGCATGGCGTTGCGCTTGTAGCCCAAAGTTTTGGATACCGCTTCGGGATCTGTGATCATGGCTCTGATAGTCGCTGCATCTCTTTTGGACGCTATCTCGGCAAACGGCGGCCCAAACGCTACAGCGGTTTGATGATGACAACCCCAGCAGTATGTTTCAAAGACCTTTTTGCCCTCCACTGCCTGCAACGAGACAGTCAAACTCGCACAAAACAATAAGCCCGCAAAAGCTCTGCGCATCCAACGCTCCTGAAAAAAATTTTGTCAATCATAGCACTTTTTTGGTTTGGCTCACTTGATACGTGGCAACCGCACTCCGTTTTCGAGGACATACAAGCCCGACATCAAGGCGATTCGCATAAATGCCCGCATGCTCTCTGCTCTCGCAGAGGCAGGCACATCCTGAGGCGTTGCCGGCGTTATGGGCTGAGCTTTATTGTTCGATGAAATGGCAATGAGGCTGATAATGAATTGGCATATGAAGGATAATAGGCAACTTTTATCCACTCTACTTTTCTTGCATCGCAATAGTATCTTTTTCTCAATGGATTTAATGCCAAATCCGCTACCAAGTCATTTCCCATTACCAAAATAAATATCTGTTTTTGCCCCAAAAAGAAAAACAGTAGAAAGCAATAATGTCAGTATTTTAAGTTTCATTTTAGTACCTCCTTGATAGAGGTTGGGCAGTTGTTTTTCTTCTCATCATCACTCGGAGAAGTAAATACTCCACCGCTTAAAGACTGATCATAGTTAGCATAGGCATCGATGCGTTCTTTTGTATTGAGCATTATTGCCCTTAGCCCGTCATCTCCCGGATCATCATCTCTGTCAATTAAAAGCTTATCACTATATAATTCTGCAAAATATTTATAATAAGCAGAGCAGGCATGAACTTTGCTAATCGCTTCATACCCTTCTTTGTAGTGAGAAGGGTCTGAAATAGCAAAAGCTCTCGCTTTTGTAACTTCCATCGCAATCGCAGCATATATAGGATGCTTATCTTTATACTTCTCATATATCCACCTCTCCACATCATCTCTTACTCCGTTGTTGTTACTATCAACTCCAAGCAAAGTAGAGTTGTTTACTTTTGGATCAGGCTCTGGTGGCAATCTATGGCCGTTTACCTCCCAGTAGATAGAGAGCTTTGCTTTCTTGGATATGATGGTTTCGTTTAGGAAATTTGTTACTTTTGCTTGTATTGTTACATTTGTATCTTTTATTGCCGTAAGGGTTGTTTTGTTTGTTTGTATAGCTTCTTTTGGGGTGATGATCCACTCGATGTTGTCTGTTATGTCTTTTGTGGTGTTGTTGGAGTAGGTTGCAGTGATAGTTGGGGTTATGCTGCTGTCTTTGTTGATCTTGGTTTCTGGGAGAGTCAGGGTTAGTTTTGTGATGTAGGGATGCTCTTTTACATCTATGTTTACCTTGGCTGTTGCTTTAGCTCCTGCTCTGTCTTTTGTTGTATAAGTTATTGTATCTTTTCCGAAGAAGGTTTTATTTGGAGTATAGACTATTTTATTATTATCTTTAATTACTGCTTTACCGTTTGTTGGTTGAGTTATCTTGGTAATGGTTAGCT
>CAZFNK010000004.1:0-97081 GCA_964520575.1 uncultured Campylobacterales bacterium | reverse complement strand
GACCCGTCTAGGATTCGAACCTAGGGCCCACTCCTTAAAAGGGAGTTGCTCTACCGACTGAGCTAACGGGTCAAAAACAAAAGCTTCTGGGCTTTTAGTGGGCAGAATTATATCCGATAAACCTTATAAAGTCAAGAGATTTTTAGATGAAAATGATTTTTTAATTTATTTTTGCCAGCTTGGCAAAATGTTCTATTGCAAAAGTAACCGACTGCTTTTGGACCTCTTCTCTGTTTCCTTCAAATACATTGTGATATATCTCTTCTGTGTCCGGAGTCTTGATACCTATATACACGGTTCCCACAGGTTTATCAGGTGTGCCGCCGGTAGGGCCGGCTATGCCTGATATAGCTATGGCATGATCTGATTTGGCTATTTTTAGTGCCCCATTCAGCATCTCATGTACACACTCTGCACTGACTGCACCATGTTTGTTAAGCGTCTCTTCTTTGACACCTAACCATTGGTGTTTTATCTTGTTGGAGTATGTCACGACTGAGCCGTTAAATACGGCCGATGCTCCGGATACTGCTGTAAATTCTGCCGCCACCCGTCCGCCGGTACAGCTCTCGGCAAAGGTTATGGTCTGGCCTCTATTGGCAAGTGTTTTGATGATCTTTTCTGTGATTTTTCTGCATGTTTTCATAATACAAATTATATCTTTTTGTGCTGTAAACCAAGCTATACCCACTTTTGGATATAATCTCTCCAATTTTTTATCAAGGTTTGGAGATGGATTACAAAGATACGCTATTGCTGCCAAGGACCGATTTCCCTATGCGGGGTAATCTGCCGGAAAACGAGCCAAAAAGATATAAAAAATGGTTTGATAGCAATGTATATGAGCAGATGAAGTCCAAGCGGGCAGGCCGCAAGATGTTTACTCTTCATGATGGACCTCCGTATGCCAACGGCGATCTCCATATCGGCCATGCTCTTAACAAGATACTCAAAGATATGATCGTCAAGTATCACTACTTTCAGGGTAGGGATGTCCGCTATACTCCGGGCTGGGACTGCCATGGTTTGCCGATAGAGCAAAAGGTCGAGGAGCAGATCGGCAAGGAAAAGAAGGACTCCATGCCGGTATCCGAGTTTCGTCAGCTATGTCGT
Organism: uncultured Campylobacterales bacterium; assembly: GCA_964520575.1. GTDB lineage: Bacteria > Campylobacterota > Campylobacteria > Campylobacterales > Sulfurovaceae > S017-3. Next base: position 95,968 of record CAZFNK010000004.1, on the reverse strand, counting down.
AATCACGCATCCAAATATGTCAATCTCCAACGAGAAGGCTTCAAGGAGATGGGCGTTATCGGAGATTGGGACAATCCTTATGTGACTATGGATTTTAAGTTTGAAGCAGCCATATACCGCACCCTGTGCGATGTGGCCAAAAAGGGCTTACTCGTAGAGAGATCCAAGCCGATATATTGGTCGTGGGCGGCCGAGTCTGCTTTGGCTGAGGCCGAAGTGGAATACAAAGATAAAGAAGACTACTCAATATATGTAGCTTTTGAGCTAAGCGATAAAGCCAAGCAAGAGCTTGATCTACCGGATAAAGCTGCCATAGTGATCTGGACGACCACTCCGTGGACCCTGCCGGCAAATACAGGTATAGCACTCAATCCTGATGAGATGTATGTCCTTACTGATGATGGGTATATAGTGGCCCAGAGCAGGTACGAAGCTCTAGCTCAAGAGGGTATAGTAAGTGGTCACTCAGGACGCAAGATCGCTGCTACGGAGCTGGAGAACAAACTTGCCATCAATCCTCTCAATGGCCGCAGTTCACATATCATATTGGCAGATCATGTCGAGCTTGACGGCGGTACAGGCGCAGTGCATACAGCTCCGGGACACGGGGAAGATGATTATTTTGCCGCGCTTAAATATGGGCTTGAGGTGTTGATGCCTGTTGATGATCAGGGCAAATACGATGAGACGGTAGTGGGCTTGGGGCTGCTGCCCGATCCTGAGAGATTTGTGGGCATGCATGTATTTAAAGCTAACGATGAGATACTGGGGCTTCTGGGAGATAGCCTGCTCAAGGTAGATAAGTTTATCCACTCTTACCCATACTGCTGGCGCACTAAAAAGCCGGTTATTTACCGTGCTACCCGCCAGTGGTTTATAGCTATGGATGAGCCATACACAGATGACGGCAAGACACTTAGAGAAGTGGCTCTTAAAGGGATAGGTGATACTATATTTTATCCTGACTGGGGGAGAAACCGTATAGGCTCTATGGTAGAGCAGCGACCTGATTGGTGTATCTCCAGACAGCGCTCATGGGGTGTGCCGATAGCGTTTTTTAGAGACAAAATGACCAAAGAAGTGGTTCTTGATGATGAAGTGCTGGATTATATCGCCGGTATTTTTGAGCAAGATGGCTGTGACGCGTGGTATGACAGAGATATCTCCGATCTGCTCCCTGAAAACTCTACCCTTGATCCAGATAAGCTTGAAAAGATCGAAGATATCCTTGATGTATGGTTTGACTCAGGCTCAACATGGAATGCGGTACTAAAAAGCGGCAACTATGACGCCGGAGAGTTCCCTGCCGATATGTATCTGGAAGGTTCTGATCAACATAGAGGATGGTTCCAAAGCTCACTTTTGCTTGGTTCAGCTATCAATGAGCATCCACCCTACAAATCTATCCTCACTCACGGTTTTACTGTTGATGAAAAGGGCGAGAAGATGTCCAAGTCCAAAGGCAATGTCGTAGCGCCTCAAAAGGTGATCAAACAGTACGGTACCGAGATATTGAGACTTTGGGTAGCGCTCTCTGACTACCAGAGCGATCTCAAGATCTCAGAAGGAATCCTCAAACAAACTGCTGAGCAATACCGTAAGATACGCAATACTTTCCGCTTCTTGCTGGCAAATGTAAATGATCTGGACGAGCTCATTGCGACTGAAAAATATGGTGAGCTTGATAGATGGATACTGGGTAAAGCCAGAAGAGTATTTGATGAGGTGCAAAAGAGCTTTGATGAGTATGAATTTTTGAGGGGCTACAGTCTGCTAAACCATTTCTTGACTAATGAGCTAAGCGGTATATATATGGATATAGTCAAGGATCGCCTCTATTGTGAATTGCCCGAAGAAGTCAGCAGGAGAAGTGCCCAATCAGCCATGATGCTTATAGCCAAAAGTATGCTCTCCCTCATAGCTCCTACTTTGACCTATACAGCCGATGAGATACTTGATCATGCTCCGACAGTATTTAAGGGCGATATGGAGTCTGTATTTGATCTGGAGTATACCAACGTCCCAGAGGTATCCAATAGCTTCGATGGTGATAGCATGATAGCTGCCAGAGAGGCGTTTTATGAAGAGATCGACAAGCTCAAAAAAGACAAACTCATCAAATCTACTCTTGAGGTCGTCATAGCCGGAGATGTGGATAAATTTGATATAAAGACCTCCAAAGATCTTGAAGACTGGTTTGTGGTCAGTGGAGTCTCTTCCTCTTCAAACGGAGAGAAAATAGGTAGTTTTGAGTGGAATGATTCGACATACGATATCCGCCGCTCTACTGATCACAAATGCCCAAGATGCTGGAGATATACATCCAAAAGCGAAGAGCAGGTATGTGATCGCTGCGCCAAGGTGCTTGGATAATGTTCGATCTCTCCCAGCCCGTTCCCCCTGCCGTCATCATCGGCTCGATCGTCTTTATCTTCGTTCTCGTTGGGATCGGACTGGGGGTGGTGCGGTATTATAAGGGGAAGCAGAGGATACAATAGCGGGAGCATTCTGCCGTTGTGTCTGTTCTGGACTCGATCCGGAATCTCTTTGATCGTTATGCTTTGTCAATATATTCGTGTAGGGTGCTGTGTCCTCACAACACGCTGTCACAGGGTACGGTGTTGTCGGGGGACAACACCCCACGACAATAGACCCGTCATTCCGGGCTTGACCCGGAATCCCCTTCAACAGGCTTAATCCCGAGCGAACGGATTACTTGGCCGGATATCGAGTTCGTGGCCGAGGTGGTTGAGGATGTCGTTGAGGGTGACGATGGAGATCTGGGCGATATGGCCGTTTTCGAGTTTGGAGAGGGTGGCACGTGAGATGTGGGCTTTTTGGGCCAGATCCTGCTGAGTCATTCCCCGCTCTTTTCGAAGGCGTCGAACCGTTTCACCAATGTCGAGTATGTTCATGGGGCAGTTCCTTGATCGTGGTGTGTCGGAGTGAGAGGCGAAAAGCCTCGATCATTCGCTGGCCTATGGTTTGGAAATCGGGTTCCTTCGCCACATAAGCTTTGATATCATCGATGGTCTCCTGCAGGGCATCACTGCAGGCTAAGTAGGATGCTTCGGCCTCTTTTCGGGTGAGAAGACAGTGCGTAATACCAAATGTCACCAGCTCCTCCCGTCCAAACCAGATTTTTTCCCCCTGAAGGGTCAGAGCCGGCTTGTCCCGGAAGATGTAGGCGGTGGTATTGACCACATCGTAGACGGGACTCAGGCGGATCGAGTGAAAATCATCGGCAAAAAGCAATCCGAAGTTCTTCAGATGGGCATCGCCGTTTTTGAGCAGGTAGTTCATTACGACCATCTTGTAGTATGCGGATAAAGAAGCCTTTTTTTCCGTGGAAAAACGGGCGATGGTTTTTGCGACCTGTTCATAGCTACCGTTGTATTTGGCGGTGCGATTTTTATCCTGAAGTGAGAGGATCTCTTCGAAGCCATATGTTGTCTCCCCGTCGAAGATGAAATTTTTTACGATCAAGAACTGTTTGTTTTGGGAGAGGCGGATATCGGGGATCTTTATCCCAGCCTTTTCACATGCTTTGAGACAGAAGTATTCGTTTTCTGCGAGTCGGGGGTACTCATCTCCCCAGGTCTTGACAATGTACTCATTGACACGCAGCGTCTCTTTGTCTTTGAGGAGTGCAATGGTTTTGGGCTGGACACCGGAAATGGCGTTTTTCTCCAAAAAAGTATAAAGCAGTTTTTGGAATGTATCCCGGGTATCGTTTTGGCTGATAGTGTCTATATCGAGAAAATCAAAGTCGAGTCCGGCAAAATCACTTTGGAAACGAAGTCGACTTTTGATATTGGGAGCCAGACGGGCAAAGATCAAATAGTCATCGATGTATCCGTACTCTTTGGTAAGGAGATTTTTGAAGATCTCATACAGATACCCTTCGGGCAGAAAACTCTCAAAATAAGGAGGGAACCGGTGTGAATAGGTGTAGAATTTTTGTGTATTGGGCAAAGAGAGGGTAATGGAATGTTCCAGAGAAAGATTTTGGTAATCGATGAGATAGTTTTGATCATCCTGCTCAAAAGTTGCGATCGGTATATCGTGGTGGTAGATCGTGACCATTATCCCTCTTTTGTCTAAATTAGTTTACAATGTTACTATTCTTTGGTATAAATGTCAAGTATATTAGACAACACCTTATTCAGATGCCGGTGATCATCGGTTCGATCGTTTTTATCCTTGTGCTTGTGGGTATTGGGCTGAGTGCAGTGAAGCTCTATAAGAAAAAGCAGGGGCTATAAAACCTACTATTGGAGCTTACTTGTCTATTTCTGTTTCATAGTTTTTATTTTCCAAAATTCCTTTGATAATCTCATCTTGTTTTAGTTCCTCTTTGCTGTCATGTGAGCACTCAAGAAATGTTACACTGGATGAATGCCTGCCTGCAAATACTGTTTTGGTACGAGGCGCATCTTTGAGTGATTGACTGCTTACCTTGACCGTGCCGTCTGAGTCCTTATTGCATTGAAATCTCATCGCAAGCATAGGTATGACTCTGCCATCTATACTAAATGTAGAGTAGGGATATATTTCGTTGAACTTTCGCATATGTTCAGGCTTTAGATCATCCAGACCGCCACTGAGACCAAGAGCATCAAGCTTTGCTTCTTCTACGCCTTTGTGGGGTGTTGCTATGGTGTAGACTTTGTGAATCGTTTTGGCCGCTTTGTAGTATTTGTTTGATTTAGATTGGTTTATGTGCCCTTGACTAATAATATATCTCAGATCCAGTCCACCCATACTGTGACCTACGGCTACGACTGAGTCATCAGAGAAGTTCTGAGCGTTTATATAGTCTGCCAATTCCTCGGCCCTTTCCTTGATAGAGCCGCTTCTTGATATGCTTGTTCTGTATGTCAACCATACTTTTTCTTTGTATTTTTCCGTATAATCCACATAATGGTCCCATATGTCGCTGTCAGCTAAAAAACCGTGAGCAAATAGTATATTTGTTACTCTAGAGCCATGGTTTGTACCAGGCGTATCATCACCTGAAATTTGATTATTGTTGCAGCCTCCCAGCATCAAACCAATCGCCAATAAGAAATATTTAAATCTTCGCATCTTTTTCTCCCATGTTATTGTGATACAATTTTGCCACTTTTCCATTACTCTACCATTACTGCATTATGCTGTACTTTATAAAGGCTCTTATTTTAAAATATAGAAAAAATGGTCATTTACAGGTAATAATAAAGTAATACTTTTAAATTAGAATTTTGTTTGCGGACCCAAAATCCGCTGTTTTTATAGCTGTGGCTCAAGCGAGTCTAAATACTTAAGAAAGTCATGACTATGGGGAGTAGAACATGAAAAAGATACAAAATTTTGCACTTTTAAGTGCGGCGGTACTTGTGTTGGCAGGTTGTGATGCTACCAGCCTGGATCTAAGTGATCTGAATGTCACTATATCTGAAAGCACTGAAGCCAATCAAACCGTTGTCAAAGTAGAGAACAATGCTACTGTTGATGAAAACGGGCATGCCCACGGTGATGTACATGTTATTGTGCCAAAACATCCAAAACCAGAGCCAAAACCAGATCCGAGCCCAACACCAACACCCACACCAGAACCAACTCCTGCACCAGATCCTGATCCTGATAAAGTAGTGATCCATGGAGCTAAACCAGACAACAGTGGTGATGGTGAATACTACAAATGGGATGATGCAGATGCCATTAGAGGGTTGGTATTTGATGCCAAGAGAGACTTTATGCTAAAATCTGTCAAAGTATATAACCAATCAGGAGAAGAGGCAAGAAGAACATTTACGCTTTATAACTCAAAAGGTGAAGTAGTGGATGCCAAATCAGCCAAAATCACAGCAGGTGAGCAAAGAGTAGCTCTCAATTTCCAAATAGCCAAAGGCAGCGGCTACAAGCTCATGGCAGATATCCATAAAGGGCTTTATAAGAACAATAATGTCTCATATCCTATCAAGGTAGGAGATGTAGCCAATATCACAGGCTCTGACATAGACAGGAAACATTACTATTTCTTCTATGACTGGGAGGTGGAGTATAGCAAGAGTGATCAACCTGAGCCGACACCTTCTGATCCTGAGCCAACACCGCCAACAATAGGGAAAAAAGGATATTATCCAAGCGATGAGGCTTTAAATTATAGCAATGTGGTACATGCAAACCCAAATAACTTTTGTAGTGTTATTAATAATGCACAACCAAAAACAATGGTCATACTGGATAACGGTACCTATACTAACGGGTGTGATCTAAATGATGCACACTATGTTACTGTTAAAGGAGCCAGCAAAGATGGAGTTGTGTTTGATGTACCTGATGAATGGATATTTGACATGGGAGAAAGCAGTTATCTGAATTTTATGGATTATTCTGTGAAGCATGGTAACTTTGGTAAAATGCATATTGCAAAACATAAGAATGAAAATCATCATATATATTTTGGGAACATTACAATTGATGATTGTTCCAGTCCGGAGAGCTCATGCACATACACCTCAGCGTATGCCCATGATGTGACGCTTGACCGTGTGGCTGTATTGAATTATGATAGTCAGTACGGATATGGATGGTATTGCCAGGGATATCATCAAACAGTCACCAACTCGACATTCAAGCATATGACTTCACCTGCGATTATGATCAGGGGGCACTATCCTCTAAATGATGGGCACAAATTTGGATGGCCGGGTGAGCAGGATTATGAAACAGTATATGGCAAATATGAAAATATTGCTCCAAATGAGTGGACACACTATGTAGCCAATAATACTTTTGCAGATTCCAGGCACAACGGATCGAATAGTTCAGACAGAGGTGATGGGCATGACAGAGAAGCATTCATAGGCTTTTATACCGTGGGTCCTAATGCCGGTGATGCAAAAGAGCGCAGTGTATTCCCTCCGCAAAATGTACTTATTGAGAACAACCATTTTATTCGCCCATATGCAAGAGGTAATTTGCGTGGTGCTATTTCTGTGGACTATGGATTCCCTAGAGGGGCAGATGGTAGCTCAATAGTATATAATGATCGTTATGTTGTCAGAAATGCGGTAATCAGGAACAACACATATACTGATAAACTGTTTAGGATACAAGAGAATGACGCATCAGATATCGATATAAGCTTGATAAAACTATCAGGGAATAAAAAACAATAGACTTGCATATAAGTAATAATAATTTTACCGGTCACGCAAGGAGGCATCTTCCTTCTTGCGCCGTGATAGGAGCTGCTCTTGTAGCCAAAATAACAAAATTATGGGGAGGAAAAACCAATGAAGAAGATACAAAAAATCACATTGGTAGGTATAGCTATTTTGGCTCTGACAGGATGCGATATAAGCAAATTTGATCTAAAAGATGTAAATATTACAGTAAAAGAAGAGCAAAACAATACTGCTCCCAATATCCTTTTGATCAATACACTAAACGCAAGATACGATAAGGAAAAGTTGATCTTTGATATAGGAGGCAATTTCTCCAAAGAGAGCCATGTAGACTTCTACATAGACAGTGACAACAATCCCGATACCGGATACAGCAACGGAGTGATCAAGGGAGCTGATTATCTCATAGAAGATTCAAAAAAACTTTATCTCTATCCCGAAGGTGAAACAGGCTGGAAGTGGAAAATGGTATCGAGCCAAGTCTCAGGTTTTATCAAAGATAACAGCGCAACCTCTACTATTCAATTGTCAGATATTCATTCTCCCAAACATATTAATTATACTGCAAGTATATCTTCACATGATTGGAAGGAAAAAGTTTCTTATGAGCATATGAAACCACTGGATATTGAAAGTAATCATTATGTTATCACAATAGGTCCTAGAAAAATAATCCCTACGCCCAAGGAGAGAGCAACAATTATTGCTGCTCCAAATGGCAATGGCGATGCATGTACATTACAAAAGCCATGCAGTATAGAAACTGCCTTTGACAAGATCCGACAAGGAGGGGATGTGCTTTTCTTGCGTGGCGGTGTTTATACGATTACCGATCAGCTTCTTGTCTATAAAAAACCGGCATCCCAAGAGAATCCTATTATTATTGAAAGTTACCCTGGAGAAAAAGCTATCATACAAGGTAAATTTGTTTCCGGAGAATATGCTAAAAACCATCAAAAACAGAGACATAACGGGATCAAGATTATCAGCGACTACGTTAAAATAAGGAATTTACAGATACGCTATATGGGATATGAAGGGATATTTATTCTTTATGGAAATCATAATACGGTAGAGGGATGCGAACTTGACCATAATATGCTTGCCGGTGTTGCGGTATATGGGGGGGAGTGGGATGAAGATAATGAAAATTACAAGATACCTTATCCTAACGGCAAATACAATCTCATACAGGATAATATTGTCCATGATAATTCAGACATAGGATTAGAGGCAAGAACAAAAGAGGGTAGACCGGCTGATGGAGGGAATGCGGACGGTATCAGTATCTCGTCAGGAAGCCACAACAGCGTAGTTCATAATGAAGTATACCATAATAGCGATGACGGCATAGATACATGGCGCTCCAATGACAGTTATGTTGCCTATAATATTTCTCATGATAATGGTTTGGGACAAGGTGACGGCAATGGATTCAAGGCCGGCGGCAATGATAATCCAAATGCAGGTAACGGTAGAAGAACCATGCTTGAACATAATATCGCCTATAACAATAGAGCCAACGGATTTGATTGGAATTCCGGGAAAGAGGATGTTTTTGTGTACAACACTGCGTATAACAACGGTAATGCCGGTTTCAAAACCGGAGATGACGCGGCAGTGCAGTACAATATCGCATCACACAACAATATAAGCCATATTGGAATAGAAGGAAGCTACAACTCATGGAATATAGAGGGTGATGTTCAGTTTATGTCTACAGAACCAAGTTCTGAGCATTTCCTTGAACCTATAAAAGATTCTATATTTAGTCAATACGGTGCATATGCCAAGCTGGGAGAAAAAGATAGCTTCGACACCACTCCTCCAGTCATCACCCTAAAAGGTAGTCAAACAATGACCTTGAGAGTTGGTGATAAGTTCGCAGATCCGGGTGCGATAGCAACAGACAACAAAGACGGCAAGGTCAATGTAAATGTATCAGGCACCGTGGATACCACGAAAGCAGGCACATATACTATCACATACACAGCAACAGATAAAGCCGGAAACAAAGTAATAAAGACAAGGACTGTTATAATCAAAAAGAAAGCTGCACCATCTCCGGCAGGCGATATCCCTAAGATCAAAACATTAAATGCAGTATACGATAACGACAAACTTGCTTTCAGTGTCACTGGGACATTTGCCAATGATAGTCATGTAGATATCTTTATCGACAGTGACAACAATCCCGATACCGGATACAGCAACGGAGTGATCAAGGGAGCTGATTATCTCATAGAAGATTCAAAAAAACTTTATCTCTATCCCGAAGGTGAAACAGGCTGGAAATGGGATGAAGCATCGGATGATGTTTTTGGAAATATAGATGACAACCAAGCAAGCACCATTATATCATTATCGGATATCCAAAACCCAACATATATCAACTACACAGCAAGCGTATCTTCACATGATTGGAAGGAAAAGGTTTCTTATGATCATATGAAACCACTGGATATTGGTGTTCATACCGCTATACTCACACCTATAGATGATGCCTTGAAAAATCCTTTGAAAGGTATGACGACAATATTTTACAACAGTGCTCCCAAGCAATATGTATCGATACGCAAGCAATATGTTCTTTGGAATCAAATCGAGGAGAATAAAGATGACGGCATTGATAAGATCATTCAGTTTACAAAAGATGAAATCGATAAAATAGATAATAGATCTATTTCGAGTCTCAATATCAAATCTATGCCTAGAATTCTGTTGGAAGGCTGGGATAATGGTTATCCAAACGGCTTGACACAGGATGATCATTATGCCCAAAATCAGAAATTTATAGACAGGATCAAAAATCTCATCCCAAAAGTGGCAAAAGTTTGGGATAACGATCCTTCAATAGGCTTTGTACAGATGGGTATATATGGTAAGTGGGGAGAGCAGAGTGAACCAGAGACTATGTCGGGGGAGCTTGCAAAAGTACTGGGTGATCTTTTTTCCAAATCCTTCAAAAATAAAAAAGTCATGGTGCGAATACCAAACTACTTTAGTAAATGGTATCTCAGCAGACACAATGATCAGTTTTGGGGTAAAACATATAGCCATTATTATGATTTTGGTTTGTATTGGGATTCATTTACCTGGAAACATGAGGACAATGCGGAAGTATTTGACTATAGCACTATTTTATCGGGAAGCAAGATGTGGAAGAGTCAGCCGATTGTGGGAGAGGTTGCATTCAATGTAGATTTGCAGCATCTGCACGATTGCGGTGAATATAACCATAGAGAGAGTGATCCTAAAGATAGATTTTCCTGTTATGATAAAAACACAAACCAAAACATATCTGCCAAGGCAATACATGATAATTTGGTGGAAGCAGACAAGCTTGATTATCTAAAGGATTATATCTATTCAACACACTGCACGGCGCTTAGTTGGATCTCACTATATAACCCACATGATCCCCAGGAGCTCAAGGCAGCAGAGGAGCTGCAAAAAGCTATGGGGTATCGCTTTGTATTACAAAAAGCAACATATGGCGACAGTGTTGAGCCCGGCAAAAAACTTCATATATCCTTTGATGTGACAAATATGGGCTCTGCTCCTTTTTATTACAGGTGGCCGGTTAAAGTATCCCTGTTGGACAAAAACAGCAAAAGGGTTGTATATAGTCAAAAGCTCTCCTCTGTAGATATACGAACATGGCAGCCCGGTGATGATTGGGATTTTGATGCCAACAGATACCTGAGAGCACCCAAAACATATACCGAATCTGGAGATATTTCTATCCCGGAATATCTGGAAGCAGGCGAATACATTCTCGCACTTTCGATCAATGATCCGGCCGGTGATCTGCCTGCGATTAAGTTTGCGAACAAAGAATACTATAACGGTGGACGAACACCATTGGGTATTGTGGGCATAGGTATCAAATCAGAATCACTATTGCCGCCATTTGACAATGTCATATCAGATAACTCGCTGCATTACATAGGAGCAATAAAATGATCAATCAAATCAAGAGACTTATTTTTCCTGTAGTGAGCGTTTTGGCTCTGACAGGATGCGATATGAGTATGAGTGATTTAAATATTACTATCGACAAGGATATTGTCGTCACTAAAGATAAAAATGAGAGCAGTACAATTGACTCAATAGACGCAAAAAAAGTCAAAGGCTATCTGGTCTTTGCTATGCGTGGTCAATTTGCAGTAGACAGCCATATCCAACTTTTTATCGATTCTGACAACAATCCCGATACCGGATACAGCAACGGAGTGATCAAGGGAGCGGACTATCTGATAGAAGATAAGTCTGTTTATATGTATCCTGAGGACGTAAATGGGAAATGGGATTGGGGCCAGCCTATTTCTGGTGATATAATTGTCAGCAAATCGGCATCGGAAGTTTCGATAAAAATACCGATAGGGTTTTTGGACTATGCCGATACTATACGATATGGTGCAAGAGTCTATGATAGCAGTTGGACAGATATGATTGCATATGACACAATGAAAACACTGAAAATACACGATGCTCATCCAGGCCCCAAGCCAAAACCAAAAATGACCATCAACTCCAGCTTTCACTGGCAGCTTCAAGGCAAATTGAATATGAACAGAGATGCTGATGTGTACGATATCGACCTATTTGACAATACCAAAGAAACCATTAGTGAACTTCATGAAAAAGGGAGAATAGTGATATGCTATTTTAGTGCGGGAAGCTATGAAGAATGGAGAGCCGACCATGCTGATTTCCCGGAAGACGCCCTTGGAGAGAAGATGGACGGCTGGGACGAGAGATGGCTTGATATTCGCAACGCAAAAGTCAGAGAGATTATGGCTGATAGAATAAAGCTGGCCAGATCAAAAGGGTGTGATGGCGTAGAAGCGGACAATGTAGACGGCTATACCAATAAAACAGGGTTTGATCTAAGTAGCAAAGATCAAATAGAATACAATCGCTACTTGGCCGATACGGCTCATAAGCATTCTTTGATAATTGGACTCAAAAATGATATAGATCAGGTAGAAGACTTGGCAAAAATTTTCGATTTTGCGATAAATGAGCAGTGTCATGAATACAATGAATGCGGCACTTATAATACTTTTACGTCGGCTGATAAACCGGTTTTTAATATAGAATATGCAAAAAAATACATCAATAACAAGTCTGAACGTCAAAAAATATGCATAGAATCCAAAGAACTAAAAATTAAAACCTATATATTGCCGCTGGATCTTGATGATTCATTCATGTATAGCTGCGATCAGAATGACGAAAAGCCGTGATAGAGGCAAAACCTATCCTTAGAATGATGTGGCGCAGCACCAGATCAGGTAAACAAAATCATCTAAGGGCAATTTTAAAAACTTCTCAAGGCAAAAGGAAAGTAGATCCGGGAAAAACCCCGACGGTTATTTCCATGTAGAGTTGCAAGCTTCAAATGATTATTTAACGGTTTTGATAAACGGGACAAGAAACTGGAAGAAGATATATCAGACTTGGGCGAGAGCAATTATTGCAAGGCAGGTGTTTATTTGAGCGGCTCAGTCAATAACGATGTGCCGGATGGTCAAAAAAGTGCGAAAGTTGTATTTGATCAGTTGAATTTTAGATAAACTTTTTTTTATTCAGGCAAATAAATTGTCTGTCTCAAACAGTCCAAAACAAGTTTTGGATATAATCCGTAGATCATTTGCAAACAACAGGAAAATAAGCGTGATCACACTCAAAGAAGCTCTACAAAAATCCCCCGAAGAGATAAACAGACTCCGTGATGAGATAATAGCGGCCGCCAAAGGGAGTAACCTCAATGCCTATATAGGATTTGAGACCGCAGGCGGAGGAGTTCCTATTTTGTTAAAGGATAATATCCAGGTCAAAGGATGGCCGGTTACAAGCGCCTCCAAGATACTTCAAGGATACATAGCTCCATACAACGCAACAGTTATTGAGAATATGCTCTCAAAGGGTTTAGCGCCGTTTGGGCGGGCCAATATGGATGAGTTTGCTATGGGTTCAACTACTGAGAGCAGCTATTATGGTGTCACCAAAAATCCGCATGATACCGACAGGGTGCCAGGCGGTAGCTCCGGAGGATCGGCAGCTGCCGTAGCCGCCGGACTTGCCATAGCTGCTCTTGGCTCAGATACCGGAGGTTCTGTGCGACAGCCTGCGGCATATTGCGGAGTGGTTGGATTCAAGCCTACATACGGCAGAGTAAGCCGATATGGACTGGCAGCTTATGCTTCGAGTCTCGATCAGATAGGTCCCATCACTCAAAACATCGAAGATGCCGCTATACTTTATGATGCTATCAAAGGGCATGATCCCAAGGATTCAACCTCTGCAGAATTTGAGATCGAGGATATTGCAAACAATATCGATCCGGATAGAAAGTTCACTATCGCCGTCATAGACAACTACATAGCTGAGGCTGACACTGATGTGCAGGCTGCGTATGATTTGGCGGTGGAGAAGCTTGAGGCAGAGGGGCATACTATTGTCCACAAAGAAATGACCAATACAAAGTACGATATAGCCACATACTACATCATAGCCACCGCTGAAGCAGCGACCAATCTTGCCAGATATGACGGCATCAGATACGGAAGACAGGCAGAGGATGCCCGCACAACTGAGGAGCTATACTTCAATACCCGAAGCGAAGGATTTGGCGATGAGGTGAAGCGCCGGATACTTCTTGGCAACTTTGTTCTTAGCTCCGGGTATTATGACGCGTATTATCTCAAAGCCCAAAAGGTGCGCCATTTGATCCGAGACGAGTTTAACAAGATTTTTGAAGACGCTGATCTGATACTATCGCCGGTAGCTCCAAGCGTAGCTCCCAAAATAGGAGCCACTCAGGATCCTCTCGAGATGTACAAGAGCGACATGTATACTATCGGCGTCAACCTTGCCGGATTACCTGCCATATCGTTGCCTATCATGAAAAATAGCGAAGGGATGCCCGTAGGACTTCAGCTAATAGCCAAGGCGTTTGACGAAAAGAGGCTTTTTGACGGAGCGGCAAGCCTTGAGAGATCAGTAAATTATCAAGCATAGGGAGGAAAAATGCGTATCAAAAAAAGAGCTCTGACATTTGAAGATGTCCTACTCGTACCCCAGCACTCTACAGTTTTGCCTAAGGAGGTAAATACAAAGACCAAGCTGACCAAAAATGTATCATTGAACATACCTATCGTCTCAGCCGCAATGGATACGGTCACAGAGTACAAAGCTGCCATTGCCATGGCGCGTTTGGGCGGCATAGGTGTCATACACAAAAATATGGATATAGAGTCTCAAGCAAGACAAGTACTCAAGGTCAAAAAATCAACAAGCGGCGTAATCATAGATCCGATTTATATTGGTCCTGATGCTGTAGTGGCTGAAGCTGAAGCCATGATGGCTGAGTATCATATATCGGGTGTACCTGTGGTGGATAAGGAGATGAAGCTTATTGGCATCATTACCAATCGCGATATGAGATTTATCACCGATATGAGCGCAAAAGTGGCAGATGTGATGACACCGGCTCCGCTTATAACTGCCAAAGAGGGCACCACGCTTGATGATGCACAAAAGATCCTCCAGGAGCACAAGGTAGAGAAACTCCCGCTTGTAGATGATCAAGATAGACTCATAGGACTCATCACGATCAAAGATATAGAAAAGCGCAAGCAGTACCCAGACGCCAACAAAGATGAGTTTGGACGACTCCGAGTAGCGGCTGCTATCGGCGTGGGGCAGATCGATCGCGCCAGAGCTTTGGTAGAAGCGGGAGCAGATGTAATAGTGCTAGATTCTGCTCACGGCCATTCAAAGGGGATCATCGATACAGTCAAAGCGATCAAAGCTGAACTTGAGGTGGATGTGATCGCGGGCAACATCGCCACAGCCGAAGCGGCCAAAGACCTGATCGACGCCGGTGTGGATGCGCTCAAGGTGGGGATTGGTCCAGGCTCCATCTGCACTACCCGCATCGTAGCCGGTGTGGGTGTGCCGCAGATCTCAGCAGTAGATGAAGTAGCACAGGTGGCCAATCCTCTTGGAGTTCCCGTCATTGCCGATGGGGGGATCAAATACTCAGGCGATATCGCCAAGGCTCTTGCTGTAGGAGCCAGCTCGGTGATGCTCGGATCTGCTCTGGCCGGTACTTATGAGGCTCCAGGTGAGATGATCCTCTTCAACGGCCGCCAGTTCAAAGAGTATCGCGGCATGGGCAGTATCGGCGCAATGTCCAAAGGCTCAACGGATCGATATTTTCAGGAAGGCACAGCTGCTGACAAACTTGTGCCCGAAGGCATCGAAGGGCGGGTGCCGTATCGCGGCAAGATCGCCGATGTGATCCATCAGATGATCGGCGGACTGCGCAGCTCTATGGGCTACTGCGGCTCCAAAGACATCCCCACTTTCTGGGAAAAAGCGGAGTTTGTCGAGATCACCGCTGCCGGGCTCAAAGAGTCGCATGTGCATGATGTGACGATCACCAAAGAGTCGCCGAATTATCATAGCTGAGAGTATTCTGATTTTTTGTGGAGAGATAGATGAATATCAAAATAATAGCTATAATATTTATCATATTAACTGTCATAGCTGTTAATCGATGTGGGCATAATACAAATAATCTTGGTTCTCAAACAATTATTGGTTCCAAATTAGATATCATCCATTTTGGTGAAAGAGAAGCTGAGTTTACAAAATGGCTTCCCAATAAACTCTATCAAAAACGTTTCAAAAATAAAAGTAGTTATTATAGACAGCATAAAACATATCCAGCATATATCGAGATGGATACTGCTGGCAACAGGCGGGTATTGGAATTACCCCGTACCTCATTATTTCACTGGCGGGCATCCAGTGGACGGCTCAAGGATGAATTCAAAAAGATTCATATAAGAGAAACACTTAATCGTGGGAAAAAACTTTTAAGTCTGCATATTATGAATAAGGATGGTGTGAATATCTATACGGGAGTCTGGGTAAGTGCCGATGTTTTTGAGCAAGAGGTGGAAAAATTAAAAAGATTTGGTATTGATCCTCCTTTATTTAATGAGTAAAGATTGTTTTTCTTTTTTTCTTCCCTTGCTCCATCTCTCCTGATATGGAACACATACCGCACTTTCAGTAGCAATAAAATCCCCAATCTCTTGCAGTTTTGTGTAGGCTCCGATCAGGAGATCGGGAACAAGAGAATGAAGTATTCCACTCTTTACATATAACGTTATATGTGCTATACTTCCATATGATCCGAACATTTAAATGCAAAGAAACCCGCAAGATTTTCCTGCGTGAGTGCTCCAAAAAATTGCCCCACGACATCCAGAGACCCGCCTATAAAAAACTGGTGATGCTTGATGTATCGGTCGATGTGGACGATTTGAAAATTCCTCCGGCCAATCGTCTCGAGAAGTTGACAGGGGATCGGGCAGGGCAATACAGCATACGGATCAACCGTCAATATCGCATCTGCTTTGTGTGGCGAGACGGTCATGCGTTTGATGTGGAAATTGTCGACTACCATTAAGGAGTAAATGATGGCAAAAATCGCCCCTATTCACCCCGGTGAAGTGTTGTTTGAAGAGTTTATGGAGCCACTTGCCTTGAGCCAAAACGCGCTGGCCAAAGCCTTGAATGTCGCTCCGCGTCGCATCAACGAGATTGTCAACAGTAAGCGAGCATTGACCGCTGATACTGCGTTGAGATTGGCGCGTTATTTTGGCAACAGTGCTGAGTTTTGGATGGGGCTGCAAAACCGCTACGATCTCGAGACTGCCCGTGACAAATATGCTCAGACTATCGCCGAAGAGGTGATGCCAAAAGCCTCATGACGAAGTGATACGATGACCAACAAACCCCGATTTGCCATCTTCCGCAATATCACCTACGCCCTGGCCGGGATGCGGGAGATGCTGCGGAGTGAAACCTCCTTCAAGATCCAATTGGCGGCCATAGCGCTGGTGACGCTTGGTCTCATTGTCGTCCCGCTGCCGCTGATAAGCAAACTTATCCTCTTTGTCTCTATGTGGCTGATCCCGTTTGCTGAGGCGATCAACAGCGCCATAGAGAGGGTGGTCGATCTGGTCACCCAGGAGCATCATCCGCTGGCCGGGCAGGCCAAGGATATCGGGGCGTTTGTCGTCTTTTTGGCTTTTTTGATCGTGTTGATGATCTGGGGGGCGGTGCTGTTTCAAGTTTTTACTTGAAATAAATGAGGAACGAGGAATGGGGAATGTGGAATTTTGGTATGGTTTTGCTGTATCGGTTATGTTATAATCCAGAAAAATATTTAAGGTAACACCATGAAAGACGCGACTATTGCTCTGCATGCCGGCTACGAATTTGACTCTCAGCGAACCATGGCTGTGCCGATCTATCAGACGACGGCATATGCTTTTGAGGACAGTGTCCAGGCGGCGCGGCGCTTTGATCTGGAGGAGATCGGCAACATCTACACCCGTCTGACCAATCCAACTACCGAGATTTTGGAGAAACGTTTTGCCGCACTCGAACAGGGCGTAGCGGCGATCGCTACTGCCAGCGGGGCGGCGGCGGTGTTT
Source organism: uncultured Campylobacterales bacterium (assembly GCA_964520575.1). Classification (GTDB taxonomy): domain Bacteria; phylum Campylobacterota; class Campylobacteria; order Campylobacterales; family Sulfurovaceae; genus S017-3. Next base: position 78,267 of record CAZFNK010000004.1, on the reverse strand, counting down.
TATGCGTTTGCCAATGTCGCCGAAGCAGGGGATAACATCCTTGTAGCCAAGCAGGCATACGGCGGGACGCTTACTCTGGCCGAACATACACTGAAGCGCTTTGGGATAGAGGGGCGGTTTTTTGATGTGAAGAACCTTGAAGAGCTCGAATCTCAGATAGATGAACGCACCAAGATGATATTTTTCGAAGTCATCCCCAACCCAAGCGTGGTGATGGGAGATATCGAGGCGATCGCCGCCATCGCCGATCGGCACGGAGTGTTGTTGTGTGCAGACAATACCGTCGCTTCATCTGCTCTTTCCAAGCCGCTGCTTCACGGAGCAGATATCGTGGTGCATTCTACCAGCAAATACACCAGTGGGCAGGGAACGGCTCTGGGAGGTATCCTTGTCGAAAAAGAGGGGCTGGCAGAGAAGATCGCCGACAATCCCCGTTACGCACACTTTAACGAGCCCGATACGAGTTATCATGGCCTGATCTACACGCAGACTGGCTTGCCTCCTTTTACATTACGTGCTCGTCTATCACTGTTGCGGGATTTTGGTGCCGCACCCGCTCCTTTCAATTCATGGTTGATTATTCAGGGGCTTGAGACGCTGGCCGTGCGTATGCCGGTACACTCGCGCAATGCTTTGACTGTGGCACAATATCTTGAAAAACACCCGAGGGTAACAAAAGTCAACTACCCCGGTCTGCCTTCAAGTCCTGATTATCATCTGGCAAAAAAATACCTCAAGGACGCCATGGCCAGCGGCCTGATGAGTTTCGAGGTGGCCACGCGCAAGGAGGCGCAGCGGATCGCTGATCGGGTGGAGCTGTTTAGCATTGTCACCAACATAGGCGACTCCAAATCGATCATCACCCATCCGGCCAGCACAACCCACCAGCAGCTCAGCCCCGAAGAACTCGAGGCCGCCGGTGTGCCGGAGGGGTTGATAAGGCTCAGCATCGGGCTGGAGGATCCTGAAGATCTCATCTTAGATCTGGAGCAAGCAATCTCAAACCTTTCATAACAATTTGGGTAAAATAAATCCCAAAAAGCACACAAAGCAGCAAAGATTTATGGAAATTACGACCAAGATTGCTCATTTCAGCTCGCCGTTGTATCTCGAGAGTGGACGAATACTGGAGCCCTTTGATATCGCGTACGAGACTTATGGCCAGATGAACGAGGCGCGGGACAACATCGTACTGGTATGCCATGCCCTTAGCGGCTCTCATCATGCCGCAGGCCTCTATGAGGGTGATCGCAAGCCTGGATGGTGGGACGGATTGATCGGTCCGGGTAAGGGGATCGATACCGACAAGTATTTTGTGATAGCCACCAATGTCATCGGCTCATGCTTTGGCTCTACAGGTCCTATGTCAGATGCATATCCAGGCAAGGAGCCGTATCGCCTCAAGTTTCCGGTCATCACCGTCAAAGATATGATCAGAGCCCAGAAGCATCTACTCTCATCGCTGGGCATACACCACATCAAGGCGATAGTGGGTGGATCTATGGGCGGTATGCAGGCATTGCAGTTTGGTGTGGACTATCCCAATTTTGCCGATCAGATCATTGTGCTGGCGGCCACATATGCTACGCGTCCATGGACAATAGCGTTCAACAAAGTAGCCGTCGAGGCGATACGAAACGATCCGAGATTTGAAAACGGCAACTATCCCAAAGGAGCATTTGACGAAGAGGGGCTTGAAGGGCTGGCTATAGGCAGGATAGCCGGACACATATCGTATCTTTCGCCACAAACGATGGATGATAAGTTCGGCCGAAATTATGTCTCTACAGATGGATTATTCGAGCTGTTTGGACGATATGAAGTTGAGCGCTACATGGAGTACAATACAGCCAACTTCGCCCGCCATTTCGATCCTCTGAGTTATCTATATATAGTCAAAGCTATCAATACATTTAATTTATCCAGAGGATACGATTCTTTACATGATGCTGTATCTCGCATCAAGGCCAAAGTACACTTGATCAGCTTCTCAGGAGACTATCTGTTCTTCCCAAGCGAAATGGAGCACATAGCAAGAATGCTTGAGCGCAACGGTCAGCCCCATACATATACCGAGATACAGAGCGAATATGGGCATGATGCGTTTTTGGTGGAGATAGACAAGTTTGACGGAGTAATCAGGAGTGCATTGAGTGAGGAACGGAGAATGAGGAATGAGGAATGAGGAATGAGGAATTGGGGCGGGGCTTTGCTCCGACACAAGGAGAAAATATGTCTGAAAGACCTGAGCCGATAGGCGAAGCTTTAGTGAGAGGAATTGGGGCGGGGCTTTGCTCCGACACAAGGAGAAAATATGAAAACAAAATCATTTGAAGAGAAGTTGGCCGAGTCCAAAGAGATACTTGAGAAGCTGATGGATCCCGAGGTAACTCTCGAAGAGAGCGTCAAGCTCTACGATCAGGGTCTCAAGGTGATCAAGGAGGCTCAAGCCATGATTGAAGATGCCAAACAAAAAGTAGAGATCATCGAAAAAGCGCAATCTGGAGATCAGGAGTGAAAGAGCTTGTCGTAGGCGCACTTCAGCTGCCCACCCTTGGGATGAATGCCACGAGGCTTGAGTTTTATCTCAAAAACGCTTCTGAGCTGGGTGCGAGGCTGATACTGCTCGGTGAATATGTGCTTAATCATTTTTTCAAAGAGCTCGAAGAAATGCCCCGCAATATGGTCAGGGAGCAGACAAAACAACACATCAAACTCTTGAGTAGATTCGCAAAAGAGCACGATATAGTTTTTGTAGCCCCTATCATACGTATCAAGAAAAAAAGATACTATAAAACCATTGTCAAGATCACACCCAAAAGCATCAAATACTATGACCAGCAGATACTGATACCTTATGAGCACTGGGATGAGCAGGGGTTCTTTGCCAATGAGATTGCTCCACTCAAGGGTCCTATGATCTTCTCTCTGGATGGGTTCAAGATAGCTGTTATGGGCGGTTTTGAGCTCCACTTTGATGAATTTTGGCAAGCTGTACGGCGCAAAAAGGTTGATCTGGTGCTTTTGCCTACCGCATCGACTTTTGGTTCGCACAACAGATGGAGAGAGATCATCAAGAGCAGAGCATTTTTGTACGGGTCGTATGTCCTTAGAGCCAACAGACTGGGCGAGTATGTTGATGGTGAGATCAGGTGGAGATTTTATGGTGATAGTATGCTGGTCAACCCTGAAGGCGAAGTGGAAATGATGCTTGAGGATAAAGAGTCCATGCTGATAGAGCCCATATACAAAAAGGCTGTCAAAGAGCACAGAAAAAGCTGGAGATTTGAACAAGCTATACGGGAAAGACATGCAAAGAGATGAGATAGCATACGAAGATTATTTTAGCAGACAGATAAAACTGTGGGGAGTTGATACACAGAGATCTCTTGAGAGCAAAAAAATAGCCATCATAGGGTGCGGCGGGCTTGGTTCTTCTTTGGCTTTGGCGCTTGGTACCAGCGGCATAGGAACTGTGCATCTGGTTGATTTCGATACTGTATCCTTACACAATATCCACAGGCAGATAGCTTTTACTCTTGCTGACGAAGGGTTACCTAAGTCTCGAGTCGTCGCCAGGTTGGTATCATCCAAAAATCCGTTTGTCAAGGCTGTGACGTTTGAGATGGATTTTGCCTCGTTTGCCGCGCTGGAGAATAGCTACGATCTGATACTTGATGCTACGGACAATCTTCAGACTCGCAAAGAGATAGACCAATGGGCAAAAGATAACAATACTCCATGGATATACGGCAGTGTAGAGGCATTTAACGGTCAGGTATGCTTCTTTGATCGCGCTGATTTTGCGGTTTTTGCGGGCGGTGAGCATGAACTCGACGGCGTAGCTGCCCCGATGGTGATGCAGATAGCTTCTTTGCAGGCCAATCTAGCCTTGCGCTACTTAAATGGACAGACAATAGAGAAGGACAAACTGCATTATCTTTTTTTTGATGATCATGGGGCTTTGGTGATGCAAAAATTCTCAATGCCGGCCTCTTAGATTTCCTCCGGACTAATTAATTTATGATAGAATAAGCGCTCACAGCTAAGGGAATACCGGAGGATATGTGGAATCGCTATTTTATGTAGGTTTGATATTTGTGCTTGGCGCATTTATGAAATGGGTCAGCTACAAATTCCAGATACTCAATGTCGTAGGTTATCTGATACTGGGCTTTATAATAGGTCCAGGCACTCTCCACATCATTCCACAGTCTTTTGTAGACAACAGCCATATAATCATAGATCTATCCCTCTCGCTGATATCCGTACTTGTAGGAGCCAATCTCAAATATGATGTACTTAAGGACGAATGGAAGCAAGTAGCAGTTGTATCAATATTCGAGGCTATATTTACTTTTGTGCTTATAGGTTTTGTTCTCTATACGATGTTCTCGTATTTTAGTCTGGGCTTATCTCCTCATTATCGTCTGGCCGTATCGTTGCTTTTTGGAGCGTTGGCATCTGCTACTGCTCCTGCTACAATACTGGCAGTTATACACGAGCTCAAGGCCAAAGGTCGCTTCAGCTCTTTCTTGCTCGGAGTCGTAGCGACAGACAATGCCATTACATTGATTTTGTTCAGTGTCGTTATCATAGTAGCAGGCACCAATCTGGACATACAAAACAATACAATACTGGCGTATCTTACCATTTTACCCAAGCTTTTGTTTGCCGTGGCACTGGGAGCTGCCGGGGCATTTATCTCTGAGTTGATAGACAGGGTATTTAAAAACCACAGAAGCATCAAAACCACTTCTACACTCGGTATGATATTTGTCGTTTATGGTCTTGCCAAATATATCGGCCTGGAGCCTTTGCTGGCGTCACTTGTGATGGGTGTAGTGCTCTCCAATATCTCTACAAGAGACTTTTATGTAGTCAGACGGGAGTTTGATTTTCATCTCAAAGAGATCATTTTCATGCTCTTTTTTACTCTTTCAGCTATGCATTTAAACCTCTCGTTTATAGCCAGCATGCCTCTTGTGGTAGCGATATATATCATTTTTAGATTTATCGGTAAGGTTTCCGGAGTTTGGTTTGGAGCTAAGGTTTCGGGCGCTTCGGTATATGTGCAGAAATATATCGGAGTGGCTCTTTTTCCTCAGGCGGGCATCGCCATAGGGCTTGCTCTTTCGCTTCAGCAACAACCCGGATTTGGGATCATGGCTCCCATCATGCTCAATGTCATCATAGCCACAACAATGGTGCATGAGATCCTGGGTCCAGTGTTGACTAAATATGCACTTAAAAAAGCTTCAAAAGAGGTAAATGAAAATATGGTAAAATAGCAGATGGACAAAAAAAGGAAAAAGAGATGAAAAATATTATACCGTTTTTGGCATTTATGTTGATCTTGATATTGGGAGGATGTACCCAAGAGACTCAGAACAGCTTGAGTCGATCTATACAGAACTGGACAGGAACCAATGGAGTGCTTGATGTTTATGCCGGCGATAAACTTGTAAAAAGATTTATCAGGATAGACAAACTATCTACTGCCTATGGTACTGCCGACGGTAAGCCAAGACCGTATAGATACGGATATGGTTATGATGATAAAAACTTCAATCTCAAGGTCGATAGCGGAGAGAAGAAAAAATATTTTGAATTTTCGGACTACTCAACAAGTTATATATTTTATGAGAATAATTAAAGGAGCAGATATGATAACTATCCAGACCAATGACGCACCTCAGGCCATAGGCCCATACTCTCAGGCTATCAAATCGGGAGGTTTTGTTTATACATCAGGCCAGATAGCTTTGATGCCAAATGGAGAATTGGCAGGTGAAGGTATAGAGACACAAACACACCAGGTGCTGAAAAATCTTCACTATGTCCTGGAAGCAGCTGGAGCAGGACTGACAGACGTGATCAAGACTACTATATTTTTGGCAGACATGGATGACTTTGCAGTTGTTAACGAGATATACGCACAATATTTTGGGGATCACAAACCGGCCAGAAGCACAGTAGAAGTATCACGGCTTCCAAAAGATGTTAGAATCGAGATAGAGTGTATCGCCAGGCCGGACAAGTATCGCTGAGTATTTATTGAAAGCATTTCAAAAATACTTAATGATCGTTTGGGTATAATCTCGAACTTTTTAGACAGAGATATATAAACAAAGGGTTTGCAATGTACGCAATCATCAAAGCAAGCGGGCAGCAGTTCAAGGTACAGGAAGGCGATATAATCGCATTTGACCGTATGGGACTCGAGCCAAAAAGCAAGGTAGAATTCAAAGAGGTATTGGCTATAGATAAAGGTGAGCTCGAGGTGGGCACACCTTTTGTAAAAGGTGCGGTAGTCACCGGTGAAGTGATCAACGAAGGTCGCGACAAGAAAGTGATCATCTACAAGAAACGTCGTCGCAAGGACTCCAAACTCAAGCGCGGTTTCCGTAGAGACTTTACGCGTGTACGCATCACAAAAATCGCATAAGGAGCTAAACAATGGCACACAAAAAAGGTCAAGGATCAACCCAAAACAACCGTGACTCGGCAGGGCGAAGACTGGGAGTCAAAAAGTACGGCGGAGAGTCTGTGATACCGGGCAATATAATCATCAGACAAAGAGGCACCAAAGTGCATCCAGGTAGCGGTGTAGGCATGGGCAAAGATCATACTATATACGCACTTGTAGAAGGTGTTGTAAAGTTTGAGAACAAAACCTCCAGACAAAAAAAGGTATCCGTAGTTCCGGCATAACTATCTCGGGGCCCTGCCCCGATCTGCATTATATTTCATTTTCACCCAAATTTTTTTATCATGCTGCTTTGATATATTTGATATAATATCCACAAGCGTATAAAGGTATATAAATGCACTCTTTTGCCGTTGAGATCACAGTTATCACTATTCTGGTGCTGGTGATAGTATCCAATGCTATATCGACAAAGACACATATCCCTTCGGTTTTTTTATTGCTTGGCGGATCTTATGCTATCTATACATTGTTCCCCGAAGCCATACCTGTCGATCTAAAGAGTGAATTTGATTCACTTGTGATATTTGCTATTCCGCTCATTTTTATGGCCGATGCTTTGCATCTGCATTTTGAGGATATCAAACACTACTGGTTTGAGATATTTTATCTGGCTGTAGTCTCTGTGGCTATCAGTATCGCAGCAGGAGCGAGCCTGTACTATTTCAAACTCTTTCCAGAGCTTACACTTGGGGCATATGTGACGCTGTTCGCGATCAATATGGCGACTGATGCTGTGAGCGTGCAGTCTATACTGTCCCAATTTGGAGGCATAGAACACCGCACCAAAGTCCTTATAGAGGGGGAATCCCTGGGCAATGACGCTACGGCAGTTATCGCTTTTTTCTTTATAGGCTTGCCGTGGATGATGCATGGTGATATGAGTTTCTCTACGGCAGCTATGGCATCCTTGAAGGTCTTTGCTCTTAGTACTTTGCTGGGGAGTGTCATTGGATTTGGGTTTTACCTTTTTCTGAAATTTTTTGAGGATAAAAGGAGCGAGTTTTTCGCTTTTGTGGTCGAAGCCTATGCGGCATATGTGCTGGCCGAGCATTTTCACATCAGCGGTATCCTGACCCTGATAGTAGCCGTGGTGCTTACCAAGTTTTTCATAGATCGAGATATAGAGCTCCAAAAGGACCAATTGACAAAGAGCGATAAAAAATACAGCCATTCATACAGACGAAGGCTGCTCAATCGATTTGTAGCTACTACCCATGAGCGGATGGAGTATATATATGAAATGGCAAGAGAGTTTGGCTATATAGCCGCGGTAGTGATCTTCTTTCTTTTGGCGGAGATGGTAGATGTCCATACTTTGATGTCATATTGGCGGGAGATACTGGTGATGTTTGGTGTCACGACTGTGATCCGCGCACTTTCAATGGCAAAGTTTGCATTTCTCGGCGACAAAACTGAGAGGATCAAACCTGTTGGGATCAAAGGGTGGTTTGTCCTGACATTTAGCGGAATGAAGGGCGCACTTTCAATCATATTGGTCCATATGCTGCCGCACGATCTGCCGTATAGAGAGCTTTTCGAGTCTGTAACTGTCGGGGTGGTGGTGTTGTCTATTTTTGTTTATGGTACTATTCTGTGGCTGTATTTTATGTTTATTGATAACAACAAAGAGAATATCTGAAGGTGATGAATGTTTGTAGATAGTGTAGAGTTGACATTGAGTTCAGGCAAAGGCGGAGCAGGTGCTGTGTCATTTTGGACCGAGAAGTTCGTGGTCAATGGCGGACCTGACGGCGGTGACGGAGGCAGGGGCGGATCTATATATTTCAAAGTGGATAACAACACAGATACCCTCTCCGCACTTAGAGGGCGACGCCACATCAAGGCCGAAAACGGCCGCCCCGGGGAGGGACGCAAAAGATACGGCCGAAGCGGTAAGGATACCACTATAGTCGTTCCGCCCGGTACCCAAGTGATAGACAGGGCCACGGGAGAGGTTTTGCTTGATCTTGTAGAGGAAGGAAGCGTAGTGAAATTTCTCGAAGGAGGCAAAGGTGGGCTGGGTAATGTCCATTTCAAAAGCTCTACTAACCAGCGCCCCACTTATGCGCAGCCAGGACTTCCTGGTAAAAGTGTCGATGTGAGGCTCGAGCTGAAGATGATAGCCGATGTAGGACTTGTAGGTTTTCCAAATGTCGGCAAATCTACACTCATAGCCACTCTCTCAAATGCCAGACCTCAAGTAGCCAACTATGAGTTTACGACCTTGACACCGAGACTTGGGGTGGTTCATATCGGAGAGTTTGATTCTTTCATGATGGCAGATATCCCGGGTATCATTGAAGGAGCCAGTGACGGCAGGGGGCTTGGACTGGAGTTTCTGCGCCATATAGAAAGGACACAGACCCTGCTCTTGCTTATAGATGCGTCAAACTATAGAGAGATGAAGTACCAGTATGAGACTTTGCTTGTAGAGCTGGAGAGATATTCTGCCAAGCTTGCACGGCGCAAGCATGCCGTAGCGATCACCAAGATAGATGCCTTAAGCGAAGATGATGCAAACGGCAAAATAGACAGATTTCTCCTGGATATTGATATGGAGCCTAATAATACTCTCTCAAAATACAAAGCCGACCAGAGATATCACAGCTATGGATTTGAGGCTGATTTTGGGGAGTTACTACCTTCAGACAAGCCTATATTTGTGCTGCCGATATCGTCTGTAGCACATACCAACAGTGAAGCACTCCGCTTTGCTCTTGGGGATTATATCAAACAGATCAAGAATGAGAATGGCAACAAGGAAGAAGAATGAAAAGGATTGTGATCAAAGTAGGATCCCATGTACTGGCAGAAAATGGAGGCATTGCCAAAGAGAGAATGCTCTCATTGGTGGAGATGATATCAGATCTCAAACAAAACAGCTATGAGGTAATTTTGGTCAGTTCAGGAGCTGTAGCCGCCGGATATACCAAACTCCAGCTTGACAAATCATCAGTACCCAATCGTCAGGCTCTAGCAGCAATAGGCCAACCTTTGCTCCTTAGTATGTATCAGGATAAGTTCGCAAGATTTGGTATACTGTGTTCGCAGCTATTACTAAGTGCCGATCTTTTTGACTCCCGCCGCCATACTGAACATGCCAAAAATGCTGTCGATGCACTGCTTTCCAATGGAGTGGTTCCGATCATCAATGAAAACGATACTGTAAGTATCGAGGAGTTGGTATTTGGAGATAATGATCGCCTCTCTGCGCATGTGGCGTATTATTTTGATGCTGAGCTTTTGGTGATACTTTCCGATATAGATGCTTACTATGACAAGGATCCCAATGCTTACAAAGATGCCGTCAGGCGCGACAAAATATCACAGTTGAGCCAAGAAGAACTGGAAGCCAGACAGCTTCCAAATGATACTTTTGCTACAGGCGGGATAGTCACCAAGCTCCAGGCAGCCGACTTTCTGATGAAAAGAGGAAAGGCAATGTATCTGGCGAGCGGATTTGATCTAAGTGATGTAAGATCATATCTTTTGGAAAACGAGCACAAAGGCGGAACGTTATTTAAGCAGTAGATTGGAATGCAATGAAGAAAAAAATAGTCTTTATGGGTACACCGCATTATGCGCAGGAGATACTCAGGACGCTGATAAATGCTGATGATATGGAAGTGGTCCTGGCAGCCACGCAGCCTGATCGTCCGGTAGGGCGCAAAAGGATCTTGTCGCCGCCGCCGGTAAAGGTTTTGGCCCAGAGCAACGGTATAGAGGTATTGCAGCCAGAGAGACTGAGCGATGACGGTGTGGAGCAGGCTATTAAAGATACCAATCCTGATTTTATAGTGGTAGCAGCGTTTGGCCAATTGCTCCCAAAGAGCGTACTTGATATTGCTCCGTGTATCAATCTGCACGCATCTTTGCTGCCGCAGTACAGAGGTGCTTCACCGGTGCAGCAATCGCTTCTAAATGGCGACAAGGTCACAGGAGTCACTTCTATGCTGATGGATGAGGGGCTTGATACGGGGGATATATTGGAAAAAATAGAATTTGTGATCCCTTCGGATATGCGCCTAAGAGCTTTGATGGAGAGTCTGACAAAGGAAGCCGCTTCTTTGACGCTGAGTACATTGAGGAATTTTGCCGATATCACTCCTGTGCCTCAGGATGAGAGCAGGGCGACATATTGCAAAAAGATACGCAGAACAGACGGAGTGGTAGATTTCTCAGACGCTGCAGAAGTGTACAACAAATATAGAGCCTTTGAAGGGTGGCCGGGGATATTTAGTGTAGATGGCGTCAAATTTGAGGATGTCAAACTATTGGATGAAGTACATAGATACGACCCGGGAGAGATATTGGAATTTGTAGATGATGCTGTCGTAGTGGGGTGCGGCAAAGGCAAATTGAAGATCGGACAGATGCAGCCACCGTCAAAAAAAATGGTCAATGCCAAGGGATACTGTGTAGGAAGGGGACTTAAGGTTGGAGATAATATCATTTGAGTCGCTGCCATCGACACAGCTTTATTTGATAGACCAGATTCGTAGCGGGGAAATTTCAGATCCGGTAGCCGTGATTGCCAAAGAGCAGTCTGAGGGTATAGGAAGCAGAAATAACAGTTGGGAAGGCGGAGAGGGAAATTTCTTTGCGTCTATTGCAATACGCGAAGGTGAAACGCCGGATGACCTGCCGATACAGGCAAGCTCGATCTATTTTGCCTATATTATGAAAGAAGCTATTGAGGAAACAGGGGAAAAAGTATGGCTTAAATGGCCAAACGACCTTTTCAAAGGCGATGACAAAATAGGAGGCATAGTCACCCAAAAACTAAAGGGCTTCATGGTAGCTGGCATAGGGATAAATCTCAAAAAAGATTCAAATCGCTATAGTTCCCTAAGTACCGATATTTCGCCGTTGATACTACTTAATATCTTTTTGGAGCGTCTTTTAAGATACCCAAAATGGAAGCAAATACTTAGCAAGTACAAGGTAGAATTCGAACACAGCCGCGCTTATTTTTTCCACCATAACGGCGCCAAAATGAGTCTGAGAAACGCACAGCTTTGCGATGACGGCTCATTGATGATAAATAATGAGAGGATATATAGTATAAGATGAGTGAAATAATCAGCATAGCCAATCAAAAAGGCGGTGTCGGCAAAACCACTACCGCTGTCAATCTTGCCGCATCCTTGGCGGAAAAAGGCAAAAAAGTCCTTCTTATAGATGCTGACCCTCAATCAAATGCCACGACCAATCTTGGATTTAGCCGAAATGATTATGAATTCAATATCTACCATGTACTTATCGGCACCAAAAAGCTCTCAGAGATACTTTTGAAAACAAACATAGAAAGACTCATGCTCGCACCTTCCAACATAGGCTTAGTGGGGATCGAAAAAGAGTTTCATACTACCAAAAGCAAAGGCAGAGAATTGCTGCTAAAGCGTGGACTTGAAGAGATCAGAAACGAATACGACTATATAGTTATCGATTCGCCTCCGGCACTTGGACCAATCACTATCAATGCTCTTGGTGCTTCTGATTCGGTCATTATACCTATACAGTGTGAATTTTTTGCTCTTGAGGGCCTGGCGCAGCTGCTCAATACCGTCACGCTTCTGAGGAAGACCATCAATCCAAAACTCAAGATCAGAGGCTTCCTGCCTACAATGTATTCGAAGCAAAACAATCTCTCCAAGCAGGTACTTGCCGATCTTGAGCACCATTTCAAGGACAAACTCTTCAGAAGCAGCAAAAAGAAGAACAGCGATCCGATAGTGGTTCCTCGCAATGTTCGCATAGCTGAGAGTCCAAGTTTTGGCCAGCCTGTTATCCATTATGCCGCCAAGTCGAAGGGCTCTCAGGCATACCAGCAGTTAGCTTCTGCTATATTGAGGGCATGATATATGGCTCTTGGCAAAGGACTGGGCGAGATCCTCGAAGAGGTGGGCCTGGCATACGAGAGTGAGCTCAAAGAAAACGGCAGGTTTGCGGATGAGGAGATTGCTGAGAGGATAAGGGAGATCAATCTTGATCTGATAGACCCCAATCCCTATCAGCCCCGTAAATATTTTGACAAAGATCGCCTAAAGGAATTGGCCGATTCTATCAAAGAGCACGGATTGCTGCAGCCGGTAGTTGTGATCCCTCACGAGGAGAGATATATCCTTGTAGCCGGCGAGAGAAGACTCAGGGCTCACAAGCTTGCCAAACTGGATACTATCAGAGCTATTGTGGCCGATGTGGAACTTGGCCATCTGCGTATGCGCGAATTGGCTCTTGTAGAAAATATCCAAAGGGAAAATCTAAACCCGATAGAGCTGGCAAACTCATACCAGGAACTTCTGGATGTACACAAGATCACCCACGAAGAGCTTTCCGGACTGGTGCACAAGAGCAGATCCCAGATCACAAATACCGTCAGATTGCTGAGCCTGCCCACATATGCCCAGGAAAAGATAATCGAGGGCAAAATATCGCAAGGGCACGCCAAGATACTGGTAGGACTCGACGACAAGAGATCAAAAGTGATAGTCGATACGATCATTGGACAAAAGCTTAGCGTACGAGAGACGGAGAATTTGCTGAAAAAATGGAAAAAATCCGGCACTTCCCAGAGTACTCGCAAGAGTAGTGATACTTTTGATCCGAAACTGCTCAAAAAGCTCTCAAATCTTCTGCCTTTTAAACACAAGCTCAAAAACAAAAAACTTGAGATAGTGTTACCAAATGAAGACTCTCTTATACAATTTATAACACTTCTTGAAAAAAAATAGCCCCCTTAACCCGTATTTAACGACCCAAATGGTAATATTCCCCTAAATTTTGAGAGGAGAGCCAATGCTTGATATAAGCCCCTTGATCATGGCAGTGACATTTGTTATATTCATTGCCATGTTGTATCTGCTCAACCAGAAGCTTTACGGTCCATTGCTGAAATTCATGGATGATCGTGACGCCGCTTTGAGCAAAAACATGAAAGAGGCTCAAGAGATGAGCACAGACAGCGGTGATCTTGAGAGTCAGGCGCAGCAGGTGATAGATGAAGCCAAAACCGAAGCTGCAAGAATGAGACAGTCGGTACTTGAAGAGTTGCAGAAGGAGCAGGCCTCAAGGCTAGCCCAGAAGCAGGAAGAGTTGTCCAAAAGATTTGAAGAGTTCAAATCCTCGCTTGCCGAGGAGAGAGAAACTCTCAAAGCCAAACTGCTCTCCGAGCTCCCGCTGCTCAAAGAAGGCCTCAAGGCCAAATTCGGGCAAATGTAAGGAGGTGCGCATGAGATACAAAACGCTTTTGGTTCTAGCGGCTGTTTTATTGCCGGCGCTTGTGCTCGGTTCTGAGGATCTTGCCGCTATGGCAGAACAGTATCATGCTGTTTCGGGTAGATATACGGACTATATACCAAGGATATTCAACTTCCTTATCTTCTCCGCTTTGGCTTATTATCTTGTAGCTTCACCCATCAAATCATTTTTTAAAAATCGCAAAGAGGGTATCGCAAAACAGCTTAACGAAATAGAGCAAAAACTCCAGGAAGCAAAAGAGGCTCGCAAAAGCGCCGAATTGGCACTTGAACAAAGCAAACAAAAAGCTGCCCAGATAGCCAAAGATACAAAAAAAGAGATAGAACTTCTTAGAAGCCAATTTGCAAAAATGACCGAAAAAGAGCTTGAACTTATGGAGAAACAACTGGCCGAAAAAGAGGAGCTCGAAGAGCGAAGAATGGTGCGCGAGACTATAGATGCCGTCCTCAACGAAAACATTAGCGCCGATGATATACCGATGACAGCAGACAGAGTCATAGATATAGTAGCAAAGAAGGTGGCTTAGATGGATAAACTCATAGCAAAAAAATATGCCAAAGCGTTGATGGAAGAAGCCGGCGGCAAGATCGATACTTATATAGAAGCTCTCAAAGGTGTTGCGGAGTCGTTTGCAGACAGGCAGATCATGGAAGCGGTGAGGTCGCCTCTGGTAGACAAGGAGAAAAAGGCTGATATGATTCTGGCGGCTCTTGGCAAAAAACCGGATACGGCTTTGGTCAATCTCGTTAAACTGATGGCGCAAAAGAATCGCCTTGATCTTATCCCCGAAATGGTCGATATCGTATCCTTTGAGCAGAAAAAAGCCTCCAACAAATTCGAAGGAACCATATATAGTGATGAGCAGCTTGGTAGTGACTCTGTATCCAAGCTTGAAAAGTCATTGGAGAAGTACAGCAAAGCAGAGATCAAGCTCAATCAGGCAAAGAGCGATCAGCCGGGCATAAAGGTAGAGATCGATGATTTGGGGATAGAGCTTGGTTTTTCAAGAGAAAAAGTCAAGCAGGCCTTGATCAACCATATACAAAAAGCACTTTAATAATCACAGGAAAGGAGAAGAAGTGGCAGCGAAATTGCAAGCAGACGAGATCAGCTCAATAATCAAAGAGCGGATCGAGAACTTTGAGATCAATGTAGATATCAATGAGATAGGGAAGGTGGTAAGTGTAGGTGACGGTATCGCCAACGTTTACGGCCTAAATAATGTTATGGCCGGAGAGATGGTGACATTCGACGAGGGGACCAAAGGGATGGTTCTCAACCTCGAAGAGGCTAGTGCAGGTATAGTCATCCTTGGAGATGTAGCAGGTATTACAGAAGGGATGAGCGTCAAACGCGACGGCAAGCTTCTTGAAGTGCCTGTGGGAGATGCCGTAGTGGGGCGCGTGGTCAACCCGCTTGGGGAGCCCATTGACGGTAAAGGACCCATCGAGGCAGCCGAGACAAGATTTGTCGAAGAGAAGGCTCCGGGCATCATGGCTCGCAAGTCGGTTCACGAACCCCTCCAGACAGGTATCAAAGCTATTGATGCGCTGGTTCCGGTTGGTCGGGGCCAGCGAGAGCTTATCATCGGTGACCGCCAGACAGGTAAGACTACGTTGGCCATAGATACCATTATCAACCAGAAGGGTCAGGATATGATCTGTATCTATGTGGCGATAGGCCAGAAGCAGTCAACTGTGGCAGGTTTGGTCAAAAAGCTTGAGGAGCACGGTGCAATGGATTATACTATTGTAGTCAATGCCGGCGCATCCGATTCGTCGGCACTCCAGTATCTTGCGCCTTATGCGGGTGTGACCATGGCTGAGTATTTTCGTGATAACGGTCGTCATGCGGTTATTTTCTATGATGATCTCTCCAAGCATGCTGTGGCATATCGAGAGATGTCTCTGATACTCCGTCGTCCTCCGGGCCGTGAGGCTTATCCTGGTGACGTGTTTTATCTGCACTCCAGACTTCTTGAGAGAGCGGCCAAACTTAGTGACGAGCTAGGTGCGGGATCCATCACTGCATTTCCTATTATTGAGACTCAGGCTGGAGACGTATCGGCTTATATCCCCACCAATGTCATCTCTATCACTGATGGTCAAATATTCCTCGAGACCGATCTGTTCAACTCAGGTATCCGTCCGGCTATCAGTGTAGGTCTTTCTGTATCCCGTGTCGGAGGGGCTGCACAGATCAAAGCTATCAAGCAGGTAGCTGGTACTTTGCGTCTTGATCTTGCGGCATATCGTGAACTACAGGCTTTTGCCCAGTTTGCGAGTGATCTTGATGAGCATAGCCGCAATCAACTCGAGCGGGGTACCCGCATGGTCGAAGTGCTCAAGCAGCCTCCCTACTCTCCTGTAGCGGTGGAGAAACAGGTGATTATGATATACGCAGGGGTCAAAGGATACCTTGATGATATCCCCGCAAGCTCTGTTACCAAATTTGAGCAGGAATTCTATCCGTTCATTGAGGCCAAATATTCAAAAATACTTGATTCCATAAGAGAGAGCAAGAAACTCGATGAAGAAACTGAAAAAGAACTGGTCGCCGCTATAGAGGACTTCAAGTCACAATTTGTAGCGTAAGCAAAGGAAAAATATGGCGAACTTAAAAGAGATTCAACGCAAGATCAAAAGCGTCAAAAACACACAGAAGACAACCAATGCCATGAAGCTGGTATCTTCTGCGAAGCTCAAGCGTGCCGAAGAACTTGCCAAACAATCCAAAGTTTACGCCGCCAAAATCACGGAAATGATAGATGAGATCGCTGCCAATATCGCCAAACAAGGTGATGATATCGACAATATCTTTTTCAAGCCTGTACCCAACCCCAAAGTGGTGGATATAGTATTCGTAACGGCGGACAAAGGATTGTGCGGAGGATTCAACTCCCAGACCATTAAGCATGTAAACAAATTGCTTGCAGAGTACAAAAACACTGATACCAAGGTCAGGCTCAGAGCAATAGGCAAAAAAGGTATCTCATACTATCGATTCAACAATGTCGATATGATCCAGGAGATAGATGATCTAAGTGCAGCACCCACATATGCCAGGGCTGCCGAGTTTATCAACGAAGCAGTAGACGGATATATAAAAGGCGATACCGACAGGATCATTGTCGTTCACAATGGATATGTCAATATGATCACCCAAGAAATTCGCCAGGAGCAGCTCGTACCCGTCGATGCTTCCGAGCTGGTGCAGCAGGCTGTGAGCACATCTGAGCTTGAGATAGAGCCGGACGATGACGATACGCTACTTGAAGCATTGGTGCGCAGATATCTTGAATACTCTATGTACTATGCGCTGATAGACTCGCTTGCAGCAGAGCACAGCGCCCGCATGCAGGCTATGGATTCGGCTACTACAAATGCCAAAGAGATGGCGGAAAAACTGACAGTACAATACAACAAAGCAAGACAAGAAGCGATTACTACTGAGCTCATTGAGATCATCAGCGGTATGGAATCTATGAAATAAAGAGGAGATGTAATGACAGGTAAAATAATTCAGGTACTTGGTCCGGTAGTGGACGTCGATTTTGACGGATACCTTCCGGAGATCAATGAGGCGCTCGAAACTACTGTAGAGCGAAACGGCAAAGAGGAGCGTCTGGTTCTTGAAGTCGCATTGCAGCTTGGTGACAACAGAGTACGAACCATCGCAATGGATATGAGTGAAGGCCTGGTGCGCGGACAAGAGGTCAAGGCTACAGGCGGACCTATCAAGGTGCCGGTAGGAGAAGAGGTGCTGGGTCGAATATTTAACGTTGTCGGAGAGACAGTTGATGATGCAGGCGGTCTGGAAGCCAAAGAACAGTGGTCCATCCACCGAGATCCGCCACCCTTCGAGGATCAAAGTACCAAAGCTGAGATCTTCGAGACAGGTATCAAGGTCGTGGACCTCCTTGCGCCATACTCCAAAGGTGGTAAAGTCGGACTATTCGGCGGTGCCGGTGTGGGTAAGACCGTCATCATTATGGAGCTTATCAACAACGTCGCAATGAAGCATAGCGGCTATTCTGTATTTGCCGGTGTTGGTGAGCGTACTCGTGAAGGAAATGACCTATATAACGAGATGAAAGAGTCCAACGTGCTTGACAAAGTGGCGCTTTGCTATGGGCAGATGAGTGAGCCTCCAGGAGCCCGTAACCGTATCGCGTTGACTGGTCTGACTATGGCAGAGTATTTCCGTGATGAGCTTGGTCTGGATGTTTTGATGTTTATTGACAACATCTTCCGTTTTGCTCAGTCGGGTGCGGAGATGTCGGCATTGCTCGGACGAATTCCTTCTGCGGTGGGATATCAGCCGACACTGGCATCTGAGATGGGCAAACTCCAGGAGCGCATTACATCCACAAACAAAGGCTCTATCACATCTGTACAGGCTGTATATGTGCCAGCTGATGACTTAACCGATCCAGCTCCAGCTTCAGTATTTGCACACCTTGACGCTACAACGGTACTCAACCGTGCTATTGCCGAAAAAGGTATCTATCCCGCTGTCGATCCTCTCGATTCCACATCTCGTATGCTGGATCCCCAAATCATTGGCGAAGAGCATTATGAAGTCGCCCGCGGTGTCCAGGCAATCCTCCAAAAATATAAGGATCTTCAGGATATTATCGCAATCCTCGGTATGGATGAGCTGAGCGAAGATGACAAACTTGTCGTTGAACGTGCACGAAAAGTAGAGAAATTCCTCTCCCAGCCGTTCCATGTTGCAGAAGTCTTTACAGGCAGTCCAGGTGTATATGTAACGCTTGATGAGACCATCAAAGGCTTTAAGGGTCTGCTAGATGGTGAATATGACGATCTTCCCGAAGCTGCATTCTATATGGTCGGCAGCATAGATGAGGCCGTAGCCAAAGCAGAGAAGATGAAAGAGAAAGCCTCATAGGCACAAAGGAACTCTATGAAAACCATGAAGCTTGAGATCGTAACACCGCATGGACTGGTATATGATGCGGATGTAGCTCAGGTCACGCTTCCGGGTAAGGAGGGTGAGTTTGGTGTGCTTCCTGAGCATGCTGCGCTTGTATCTTTGCTTGATGCGGGTGTGATCACCATTTTGACCGGTGATAAAAAAGAGATCAATGTGGCCATCAACGGCGGATATGTCAAGGTGGATGAGAACAAAGTCAGTTGCATTGTAGATGGTGCCGTAGCGCTCGATGATGAGAGCGGGGAACTTTCCAAACGACTTGAAGAGGCCAAAGAGCTTCTCAAGAAAGCCGAGACATCAAGTACAGCTATAGCTACAGCAGTCGGCAAGGTAGAATCTATAGCTAAAGCAAGATAAGGTACGGTTTGTTCACTGCACTTGCCCATTACCTCTCCCAAAGCAGCGCGATTACGATATTTGTGATCACTCTGCTCTCAGTCTACTTCATAGCTACTTTATGGATATTTATCTACCGCTACCGTATGCTCAGTCGTAGATTGACTTACGAGTCAAACTCACTCTCTCGCATATACATGGGTCGATCAAAAGGCGTGGCAAAAAACTCCGTTCTTTATACCTATATTGCCAAGGTGGATACTCTCACTCCCGAGATACTCAAGGCGGCCATCAGTGATACCATCAGGGTCTCTACAAGAGGACTTACTTTTCTTTCTATTGCCTCTTCGACTGCGCCTTTTATAGGACTGTTTGGGACAGTTGTGGGGATATTGGAGACATTTAGCAGGCTTGGCACACAAAAAAGTGCGGCTCTCTCAGTCGTAGCGCCTGCTATCAGTGAAGCGCTCATTGCTACAGCAGTGGGTATTTTTGTGGCTATATTTGCGTATTCGTTTCATTTGTTGCTTAAGCGCAAGGCATATGAGCTCAGCTCTGTCCTCGAATCGCAGGCAGAAGTGATCCTGGCTCAAAACGGAGACGAGGCAGATGTTTCATTGGGACGATGATCCGGATCTGAATATCACGCCGCTTGTGGATGTGATGCTGGTGCTTATGGCGATCCTTATGATCACGGCTCCTACGATCAACTATGAAGAGCAGATCTCTTTGCCGCAGGGAACACGTTCTAAGGCTGCGACCAAGCATCCCAGTCTCACCATCCGTATAGACAAAAACAAAAAGATCTATTTGGGCAAGGAGACCTTTACATTGCAGAATTTCCCGGATAGCTTTATGCTTAAAGCCAGGGATTTTGATCCAAACAGCGATGTGTTTATTCGGGCCGATAAGGATCTGGATTATGGGAGCGTGATGCGTCTGCTGCGCAGCGTCAAAGCAGTAGGGTTCACCAGGGCTTTGCTGATTACCGAATGATGAGCTCTAAATTTACTTCAGGGATCGCGGCAGTTAGTATCTATCTATTGATACTCGGGCTTGTGTTTTACTATTTTGGCTACCACTCAAACGAAAAATCAAAACACTACGTAACAAAAAACTCCAAAGCTATCTCGGTATCTCTCGCAGGAGCCAAAAAGCCCGTAAAACATCTCAAATCAAGTACCAAGCCCAAAGCAAAGCCCAAACCCAAACATACCAGACCAAAGCCTGTCAAATCCAAAAAACCGGCCAAGCAGATCACTAAACCAAGCAAAAAACCGGCCAAAAAACCGATCAAAAAGATTAAAGCCAAAGATCTTTTTTCATCCGTCAAAACTTCACCTAAACCCAAGTCAAAATCCAAACCCCCCAAGACTGTGACCTCCCCTAAAAGCACCAAGCCAAAAGGCTCCCGGCAAGGAAAATCTTCTATCAAGAAAGGTAAAAAAGCAGACAAAGGAGTAGAGAACAGGTATCTATCAAATGTGCAGGATAAACTATACGGCTGGCCCTCGCAGCCAAGCTTCGCCGGAGCCAAGGTGGTCATAGGCTTGATTATCCATCCAAACGGCAGCTTTGAGTATGAAGTGCTTCAGCCTTCATCCAACCCGGAATACAACAGAGTCATCACCCAATACCTCAAGCAGCTCAAAAATACAGGCTTTGGTCCTACCCCTGAGGGCAAGAGCTATAAATTCAAGGTAGATATCATAGCCAAATGATTTCATGCTTATTAATATTAAGTTTAGCTTAAGCTTTACATAATTTCATTGCATTATAATGTTGTAAACTATAGCTTGTTATAAAAAGGGGAGAGAAAATGTTTGCTCGTATTTGTATCATACTGTTCGTTGCATTTATGCCTATGATTGCCGGCAAAGTCCAAACCAGAGCCGTTTCAAAAGTCATGAAGGTTCCGACAGCAAAATCCAAATTATATCTTGGGATAGGTTATGGCTGGATGCGTCTTAAGGATGATTATACGCTTGAGCATTTTGAAACATACCCTCTTCTTCTGCTAGCGGGCTATCGTATCAATGATTATTTTTCAATCGAGGCAAGATATCAAAGGGACTTGGGAAAAGTCAAATATGAAAACGGTAATACAGCAAATCCTGATAACAATGATTTTCCTACCAAATTTACCAACATCGGCATTTATCTCAAGCCCGAGTATATACTTAATGACAAATTATCACTCTATGGACTTCTTGGATATGGTAAGGTCAAGTTGACAAACATCAAAGGTGCTGATCGTTATGAAAAAGGCATTCAGTGGGGAGCAGGGCTTTCTTACAAGATGTCGGATCATATAAGCGGGTTTATGGACTATATAAGGATATATGGAGGCAATGGTTTCGACGGGAGAGCCAAGGTTAGATACGACCACGTTGATTCAGTTTCTGTAGGGGTAAGTTATGCATTTTAATTTCTTCAAAAAACATTTGATATATAGTGCTACTGTTATGTTGGCTACTTTTATTGCAGGTTGTGGGGGGGGTTCCACAGGAGGAGAACAATCGCCAAATGCATTGCTGGATGAAAATCATCCTCCTGTTGCCAGAAGCGGTGATTATTTCATAGATAGAGGTAATTTCAAACCAGAACAAGAGATTTTTGTGCCGATTCATCTTACGGCAGATGATGAGGATAACGACAGCCTTAGTTATACCATAGTAAAACAACCGCTGCATGGCAAATTGGAGGGCTCCGCCCCCGATATTAGATACTTTCCGGACAATCATTACAATGGCTCTGATATGTTTACGTTCAAGGCAAATGACGGAATAGTAGATTCACAGATAGCAACTATTCATATCAAAATCATACACTCATCTGTTGACCCGATTCAAGATATTGCTCCTATAGCAGAAGACGATAGTGTTTCTACAAGAGAAAATGTAGCAGTAATAATTAATGTTTTGGCAAATGACTATGATCCTGATAGCTATATTGATCCCTCAACCATCACAATCACCGCATCCCCGACTCACGGAACCGCCGTCATATCAGACGGCAAAGTCAGATATACCCCAAACAAGGACTATCACGGCAATGACAGTTTCAAATATACCGTTAAAGACAATGAAGGTGCAGTATCCAATGAGGCTGGTGTTTCTGTACTGGTCAGCAATACAAATGATGTTCCGACAGCCAGCCCCCAACACCTAAAAACAAACGAGGATCAACCAGTCAATGTCACACTCTCAGGAAGCGATCCTGACGGTGATACGATAAGTTATATCATTGTCTCGCAACCAATTCACGGAAAACTTAGTGGCAATGCGCCAAATCTCATATACACTCCAAATTTAGATTATCACGGGACAGATAGCTTTACATTCAAAGTAAATGATGGGCAGGCAGACTCTTCGGTAGCCACTATCAGCATAACAGTGGAGAGCATCAATGATACTCCAGTAGCTGCAGATGACAGTATTTCTACCAAAGAAGATACCCAGGCAATCGCAGATGTACTTTTCAATGACACTGACATCGACGGTTCTCTTGATCCCTCAACCATCACAATCACCGCATCCCCGACTCATGGAACCGCCGTCATATCAGACGGCAAAGTCAGATATACCCCAAACAAGGACTATCACGGCAATGACAGTTTCAAATATACCGTTAAAGACAATGAAGGTGCAGTATCCAATGAGGCTGGTGTTTCTGTAACTATTGAAAGTGTCAACGACGCCCCAATAGCTATAGACGACAATACTACTGTCGATGAGGGCAAAGCCATTACTATTGAGCCTCTCTTAAATGATATTGACCCCGATGGCAACAGCTCCAAGCTCAAAATCGTCTCTATCACGCAGCCAAGACACGGTATAGCATCATTTGATGGAAAGTATGTGCTTTATAGTTCGACAAGTTCCGGTGAATCAAATGATTCGTTTAACTATGTAGTTGAAGACGAAGGCGGCGCGCAGGGGAGCGCCACTATCCATATCTCTATCGTGCAACACAATGATCCGCCGTTAGCATATGGTTCAACTGTAGAAACAGATGAAGATACTACTATATCATTTGATTTAAATGGTAGTGATCCAGATGGTGATCCCATCACATATCATCTTGCCAACCAGAGCTATGTCCCTGCACATGGTACTGTGAGCGGTACACCTCCTCATCTGACATATACTCCTGCAGACAATTTCGCAGGTGATGATTATGTGACATTTATAGTAAATGACGGCGATCTAAACTCATCCACTGCTATGGTTAAGATCGTTGTGCGTCCACTTAACGATCCTCCGGTAGCCGATGCGGGAAATGACTACACAGGTATCAGAGGAGACAATGTTCATTTCGATGCCTCAGGCAGTTATGATGTTGATGGCAACATAACTTCATATATTTGGAAAGAGGGCAATATGACGCTTTCGAGACAAAAAATCTTTGATCACAGGATAATGACAGAGGGTATACATACAGTCATACTTACTGTTACTGACGATCAAAATGCTACCGATACTGATGAGAAGATCATAACGATCAACCCTTGTTGTCAAGGATGCATCTATCCTGACCCTACACAAACTAATCCGTTTGACTAAGGAGAGAAGATGTTGAAAAAAGTATTTCTAACAATAACGACAATTATCGCATTTGGACACTCTCTTTTGGCGGATGATTATTATAATTATGGGCAATACCCCATGAGTGGATACAGCGCTGGGGGATTCATAGATAAAAATGGAAAACTGGGCGAGCCAGGCAAAGAGTATGTATTTCATATCAATGGCTCAACAGGCTATATCCATAGAGTAGATACGGAGGGTGATCCGCAGATGCATCCTGATAACCCTGACTCTACAGGAGCAGTTTCCAAAAGAACTTTTACATTAATAAGCAGTCATTATATACCTAATGCTAGACCTGGAGGGAATTCATTTTATATAGATGATACCGGTATCTATTATGGGCCTTGTGGCGGAACCATGAGATGGGACTTTGACTGGAGCAATGAAACAACAGTCGTTAGTAAAAGTTTTTGTGGGCAGACATTTGCAGGAAATCCAAGAACAGGTGATTTTTGGGCAGGGGATAGCAGTAGAAGATTATATAAATGGGATGGTTCCAAATGGGCTTATCAGTTTACCTATCCAAATCTTGGAGGTGGTCATCATGATGGTATGACTATTGCCAACGATACGCTTTTTGTATCGGATATGACTTCAGATTATATTGCTACGTATAAATTAGATAAAGAGGGTAATGTTATTAACCCTGCTGCACCTGATCATATCTATAAATATACAGCCTCGCCAGTAGTTGAAAATATGGGTTTTGGCCCAAATAACCATATATGGATTACAGCAGGAAATGTAGTTTATGAAATTGGAGGTGGAAAACTTCAGGAGCAGCTGGCCTCATGTACTCAGGGTTTGACCATATCAGATCGCTGGGAGATGCTTTCATCCCGTTGTGATATCAAGCACTCTACCGGTTTTAGAGATACGGTTATTATGAAGATGGTGGGAGATCATCTCGTAGTGATCACAGATGACAATGATACCAAGAGTTATTATGAGAATCTGGGCTATGAGACCAACAGCACGCTTGAACTTGTCCGCGGAGAGGGATTTTGGATCCGCGCAGAAGTCAATGGCACCCGACATGCCCTCAATGGAGTAGAAGAGAGTACGGTTATCCATCTCAAAAAAGATACTACCAGATTCATCGGATTACCTGATTGGCATAAGCTTGATCTGGATGAGACTTTTGGTGATAAACCAGTCAAAGAGATCAGATACTATGACAGCAATACCAGCCAATGGAAGAAGTGGCAGCCAAATCATGTCGATACAAATCTCACCGAGATTGTCGATGGGCACGGATTTTATATTTGTGTAGCGGATGATTTTGATATATCTTTGCCCAATCTAGCACCAGTAGCTAAGATTACAGGTGATTTGAATGTTACGATCGGTCAGCAGGCTCAGCTAAACGGTTCCAAGAGTTTTGACAGAGATGGCCATATCGTTTCATACTTGTGGAAAGAGGGCAACGTAACACTTTCTACCGACAGATTGGTAGATATCAATACATCTGAAGTGGGATGGCATAAGATTGTCTTGACAGTTACAGATGATGACGGGGCAACAGGAAGCATACAAGCCATTGTCCGCGTCAAGCGCATCAATACTCCGCCGACTGTTGATCTGGGTAGCGATATCAATATAACAGAAAGCGAGAGCCGAATTCTCTCTCCGAGTGTCAATGACAGTGACGGATATATCTTGTCCTATGAGTGGCGAGTAGATGGTGCTGTCGTGGCAGCTACACCTGTTTATGAGATCAAAGAGCTATCTATTGGCGAGCATAATGTCAGCCTGAGTGTATTGGATAATGACCTGGGGGAGGCGAGCGATTCGATTCTGGTCACCGTACATCCAGCTCCGGACACTACGCCGCCATATATCACTTTACTGGGCGATAATCCCATGATTATAGCTTTAGGCAGCAGTTTTATCGATCCAGGCGCCATAGCTATAGATGACAGAGACGGCAATATAACTGTAGATTCCAATGGCACTGTAGATACCAATGCGACAGGAGAATATTGGATAAACTATAGTGCTGTTGATAGATCTGGCAACAGTGCTCACGCCCAAAGAAAAGTGATAGTCCAAGATCCGGCCGCCAATACGCCTCCGGTAGTAGATCTGGGCAGCGATGTTAAAATAATCGAAGGTGAGCCTGCCAAGCTTAGAGCTGTGGCCAGCGATTTGGATGGATATATACAAAGTTATAGTTGGCAGGCATTTGGTGCACTTGTGGTTCATGAGGAAAACGCCACTATCACTGACTTGACTCCGGGCAAATACTCAGTGACAGTTACAGTCACTGATAACAAAGGCGCAATGGCAAGTGATAGTGTGATCATTACTGTCATCTCAAAAGATGCTATCGATACTACTCCGCCTGTGATCACTATCCTTGGCAACAATCCACATATCCTGAATGTAGGTGAGAGTTATATTGATGCCGGAGCTATAGCTGTAGATGATAGAGATGGTAATGTCAGTGTAGGGGTAGAGTACAATATCACTACCTCAAAACCCGGGATTTATCTGGTGACATATACTGCATCGGATAGAGCAGGCAATCGTGCCAGAGCCCAAAGAAGTGTATTGGTCAAAGATATAAACTCTTCAAGTGCCCCCGATACCACACCACCTGTAATTACTTTACTTGGCGATAACCCATTTGTAGTTTATAAAGGCGAAGCTTTTATAGATCCGGGTGTTGTGGTAGTGGATGACAGGGACGGACAGTTGGGCTATAGCATGCGCCACAATGTCAATGTTGATCGCATGGGAAGTTATCAGGTTATATACGAAGCCACTGATACCGCTGGAAATGAAGCCAATGCTACCAGAAAAGTCTATGTCAAAGACCCACATGGTAATAAGACTCCCGTGGCTAATGCCGGAGAGGATCACAGTATTGCCCAAGGCTCGGTATTGATACTGGATGGATCATCCAGCTATGATCCTGACGGCGATATAGTAGCATATGAGTGGAGAGATAGCAATGATCATATCGTTTCCGATACCAAGACAGCTACAGTAGACAACCTGCCGTTTGGTCCCCATGTTTTTACATTGAGTGTCAAAGACAATGACGGACTCAGTAACAGTGACAATGTTACAATCAGAGTGATTGATCCTGGTGATACTACTCCTCCCGTAGCACAGATTGCGGCTCCTTTGGAAAATACCAGAGTAAGCATCGCTACAGAGATCAACGGTACGGCCAGCGATGAGCATCTGGATTATTATACCCTTAGTATCTCACCCGTGGGACAAGATACTTACTCACAAATCTATAGAGGAGAGCAGAGTGTAACTGATGGTGTGCTTGGCAGACTGGATGTTACGACATTGGCTAATGGTATCTATGATATCAAACTTGACGCAGTGGATGAAAACGGGGTACACAGTGAGGCATATACCAAAATCATAGTAGAGGGCAAGGCCAAGATAGGAAACTTCTCTTTCACTGTCAAGGATATGGATCTGCAGGTAGGGGGCATTCCGGTGCAGGTCTATCGCACCTACTCGACTCTCCAGCGGTTCAAAAAAAGGGATTTGACCTACGGTTGGAGTCTTGATTATCAAAATGTAAAAGTTGAGGAGAATATTCATCCTGGTAAAGATTGGAAGACTACACCAGATGTGTTGGTAGGTTATTGCTTTAAGGATAAAAAGCAGCATATTGTGAATATTGCACTCCCTGATGGTACTACAGAGAGTTTTGAATTTAAGTTTAGAGATGAGTGTAGACACTATTTCCCAAATCACTTCTACGATGGCCCTGTCTTAAAACCGCTTAATGGCACAACAGCCAAGCTGGAAGTCATAGATGCCAGTGATACAGTTATGATGAATGATTATGGAGAGCTTATAGATTCTCAAACGCTTGATCATTATGATCCTAATGTCTATCGTCTTACCTTGGCCAATGGTATGGTCTATGAGATCGATCAGAATAAGGGCATTACAAGAGTCAAAGACATTATGGGTGATTATATCCAATATACTCATGATGGTATCATTAGCAGTAGACTTGGCAAAGCCTTGAGTTTCGAGCGTGACAGCAAAGATCGTATCATCAAGATCACGGATACTTTATCGGGTAAGTCCGTATCATACCATTATGACCACAACGGCGATATGGATCATGTGATCGATGTCGGGGGCGCGAAGACGCAGTACCGCTATCTTGCAGGGCATTTGATGAGCGAGTATTTTGCACCTGATGGGACACGCATCACTAAAAATATCTACGATGAGCGCGGCAGGCTGATCAAGACGATTGATCCTGACGGCAATGTGATGGAGTTTGTCCACGATATCGACGGGCGTGAAGAGATCGTGCGTGATCGTCTTGGCCGTACTCAGGTGTATGTGTATGACGATCAGGGCAATATCTTGGCCCATACCAACGCGGCTGGAGAGACGACGGTGCATACTTATGACGCCAAAGGCAACGAACTATCCGTCACCGATCCTCTAGGACACACTACGACCAATACTTATGATGCTAAAGGTAATCTGCTCAGCACTACCGACGCGCTGGGGCATACAGAGACGACTACCTATAACGACAAAGGTTCACCAACATCCATTACAGATAAAAACGGCAATACGATGAGTATAGTCTATAATGACTACAATGGTCCACGTCATATTGCTACCGCATTAGGAGCTACTACTACCTACTATTATGATAAGTTTGGAAATAAGATAGAGTCTATTAATGAATATAACCAAACTACCAAAATGGAATATGAGAAAAAATGGATATTTGGACTGGGGTATGTCTCTTCAACAGGAAATCTTCTCAAAGAGACCAGACCAGACGGTACGGTCATAGAGCATACTTACGACAAAAGTAACAATATGCTTACGACTAAAACGACTTATCCTGACGGTACGGTGACCAACACCTCCAACACCTACGACGCCTTCAACCGCCTTACATCCACCACCGATGAGCGGGGCAATACCACAAGTTATGAGTATGACGCCAGAGGTAACAAGGTTGCAATGACCGATATCTACGGCTTGACGACCCGCTACGCATATAACAACCACAACAAACTCATCAAAACCACTTACCCCGACGGTACCGTCGAGTCCAAGAGTTACGACGCGATGGACAATCTGCTTAGCGAAACCGACAAAGAGGGGTATACGACCACTTACGAGTACGATGCAGCCGACCGTCTGGTCAAGACCACTTACCCTGACGGCAGCACGACGACCAACACCTACGACGCCGCAGGCAGGCTCACAAGTACCACCGACCAGAACGGTCATACCATCACCTATACTTACGATGCTGTAGGTAACAAGCTGAGTCAAACCGATGCACTGGGTAACGAGACGAAATACACCTACGACGCGCAGGGTAACTTGCTGAGCGTCACTGATGCGCTGAACCAGACTACCACCTACGAATACAATGCGCTCAACCAGAGGGTCAAGACCATCTATCCTGACGGCAGTACGGTAGTAGAAGCCAAAAACATCTCAGGACTCCCAAGTAGTAAAACTGATGAAGCAGGGCGCACCACAAACTACAGCTACGATACGGCACGTACCGTACCGCTGCTAAGTAGTGTGACCTTGCCAAACAATGCAGCAACAACCTACACTTATGATGCGCAAGGCAAGAAAACAGCACAAACTGATGCACTGGGACATACCACACAGTGGCGCTACGAGCCTACCGGAGAACTCTCTGAAGAGATACTGCCAGATGGCAGCAAGCAGACACATACCTACTCTCCTAAAGGGTTGGAGGTACAACAGACAGACTATGCAGGGAAGTCTCAAGCCTTTGTCTACAACGCTTACAAGCAATTAGTGCGCATTGAGTATAGCGATGGCTCTACGGTGACCTACAGCTACACGCCTGCGGGCAGGATCAAAACGATCACCGATAGCCAGGGTACGATTACCAATACCTACGACACCATGGGCAGACTCAAAACCCGCACCGCGCCAAACGGTGATACGATCACCTACACCTACGACGCCGTAGGCAACATCACCCGCATAGAAACCCCGACACAAACAATCACCAAAACCTACGATGCTCTTAACCGCCTCAAAACCGTAACAGATAACAAAGGCACTACAAGCTACGAATATGACGCCATAGGCAGACAAACCCAAGTCACTTATCCTAATGGCGTCACCACAAGCTATGAGTATGATAGCCGCAATAGAGTTACAAAAATAGAACACCAGAAGAGTGACGGTGCGGTGCTCCAGAGTTTTGTATATACCTATGATGCGGTAGGCAATAGACTGAGCGAAACCAGAAACGACGGCAGAAGAGTAGCGTATGAGTACAACGAAGTAAACCAACTCACCAAAGCCACCGTCACCAATGATCCAAACGGTAACGATACCACTACGACCTATGCATACGATGAAGTCGGTAACCTCATTACAAAAACCGTCGAGGGAGTAGAACACACCTACACCTACGACGCCAACGACCGCCTCATAAGCAAAGATGGAGCAACACTCACTTACGATGCCAACGGCAACCTCATAGATGACGGGACCAATACCTATGAGTGGGATGACAAAAACCGCCTCGTTAAAGTCACTACGCCGACGGATGTAGTGGAGTATCTCTATGATGGTGAAGATAACAGGATAGCCAAAGTCACATCAGGAGGGACGACCACCTATCTCATAGATGCCAATACGCCGTATGCGCAAGTTATTACTGAAAGTAAAGAAAATGGCACGGAGATACATTACACGTATGGCAATGACTTAGTAAGTGACGGCACGCACTATTTCCTTACCGATGCGCTTGGAAGTACAAGAGGGCTTACGGATAACACCGAAAGTCTAACAGATAGTTATGACTACCATCCGTATGGTGAACTCTCTTCACATAGTGGTACGAGTGATAATGCTTTTCTCTTTACCGGGGAACAGATAGACCAAGAAACAAATAACTACTATCTGAGAGCTAGATATTATAGCCCAAGCCTTACACGGTTCTTGAGTAGAGATCCATTTGAGGGTCTCACGGCAAAACCAATTACCCTTAATGACTATATTTATGCAGGAAATAATCCTATACGCTATACCGATCCAAGTGGGGAGTTTTTTGGAGGGATGATGTTCTTGACACTGAATTATGGAATTTTTAGACCAGCTTTTATGTCCATAAGAACTGGCGGAACCATTCAAAGAGGTGTAGCTTTAGCTATTGATGCATATTTCATTAGATTAGGTATACAACTTCGTAATGAAGCAATAGCAAGTATTGTTTTTCTAATACAACATGGAGGACCTCAAGAAGCTATGGATGCCGCATATAGCAAGTATCATTATGCTGTGCAAATTATTTCTGGAATGAGTGATATTACGAAAATGACTCAAGCGGCTATAGGATGGGCACAAGCTGCAAGTAGTTTTGCTAATGCTTTATCGGCAAGCGGGTTTCCTCCAATGCAGGCATATAAAGCGCTGAGTACGAAGATTGGTGGAGGAGTAGAAAAGATAGTTAAAATTCAAAGTAGGACCATATTAAATTCTGAGCTTGATAATCTGGCAAATCTAATAGTTTCAGCAATGAAACTTCTTAATAAGGGACGAGGGTTGGCTGGACAATGATTTGTTTTTCAACTATATTAATTTTATTTGTTTTTATTTATATGATTATTAATGGGATATCGTTGATGGTATATCAAAAAGAATTTGATTTGATTGGATATATCTTTTATCCAAACTATCAGGGGGTGTTTGGTTTTTTTGATTTGACGGATGCTCCTTATTGGGTATCATTTTCTTTGGGGCTTGTGTTTGTGTTAGTCCCGATCTCTTACCTGTTTAAGGCATACATTTCTGGTGATTTGGAGTTTTTAAAAGAATGTTTTTTAAAAAAGCATTAATTGAAGGAGTTGGTAGCAATGGAAGGTAAGAAATATTTATGTCAGAAAAGAAGCTTAGGGGTCTGCCGACGCTAATGCTACTTTTAGGAGCTTAGAAAGCTTAAAAGCTATAGGGATTGGGCGGCAATGACTCCCTCTTTTAAAACCGGCTGACTTCATTAAAACAGACAAAAAAGGAGGCAAAAGAATGATACGATATTTGCTGTTTCTCATCGCTTTTGGCTCAAGCCTTTTTGCAAGTATTCCTCCGCAAACATATACCCCATCTGCACAGGTCATTACAGAGTCTAAAGAAAACGGAACAGAGATTCATTTCACTACAGTAATGACCTTATAGGGGATGGTACGCACTTTTCCTCACTTGTGCGCTAAAGGGCGCTAAGGGGAACTGCTGATAATAATAACTTTCTTTAAACCGGTTGTCATTTCTTCCTAAAAATTTTCTCCCAAAATGCCCTTACGAGATTTGATTATTTTGTCTAATATTGGTCATCCATTACAAGGAGCGCAAATGAAAAAGCTTGATAATCTTATAAATAGCGGTTTTGTCTTCAGCGATGACGAATATGAGCTCAAGTCCAAATATATATTATTTAACAGTATGCTTGCGATACTTGCTTTGGCTCTATTTATCATGGGCAATTTCAGAATGATCACAGGATTCTACATACAAGGTCTTATAGACTATATTACCGTTTTGACTGCCATAGTATATATTATTTTGCTTCGAAAAGCAGGGAAAGGAAACTACAAACCGATAGCCTATGCCATGATAGCCACATCGCTGTTTGTAATTGTCTATTCGTATTATTTAAGCAACGGTAAACTAAATATCAATGCATGGTTTACCGCCTTGGCTATACCTATATTTTTTGTACTGGGTTACCGTGTAGCTATGAATATGGCTTTGATCTTTATGGCTATTATCGCACTTTTCAATCTCCGCTTGGCCAATACCGATACTTTGAGTGTATTGTACGGTTATGTCCCTCTTTTTTTGAGCGTACTTTTTTTGAGAATTTATGAGATGCGCTTCCGTGAATTTGCCAGATTGTTGACTGATGCCAACACCAATCTTGAAAAAAAAGTAAGAGAAAAGACGCTGGAACGCACTCAGGTCCTTGAGCAGCAAAAAAGCGAACTTCACTATCAGGCTCATCATGACTATCTTACCAAACTTCCAAACAGAGTCAATTTTCAAAAAAGGGCAAGAGAGATCACCTCCAAATCGGATATAAACCAAAAAAGCGTCGCCGTACTTTTCATAGATCTGGATAATTTCAAAAACATAAACGATTCGTATGGGCATGATATAGGGGATAAAGTGATCAAGATCATAGCCTCGAGGATCAAGAACTGCATAAGAGGCAATGACTTTTTGGCCAGACTTGGCGGTGATGAGTTTGTTGTGCTTGTGGAAGAGTTTGAGAATAAATTTGATCTCGAATCCATGGCTTCCAATATCATAAAATGCGTATCAAAATCGATCAAAATAGACAAAAAAACGATGTTTGTCGCATGCAGTATAGGTATCAGCATGTATCCAGACGACACAGTTTCTTATCAAGATTTTATCAAGTATGCAGATACTGCTATGTACAAAGCCAAGGAGATGGGCAGAAACAATTATCAGTTCTACTCCAATGATATGACCGAGACAGCTCTGGAGAGAGTCCTGATGGAGACAAGCATGAGATTTGCTCTCAAAAAAGAAGAATTTGTGGTCCACTATCAGCCGCAAGTAGACAGCCAAAGCGGCAAGATAGTAGGTTTGGAGGCTTTGGTAAGGTGGGAGCAGGACTCTATGGGCATAGTGCCTCCGGGCTCCTTCATACCTTTGGCCGAGGAGACGGGGCTGATCATAGAGCTGGATCAATGGGTGATGCGTACAGGAATGACGCAGATGAAAAAGTGGTATGATCTTGGCATCGCACCAGGGCGTATCTCTTTCAATCTCTCTGTCAAACAATTACAAAGAGATGACTTCACAGATACTGTCAAAAAATTATTGGATGAGACGGGGTGTGACCCAAAATACTTGGAGTTTGAGGTCACAGAAAGCTGCATAATGGACAATATAGATGAATCTGTCTCAACTCTCAAATCAATTAGAGAGCTTGGCATACATGTGGCTATAGATGATTTTGGGACCGGATACTCATCCCTTTCGTATCTGAAAAAATTGCCAGTTAACAAACTCAAGATAGATCGTTCATTCATATCCGGCATACCGGAGAATAAGGAAGACGCCGCTATTACAGATGCCATTATAGCAGTCTCCAAGAGCTTGAACCTTGAGGTTGTAGCTGAAGGGGTGGAAAAACCTGAGCAAAAAAACTATCTCTTGGATCGAGGTTGCAGACTAATCCAGGGTTTTTTGTACTATAGACCAATGACGGCACCAAGAATAGAGCAGATATTGAAGGAGTGCGCGACTACTCTATCTGGCACTCCTGCTCGGTCATGATCATCTTGATCACCTTGGGGGTAGAGAGAAAATCTTTCAGATTTGCCCTAAAAAACCGGACCCCGCTATTGTCCCCAAAGATAAAATTGGTTTTGTATAGCGGGATATCTATACTATCTATCAGCTTCTCTCCATCATTCATCATGGTAGCTGCGCCCACTTCAGCTATATTCTTCTGATGGGATATGAGATAGGCATAAAAGCGCACAAAAAGCATTGACGCGACCTTTTGGTTGAGAGAAAAGAAGGAAATTATATAGCTGGAACCAAGCTCATCATCCAAGGCAAAGTCATTTTCCTGCAGCTCCTTTTCGCTCTTTAGTCCGTCCATTATCTCCCCAAAAGCAGATCTTTTCAACTTAAGAACAAAAAGCAACCCCATCATTTCTCCCCCAAATTCACAAACCCAGAATCTGTTTCCGGGCAAAAGTGCCCAGCGCATATAATCATCTGGACCCAAGCCGGTCAAGTCTTTATTGAAGTTTTTATCCAGATATGCATTGAGTCCCACGCTTTTTTCTATTTTTTCGATATCAGAATCGATCAGTTGATAAACCTTGAGGTCGTCTATGGCCATCATAGATGAGGGGAAGTTTAGGATCAGTTTTTTACTTTTACTGTGGGCAATTATATTGCGCATACCGGTCTCGCATATGATCTCTTCGGCATCCTTGATATCATATGAATCAAAACACGGCAGAGCCTCTCCTGAAAGATCTTGAAAAAATTTTATGATAATGACTTTTTTGTTGAGTCTTGGTTGTGTGACACCTCGCTCCCATTTGCTCAGTGTGGTGGTATCCAGCCCTCCAAACAGGTCTGAATCAAAGCGGTACAGTGCATGCACCAGTTCTTCTTGTGTCAACGACCACTCATTTCTGCAGCCTCTTATATATTCTCCAAAGATCATATATGCCCCCAAAGATTTTTTTGAGTATATCTTATATAGGCTTTTGAAAAAGTGTAAAGTAATGCTTTAGTAATACTATTTAATATAAATTTCAGCCTGACACTGATACAATACCCAAATAAAATCGATAGGGAATTGTATGCGCTTTGTATTGCTTGTTCTTTTGTCTGCTCTTCTCTTTGCCGGATACGATGCGAAGCTGACTGTAGAGAAAAAAGTCGATCAACGAGCCCATATAGCCATACAGGATAGTGGTCAGGCCAATAAAATATCCAAGAAAATCCATCAAATATTTGTAAATGATCTTAAAATAAGCGGCCACTTCATACCGGATGAGACTTATGCGACAGGCTCATATGGCGACAATCTGGTCGATCCGTCACTGAGATCCAATGATTATCTGATAAAATATAAATATAAAAAAGAAGAGTCTGCCAAACTCTATATCAAGGTGTTGAATGCTTCAAACTCAAAATTGGTTATGGAAGGTAGCTATAGCGTAAACAACAATGCCAAATATCCGTTTCTGGTCCACAAAGCCGTTACCGAGATAAATGCCCAGCTTGGATTTGAACCTATAGACTGGATCAACAGGTATGTTGCTTATGCGCGTTATACCGGACGCAAAAAGAGTGAGATCCTATTGGCGGATTATACTTTCAGCTATACCAAGGTGATCATCCGGGGCGGCTTGAATCTTTTCCCGCAATGGGGGGACAAGGAGCAAAAAACTCTCTACTATACTTCATATATTTCAGGCAGACCGACTCTTTTTGGTTTGAACATATATACCGGAGAGAGGAAGAAGATCACCAGCTCTACAGGTATGCTGGCATGCTCCGATGTAAGCAAGGACGGCAGCAAGCTGCTTTTGACCATGGCTCCGGCAGGACAGTCTGATATATATGAGTATGATCTTTTGAGCCAAAAGGCTGTACGATTAACAAAATTCAGCGGGATAGATGTCAACGGCGTATATGCTGACGATGAGAAATCTCTGGTATTTGTATCCAACCGCCTTGGATATCCCAATGTATTCAAAAAGCCCCTTCCAAACGGTGCTGTGCAGCAGATCGTATTTCATGGCAAAAATAACAATAGTGTAGATGCCTACGGCGATACTGTGGTCTACAGCTCCAGAGAAGGTCAAGGGGTATTCAACCTATATACTGTCCATACCGACGGAAGTGCGGGCAGACCTTTGACAAGTAGTGGAGTCAATCAGTTCCCGAGATTTTCACCTGATGGCAACACTATCCTCTATATCAAACGTAGCTATGAAGGCAATGCGGTTGGGTATCTTGGATTAAAAACAAAACAAAGTATGCTTTTTCCGTTGGGGGAACACAAGATCCAGTCTCTTGACTGGTAATAACAACGAAAGGATAGATAATGAAAACAAAAATGGTAATGTTGACGGCAGGCTTTTTGGCTATGGCAGCAATGAGTGGTTGTACTCAACAAAGGGCTCCCATACCGGGCTCTGAAGTGTCTAGCTCGCAGGTAAGTCTTGATAACGGCGAGGTAAGTGGGGGCGTGGATGCCAATGGGAAATATACCGGAAATGACGGTAAAAGCCGCAGTGGTATCAATATGCTCTATTTTGGCTACAACAGCTACAGACTGGACAGCGGACAGATCCAAAGGGTTATGAGCGATCTGCCAAAGATCAAGCAGTTGGCAAGTCACGGCAAGGTCCGCATAGAGGGCAACTGTGACGAGTTTGGCACCGATCAGTTCAACTATGCGCTTGGACTCAAGAGGGCAAAAGCCGTTAAAACGCTTTTGGTGAGCAACGGCATCCCCGAATCCAAAATATCTGTAGTAAGCTACGGTGAGAGCAATCCTACTTGCCGCGGCAAAACTCCGGCTTGTCATGCCAAAAACCGTAGAGCAGAGATCAACGGAGTGCAATGATGAGATATGGAGTCTTGCTGATAGTTTTTTTGGGTGTTGGCCTGTGGGCTGAACCTTTTGTGTACAGTAGCAGTTCATCAGCCTCAAGCAAACAGATCAAAAAAAACAAAAGTGCCATATATAGACTCAAACAAGAAACTGCCAGACTGCGTGAAGAGATAGACGGACTTAGGAGTATAATAGAAGGACTCAACCGCTCTGTAGCAGAGTTGAAGCAAAAAGGAAACTCAGACAACTCTGTGGCGATTAATGATATGGCTTCTTTGCTTGATAAAATAAATCAGAATTATGTCAGCAAAAGCGAGCTAAGAAGAGCTATAGAGACCAGCACAAGCACTATTCCCCAGGAATCCAAAAAGCCTAAAGGGACCAAAAAGTCCTCTAAGCCATCAAGCAGCAGCGGACTGGAAGGAGCTTCGTCGGCAGCACTGTATAGCAAAGGGGTAAGACTGGTCAATAAAAAAAACTATACCCAGGCCAAAAGACGCTTCGATATCCTTGCAAAGAGGGGATACAAAAAGGCAGCAACCCATTTTTATCTCGGAGAGATAGCTTATCGAACCGGCAAGTATTCAACAGCGGTTGAGGAGTACAAGCAAAGTGCAGAGCTGGATGAGAATGCGGGATATATGGATAGACTCCTGCTTCATACTGGGTTGGCTCTTGAGAAAAACGGAGACAAAGAGCAGGCTAAGCGCTTTTTTCAGGCTATTGTGGACGGCTATCCGGGGACTACGAGTGCTAAAGTGGCAAAAAAGCATCTCTGAAGCTTCACACGATAAAATACGCCAATCAAATACAAGGAAAAATCATGGCAATAGAAGCTAATAATTGGGTAGCGGGCATCAAGTATGAAGTCAAAGAGAAAGATACAGGTACGATAGTAGATAGCAATACCGACGGAGCTCCTTTGGAGTTTATAATGGGTGTCGGACAAATCATCCCCGGACTTGAAGCGGGACTTGTGGGGATGAGTGAAGGCGATCAGAAGCAGATCGAGGTTGCAGCCAAAGATGCTTATGGTTCATATGATCCCAATGCCATCCAAATACTCCCAAGAGAGCAGTTTGAAGGTATAGATCTCGAAAAAGGTATGATGCTTTATGGGCAAGATGAGCATGGACACACTACTCAGGTGGTGGTTAAAGACTTCAACGATACAGATGTCACGATAGATTTCAACCACCCTCTTGCCGGCAAAGATCTTGTATTTGATGTGATAGTGACAACAGACAGGGCGGCTACGGCGGATGAGGTAGCCAGCGGAGAGGTAGGTGGGCATGAGCATGGCGCCCACTGTGCCTGCTAGTTTTCGCGTTATCTTGCAGCATCTTTGAATGATTGGCTTTGTTTCGCTCAGTCACATACTTTAAAGTATGCTCCGTCGCTACACTTGCACTAAAACATTCAAATCTACTGCAAACTGACGCGAAATTTTACTTTTTATTCTTACGCCAGATCACGCATCTCTTAAGAGCAAATCATCAAAAATTCCTGATTCTTTCGATAAAATACCGTTATCTTAAAAGAAGGATTTGTGATGTCTGTGAGATTGGCTTATTTATTCCCGGGACAGGGGTCTCAGAGTATTGGTATGGGAAAGGATTTTTTCGATAATTCAGAGAGGGCGCGCGAGTTGTTTGATGCCGCAGCGCAGCGGACTGGAATTGATTTTGAGAAATTATTGTTTGAAGAAAATAATCTTTTGGGGCAGACGGAGTACACTCAGCCGGCTATTTTGCTTGTCAGCTCTATCGCCCATATGCTTTTTGATGATCAGCTTCCTCTCAAGCCGATCTATGCCATGGGACATTCACTCGGTGAGTTTTCGGCTTTGGTATCGGTAGGTGCGCTGGATGCGGTTGATGGTGTGGAGCTGGTTAACCTGCGGGGCCGATTGATGGCGCAGGCATGCGAAGGTCAGGATGTGGGGATGATGGTGTCTCTTGGGCTGAATGACGAGACGGTAGAGCAGATATGCAGTGACGCAAGATCCCTTGGCGCTAAAGTCTGGCCGGTTAACTATAATGCCGAGGGTCAGATAGTCATAGCCGGTATCAAGCCGGACCTCCAGGAGCTTGAGCCAAAACTCAAAGAAGCTGGAGCCCGCAGAGCCATGTTGCTGGATATGTCAGTAGCAAGTCACTGTCCACTTCTTGAAAGTGCTACTGATCCTCTCTCCGATAAGCTCTCAGAGCTGATTCGAGATGAGTTTATTGCTCCGGTGATATCCAATGTCACGGGCAAGCCATACAGCAGCAAAGAGGAGGCACTCCGACTCCTGCCCGATCAACTGATCAAGCCGGTACTTTACAAGCAAGCCATTGCGGCCAATGACAATGATGTCGATATCTACATAGAATTTGGTCACGGAGGAGTGCTCAAAGGGCTCAATCGCCGTGCTACCAAAAAGCCGCATTTTGTGGTACAGGATATGGAGTCGTTGCAGGCGGCAATCGAGGCTGTCGAGGGGTGGCAGGGATGAAGATAGCCATCATGGGCGCTATGCCCGAGGAAGT
The DNA here is from genome assembly GCA_964520575.1 of uncultured Campylobacterales bacterium. Classification (GTDB taxonomy): domain Bacteria; phylum Campylobacterota; class Campylobacteria; order Campylobacterales; family Sulfurovaceae; genus S017-3. Next base: position 38,964 of record CAZFNK010000004.1, on the reverse strand, counting down.
TGAGCCCCTTGTTGCCAGACTCGATAGCTACCAAGAGATTGAGTATGCTGACAATACCTACTACGAAGGCAAATACAAAGGCAAAGATATCGTAGTAGCCTATTCCAAGATAGGCAAAGTTTTTGCAACACTTACTGCTACTACAATGATAGAGAAGTTTGGATGCGATATACTGCTTTTTACCGGTGTGGCGGGAGCTATCAGTGAGGAACTGCATATAGGTGATCTGATAGTGGCCGATGGCTTGTGCCAGCATGATCTGGATATCACTGCTTTTGGTCACCCCTACGGTTATGTGCCTGAGGGTGATGTGTGCATCTGGAGTGATCCGGAACTTAAAGAAGTGGCCAAGAAAGTAGCCTATGAAAAGGGTATAAAGCTCAAGCACGGTATCGTAGCTACAGGAGATCAGTTTGTAGCCGATCCCCAGCGCAAGAAGTGGATAGGCGAGACTTTCAAAGCCGATGCTTTGGAGATGGAGGGAGCTGCTGTGGCAGTAGTGTGTAATGCTCTGGATGTGCCGTTTTTTGTCCTACGGGCCATTAGTGACAGTGCTGATATGGATGCGGGGTTTGATTTTGATGAGTTTTTGCATAGCTCTGCCAAAGTGAGTGCAGACTTTATCATGGCGATGGTTCAGAAAATTAGGAATTAGGAATATTGGTATGCTTTTCTTGCGAAAAGCTTTTATTGAAGAATATTTTGCAGGGTGCGTTTGCCAACGCATCGATGAGTGAACAGATAGCAGTGAGTAGTGAGCTGTCTTGGTATGCCTTGCTGCGCAATGCTTTTATCTGATGATGTGCAGAAGTAGACCCGTTGTCTACCTAATTTGAAATAAGGAATATGTATGAACAAGCGCGCACGCATTTCTAAGAAGCTTTTGCGGGTATTTGGCCGCACGAATGCTGCGCATCGTCTGATAGCAGAGGGGGATCGAGTGCTGGTGGCTCTAAGCGGCGGGAAAGATTCATTGGCTTTGGTGCATCTGATAGCCAATATGCAGCAGCATGCGCCGTTTAGCTTTGAGTATGAGGCGTGCACTATTTCATACGGTATGCCTGATGAGGACTATACTCTGCTGGAGCGGCATTGCAAGGAGTATGGCATACCCCATACTGTATACCGCACCAATATCTACGAAGTGGCCCAAGATACCATCAGAGAAAACAGCTCGTACTGTAGCTATTTTTCGCGCATGAGGCGTGGGGCACTGGGGAGTTATGCTGAGCAAAACGGATTTGACAAGATCGCTCTGGGACATCATCTGGATGATACGGTAGAGAGCTTTTTTATAAATATGTTCTATAACGGCACGATGAGAGCTATGGCGCCTATATATAAGGCCAAGAGAGGTTACCATATCATCAGACCATTGATAGAGATCAGAGAGAGGCAACTAAGAGCATTTGCCCAAGAGAACGGATTTGCTACCATAGGCGATGAGGTGTGTCCGGGAATGAGGGTCAAGGTCAAAGCACCATATGCCAGAGCAAAGATCAAGAAGTGGCTTGAAACCCTTGAAACTGAGGATGAAGAGATATTTAAGCGGATCAAGGCGGCGTTTAAACATATAGATGACGATACATTTCTTGATCCGCTCAGGTGGAAGAGAGAAGATCTGCGACAAAAAAGTATGAATTAACCAATCAATAAATAACCGCTCTATTTGATGCTGACTCTTATCTGATCGACGAACTCAGTGATATCTTCGCGCAACGCTGTTAGATCCTCTTCATGTTCCACTTCATCTGCCAATATCCGACTGACAATGTCGTATGTGACTATATCCTTGTTTCTAGTAAGTTCTGCAAGTTCGGAATAGGTACTGATGGCGCATTGCTCGCCCTTGATCGCATCTTCAAGTATCGCTACCACATCAAACTCAACCGGTGCGTCGTATCCGTAGTTGGTTTGCTATGGACGTGAATATATTATCTATCCCAACTTTGCCAGTCTGGCTTTTCGTCAATAGACGGAAATCCATCAAGGATCTGTTGAGGCTTGAAATTTTCTTTGTATTTAAATGCCTTGGTGCCGTCCACCCAATATCCAAGATAAATATATCTCAGTCCCAGTCGCTTGGCAAGATCTATCTGGTATAGTAGTGAGAAAGTGCCCAGTGAGAGATGAGCATAATCAGGATCGTAGTAAAAATAGACCGAGCTGATGCCGTCTTCGACTATATCAAAAAGATCCACCCCTACCAGTTTATTGTCATGTATATATAGACCCTCCTTGCCAAACTCATGCGCTCCGTCTGCAAAATTCTCGTAGTATTCTCTTGGGGTGATCGATGTGCCTCTCCAGCCGTCTTTGTCTGCCTTCCATTGATGATATTTGTTGTATAGATCTATGTGATCTTGGGAGTTTGAGGGTTTTTGTATGATGATGCGGGTATTGCGGTTGCGCTTGATGGCTTTTCGTTGTGATCTGCTGGGTTTGAAGTTTTCCACATCTATACGCAGGCTCTTGCAGGCATTGCATCCATTGCAAATAGGATAGAAAAAATACTTCCCAAATCTCCTCCAGCCTCTTTGGATCACTGCTGTGCTGAACTCATCTGTAGCGTTTTCTATATATTTATAGTACATCCTTACCTGCTTATCGGGCTTGTATGCACATTGGTAATCAAGCATACAAAAATCTGTCGATGGTGGATTGAGTGGATCTAAGCAGTTTTTTTCTTCTATCATAGGTGCGATTCTATCAAAATTTCGATAGAATTCCAACATGTTTTTATATCAACCAAGCAAGGGATATCGCTATAACAGTGATTCTATCTTTTTATATGATTTTATACGTAGATTCAATCCCAAAGGCAGGGTGCTGGATGTAGGCTGCGGTGTGGGAATAGTAGGCTTGCTGGTCGCCAGAGATTTTGATGTGGAGATGAGTGTGATCGACAAGCAGGAGTATATGATAAATTATGCTACAAAAAATTATCATGCCAATAACTTGAAGGTTGAAGCATATATTGGAGATTTTGCACACTTTGGGAGTAGTGCCAAGTTCGACTATATTATATCAAATCCACCGTTTTATGACAGTGCTGTCACCCAAAGCGAAGATGAGAGGATCAATATAGCCAGATACTCGCATCACCTGCCAATGGAGCAAATGATCAAAAACACTAAACGTCTCCTTGCTCCAAGGGGGTATTTTATATTTTGCTATGATGCCAAACAGGCAGATAGCGTATTGCATCAGCTTAAAATATCCAAACTGAATCCTGAGACGATAAGGTTTGTCCACCCCAAGGCTGATCGTGAAGCCAAGATAGCACTCATAGCTGCAAGAGTCGGATCCAAAGCGATGCTGCGTGTTTTGCCTCCGTTAATAGTATTTGATGATAATAACAACTATCTGCCTGAAGCGCAGGCGGCTTTTGAGGTTGCAAGTACCAATGTGATTACAGGCGACATGGAGAGATGATGGAAGTAGATAATTTTATGCTTGATAGGGTATTGATGAGAGAAGAAGGATACGATTTTGCTTTTGATCCTGCAGCCTGTGCATTATGCGAGGGTGCTTGTTGCAGAGGTGAGAGCGGATATATATGGGTCAAATATGCCGAGATCGAGCGAATAGCCGAGTTTTTAGAGCTAAGTACCGAGGATTTTGGTAAAATGTATCTTCGAAAAGTAGGGCACAGATATTCGCTGACAGAAAAACAGATCGGCGAGGATGATTATGCATGTGTATTTTTTGATACGGAACAAAAAAAATGTCAAATATATCCGGTTCGTCCCAGGCAATGCCGTACATTTCCTTTTTGGCCGCAATTTAAGAACAATGAAGATGAGGTGAGAGCAGAATGCCCAGGAATAATTTGATCTATTTTTTATTGATAGTTTGGACATCGTTGCTTGTTGGCGCAAGTGCATTGAGAGTCAAATCTACTCCATTGCCAAAACCAAACAGCGAGGATGCTTTGATTATCAAGGCGATCTTTGGCGAGGATGAGGGCAATTATACCCAAAGCAGGGATACGTATGAGAAGCTTTTTGCGCTTACGGGCAACAAAGAGTATCTCATACGAGAGGCGCAGGATGCTCTGGCACAGAAAAAGAACATTCAAAAATCCATTGACAATCTGACTCATTGGGTGACGCAGCACCCTACTGATCATGACAGAAAGCTCTATCTTGTGCTGGCAGCACTTTATATACAAAACGATGCTCTGCAGGAGGCAGACGAGATAGTCGATGCATATCTGACCAAAGGAAATGTAGACGCGGTGGATCTGCAGGAATTTGGAGCATTGAAGGTGCAGTTGGGCGAGTACGAGGATGCGCTGAAACTGTTTCAGAGAGCTTACAAGCTCGATCCCAATGAAGATACGGCCATGCAGATATCAGCACTCTATCTGCTCAAACTCAAGCAGCCCGAAAAAGCTGCAGAGGTCTTGCAGGATTTTATTGATCGAGATCCTTCAGCCTCTATAGGGCTTTATTTTAAGCTTATAGAACTATACGCCAAACAGTATAAGCTTGACAAGGTTTTGAAGCTGTATAAACAGCTATATAAAAGAGATCCCCAGAAGTATTTTTTGCAAAAGATCATAGAGATATCACTCTATCTGAAAGACACAAAAGGTCTGATAAAGTTTCTTGAAGATACGCAGGGAAACGAGGAACTTTTATATAGCGTATATAAAAGCAATGGTCTTTTCGACAAAGCTTTGGCTTTGAGCAAAAAAATGTACATCAAAACCGGCAAACCAAGATGGCTTGCAGAGCAGGCGATACTGCTGTATGAGCAAGCACAACGCAAACATCAGGTCACTCCCAAACTGCTCAGAGAAGTGAGTTTGCTTTTTGAAAATGCTTTTGCACATGGAGGCAAAGAGCCCATGTATCTCAACTACTATGGATATACTCTCATAGACCATGATATGGATATAGATAAGGGTATAGGTCTGGTGCGCCGTGCTCTTGGCAAAGACCCCAACAATATCTTTTATCTCGATTCACTTGCCTGGGGTCTATACAAAAAGGGGGAGTGTCAAAAAGCATACAGACTGATGCTCCAGATCATCAAAGCAGCTGGAGCGAAAGAGCAGGAGATCAGAGATCACTACAGGGCCATCAGGGCCTGCGCATTAAAAAAACATAGAAAAAGATAATAACAGGGAGTAGAAATTGGCAGATATACTTGACGAGATCATCAAAAAAACAAAAGAAGACCTTAAAAAACGCAAGATTGAATATCCTATGGAATGGCTTGGCAGGTCGCTGTCCTTCAATCCTTTTGTCCCCAAGGATATATACAAGGCGATCAAGGCTACCGAGGAGGACCCCTACAGAATTATAGCAGAGGTAAAAAAGGCTAGCCCCTCCAAGGGAGTTATCAGGGAGGATTTCGATCCTGTAATGATCGCTACTGAGTACGAAAAAGGCGGAGCAAGTGCACTCTCAATTTTGACAGAACCGCACTGGTTCAAAGGCGACAAGGAGTATCTTGGTATGGTGCGTCGCTATGTAGGGCTTCCTATCCTGCGCAAGGACTTCATCATCGACAAATATCAGATCCTCGAGGCCTTGGCTTTTGGGGCCGATTTTGTACTACTGATAGCCAAAGCTCTTAGTCGGAAAGAGTTAAAAGAGCTTGTGGATTACGCTTTGCATTTGGGCATGGATGCTCTGGTAGAGGTACATGACAAGACCGATCTGACCAAGGCAATATTTGCCGGAGCCAACATAATCGGGATCAACCACCGCAATCTGGAAACTTTCGAAATGGACATGGAGCTAAGCCGTAAGCTGATCCCCTTGATACCAAATTCTAAGATCATTGTAGCCGAAAGCGGCATAAATGATCATAAGACAGTTGTTGAGCTGTCCAAAATAGGGGCAGATGCCTTTTTGGTAGGTGAGCATTTCATGAGGCAAAATAATATAGCAGATGCTTTGAGGCGTTTAAAAGCGGGATGATTTTGTCCCAGCCAAAAAATGGAGGAGGAAGTTTGGTGTCAAGAATGGACTGATTTGGCTGGGACGAGATCGCTATCGGATCAATTTGCAGCTGGAGCTGCTTGGGTAGTCTGTGTGCCGTTATCTTCGGCACTTACGTTGCTTTCATTGTTTTCTGCAGTTGCATTGGCTTCCATCGCTTTAGCCGGTGCTGTCTGAGCAGCCGCGTTTTGTTCAGCGTTGGTCGGTGTTTCTGCCTGAAGCGAGAAAACAGCCGTTGCAGCTATAGCAATCAATACTATAAGCTTTTTCATTGGTACTCCTTTCGACTTTTTTAAGTCTGTCATATCCCTTGTTCAAATCTATTTATAGGATTTGAACATCTCTATTGTAGTACACAATAGTGACTAAAGTATTACCTGCAAATCAAAGCAATGCAAAAATCAACTTTTGTATTTGCCTATCTTCTTTTTTGTTTCTTCTCAAGGCTATATTTTGATCGTTTATGGTTGTCGCTGTATCTTTTGCTGTGATCACGATTGTATTTGCCGCTACGGCGCTTACGAGCGTTTTTGCCTTTACCCGTATCGTGTCGTACGCGCTCTATGAGTCTTTCTATCTCTTCAAGATTTAATCCTATCTTGTCTTTCCCCGCGACCGAAGTCTCCTGGAGTAGATATGCTGCCAGCAACTGGGCTATGGATACGATATCAAGCTCGTGTTGCAGTGCCCTTACCAGATCGATACCCTCTTGGGTTATTTTTGTGTTTGCTATTTTGGAGAAGAGTTCGTTGTCTTTGCTTTCTTGGAGTTGCTGGCGGGTAGGAATGACCTGTGATATCATTTTGGTACCTACATCTTTTTCTATCTTTTTAATAGCTCGGAGTTCATTGGGGCTGACCAGGGTGATGGCTTCTCCATTTTTACCGGCTCTGCCTGTGCGTCCTATGCGATGGACATAGCTTTCGGAGTCAAAAGGGAGGTGGTAGTTGAACACGTGTGTTACATCATTGATATCCAGGCCCCTTGCGGCGACATCTGTGGCCACGAAAATATCCGCCCCACCTTGTTTGAATGCCCTGATAGTTACTTCTCTTTGCTTTTGTTCCATATCACCGTGCAAAGAAGCTACTTTGAAGCCCTGTGATGTCAGGTGCGCTGCGAGACGATCAACCTCTTTTTTGGTGCGACAAAAAATGATGCATTTGTCCGGATTCTTAAAATCTATCAGTCGAATCAGCGCATCATCCCTTTCACGTTCTTGGACAACATAGTAGTGTTGGGTTATTGAGGTGTTGGTGCTTTCGCTTTTTGTGATAGATACTGTTTTGGGATCATGCAGTATCTCCTCGGCCAGTTTTCTGATGGTTTTTGGCATAGTAGCAGAAAACATCAGAGTCTGTCGTTTTTTTGGAAAAAAAGTGAAAATATTTTTTATCTCATCCAAAAACCCCATATCGAGCATTTCATCAGCTTCGTCAAGTACCACAAATTTGGGATTTAGCCTGATCTTGCCGCCTTTGAGCAGATCTTGGAGTCTGCCCGGTGTGGCAACCACTATCGAGGCTTGTTTGATCCTCTCTATCTGTTTGCCGTACGGCGTACCCCCATAGACTGTGGCAGTGCGTAGTCTGGCATGACGACCGAAACGGTACAGCTCATCACTTACCTGCATAGCAAGTTCGCGTGTGGGAACTATGACCACCCCTTCTACGCTGCCGTCCCCTTCCATCATACTCATCATGGGCAGCCCAAATGCTGCCGTCTTGCCGGTGCCTGTTTGAGCCTGGGCTATGATATCGTTGCCATTTAGTATAAGGGGTATGGCCTCTTTTTGGACAGGGCTTGGCTCCTTGAAGCCAGCCTCGTCTATCGCTGTTTGTATCTGTGGCTTAAATGCCATATCGGTAAAATTCATCTTTTGTCTTTGTGTAGTGATTTTTCTGGAAAGTGTACTCAAGAGTGCTGTATTGCAGAAATTTGAACGAATTATATCTGAAATTTGCAAGAATGCGCTAAAAGCAGCCTAATACTATTTTTTCTGTGCTATATACATGCCGGAAAGTATAAGTATCCCGCCGACGATCATAGTAGCTGTCAGATGTTCGTTTAGGACCGCAACACCGGTGATAGCGGTAAGAAGCGGAACAAGATATATGTAGTTGCTCGCAGCAATGGAGCCTATGCGTTCTACACTTTGCTGGTAGAGCAAAAAGGCCAGCCCTGATGAAAAGAGCCCAAGATAGACTATATTTGCCCATACAACCGGTTTGGAGAGTGCGGTAAAGTTGAGAGCGTTGCCATCCCAAATATACCATCCAAACATCAACACAAGTCCGCAGAAAAAGCTTTTGCGAGTGATCTCTATATAGTTATATCCTGATGGAGCAAGCTTGAGCAGAGCCGAGTAGAGAGCAAATGTCACCGCACCAAGCACAGCAAGCATATCGCCTTTGAAGCGCAACTCGAAATGACGCCCCTCAAAAAGTATCATTCCCATCCCGATCATTGCCAACACAAAACCTGTAAGAAGTTTGCGGGAGAAGTGCTCATCATCGACGATAAAATGCGCCACTATTGCTGTCAGCAGAGGAATAGATCCCATAAAAAGCCCTACATTGGTCGCTTGAGTGTATTTGAGCGCGTAATTTTCGAAAAGAAAATATACAAATATCCCCAATGCACCTATCAAGAAGAAGAAGAACTCATCCTTGATGGATCGGGGAAGATGCCAGTGTGGATAAATAATGAGCAATACCGCATAGGCGAGTATAAAGCGGAATATCATGATCTCTATAGGTGTCAGATATGCCAATAGAGCCTTGTTGCCTACAAAAGCTGTGCTCCATATAGCTATTGTAATAAAAGCAAATATATGCCCAAGAAGGCGGGATCTGTTCATCTATCCGCCGAGATATTTTTTGCGTACTTCATCATTGCCAAGCAATTCTTCTCCGGGACCCTCAAGAGTGATCGAGCCGTTTTCTAGAACATAACCGTAATCTGCTATACGCAAAGCGGCAAAAGCGTTTTGTTCTACAAGAAGTATTGTAATGCCTTTTTGCTCTTTGAGTTCGGTGATCACTTCAAAAAGCTCTCCTACTATCTTTGGCGCAAGTCCAAGGCTTGGCTCATCGAGCATCAACATTTTTGGTTTACTCATTAGAGCCCTGGCAATCGCCAGCATCTGCTGCTCTCCTCCGCTTAGAGTCCCTGCCATCTGCTGCTTTTTGCCATCAAGTCTGGGGAAGAGCTCATACATATCTTTGCGAAGCCGTTCAAACTCATCATCATTATTGAAAGCACCCATACGAAGATTCTCATCAACGGTAAGATTGATGAACACATGTCTTCCCTCAGGGACTAGAGATATACCTTCTTGGATGATATTGTGGGTTTTGGCTCTGGAGATATCATGATCGTTGAAAGTAACCTCTCCTTTTTTTTTGATAGAGTTTACAATAGCATTGAGTGTAGATGTCTTGCCGGCACCATTGGCTCCTATAAGCGTGACTATGGATTCTTTTTCGACATTTATGTCTATTCCTCGAACAGCCGCTATGACTCCGTAGTAAACTTCAAGATTTTTTATTTTAAGCATGTTTGAACTCCCCAAGATATGCAGTGATGACCTTTTCATCGGTGATAGCGTCAGCCGGTTTGCCCACAAAAATATTCTCACCATAATCAAGCACAGTGACTATATCACACATATTGTTCACAAATTTCATATCATGCTCAATAAGCAATATGGTTAGATCATAGTCTTTTTTTATTTTATGTATGATATTGCTCAGATCCTCAGTCTCACTTGGGTTCATTCCGGCTGCCGGCTCATCAAGAAGTAGAAGCTTGGGGCCGGTAGCAAGAGCCCTGGCTATCTCCACTTTGCGCTGATTCCCATAGCTCAGAGCAGTAGCATCATTATCAGCCAGATGTGAGATACCAAATTCATCCATGATCTCCATAGCCTGCTTTTTGATCTTTTTTTCATAACTCCAATACCTTGGCATGCGCAGAATAGCTTCCAGGTAAGTGTAGTGCGTATGGTTATGATAGCCTATAAGAATATTATCCATTACCGACATGCTTTTAAACAGGCGAATATTTTGAAAAGTTCGTGCAATTCCCAGATCAACCACCTTATTGGGTTTGGTGCCGGTGATATCCTTGTTGTCAAATATTATCTTCCCTTCGGTTGGGATATAATTGCCCGTGATGTTATTGAATATCGTAGTCTTGCCCGCTCCATTTGGTCCTATGAGACCGTATATCTGTCCTTTTTGTACTTCAAAAGAGAGCTTGTCGATAGCCGTCACGCCACCAAACCTCATGGTGACGTTCTCTATTTTGAGTAATGCTTCGCTCATGACTCTCCTCCTTGCGCACGATTTTTTCCAAAGCGCCTGCGCACAGTCTCGCCTATCTCCCTGTCACCAAAGAGTCCTCTGCGCGCAAAGAGCATCATCACTACCAGAAGTATCGCAAAGACAACCATTCTCATGCCCGGATGAGCCCCTGTATGATAGCCGAAGATATTCATATCATCATCTAGAAATCTCAACCACTCCATACCGCCCATGACAAGGATGGTGGCTAGTAGTGTACCGCTCATACTGCCTAGTCCGCCGAGAACTATGATAATCAGCAGTTGGAAAGTCAAAAGGAAAGTAAATTGATCCGGGGAAATAGTAGTAAGGAAAGACGCCAGAAGCCCACCGCCTATCCCTTCAAAAAAAGCACTTGTGGTAAACGCAGTAGTTTTGATCGCAAAAGTATTGACTCCCATTGCGATAGCCGCATCCTCATCATCTCTGACTGCTTTCATGGCACGTCCATATCTGGAATAGATAACATTTAGCATGACGATAAAGGTAATAACGGCGATGACACCTATCCACAGGAAGTTGGCATTGCCCGGGATATCATTGAGTCCCATGGCACCATTGGTATATGCAGGTTTGTTCATGGCAAAGATGCGGATGATAAAGCCAAAACCAAGTGTCACGATTGCCAGATAGTCGCCTCGCACACGGAAAACAGGGAAAGACAAAAGTACTGCTATAAAAGCCGAACTAACTCCCGCTATTAGCAAAGCCGGCAAAAAATTCGCATGCATCTGCATCACTACCGGAGCAGGATCGACCAGTGCGAACATATCGGTTTTGGTCTCAGCAGGTATAAGGAATAGAGCCGCCATATATGCACCAATTGCTACAAAACCATTGGGTTCGAGTGAGAACTGTCCGGCTACACCGTTGATCAGATTATAGCTAAGAGCCAGTATAGCGAATATCCCGATGTTGTTGAGGATACTGAGAGTATAATTATCAAGGTTGCTGTGGGCCCAATAGATAAGCCATAGGGACAATGCAAGAAGAAGCGAATTGGCTATGTATTTTTGCATCATACCCTCCTAAAAACGACTTCTGTCAAGATCTTCGCCCATAATACCGGTAGGACGAAACAGCAGAACAAGGATAAGAAAGAAAAAAGCGAATGCATCCTTATATCCCCCAAGTTCAGGGAAACCGGCCACAACAAGTATCTCAGTAAAGCCGAGGATAAACCCCCCAAGAACCGCGCCGGTGACACTCCCTATACCGCCAAGCACAGCCGCAGCAAACGCTTTAAGCCCCACAATTATCCCCATCAGCGGATCGATGGATGGGTAGCTGATAGCATAGAAAATACCCCCTACAGCAGCTAGTGCTGATCCAAGAGCAAATACTATCGAAATGATCCCGTCTGCGTTGATCCCCATGAGTTTGACCGTAGGGATATCAAAAGCCAGAGCCCTGATGGCCATACCGTACTTGGTGCGATAGAGTATCCAGAGCACCCCCGCAAGTATAAGCAGCGTAACGATAGGGATCACTATTGCTGTCACTGGCAGATACATTTTGCCTATATGTATCACTTTGGTAAGATAATCGGGTGCAGGGAAGGCTCTCGGTACACCTCCAAAAAGTACATTAAATAGGTTTTCCAGAAAGAAGCTGATACCTATGGCAGTGATCAGAAGCGATATCTTTGGAGCATCTCTGAGAGGTTTGTAAGCAACCTTATCAGTCAAAACACCCACGACAATGGAGCCCAGGATGCCCAGAAGTACTGCGGCGGGGAAGCCAAGTCCAGCTGCGTGAGCCAGGTATACCAGAAAGGCCCCCACCATCATGATATCGCCATGTGCGAAGTTTATCAATCGAAGCACGCCATACACCATCGTATAACCGATAGCGATCAAGGCATACATGCTCCCCAGACTGAAGCCGTTGATCATTTGTTGCAAAAAGGTATTGAAGTCCATTTTTCCACCCTTGGGTAATGATGGTTAGTATTATAGCTATTGGAAGATTAGAGGGAGGACATTTAAGAGTGAATAGTGAATTGATGTTGGTTAGGGCACCCATAGATAAAGAAAAGTTAGAAAATTTTGGAAGTTTTTTGCAAGTAGTTTTGATAGACAAAGGCGGTTTGGCAAGCTTGCCAAACCGCAATCTTCGCCCCGCGAAGGGGGGCGATAGATATTCTATGGATTGACTGTAGTCTTATAAGCGAATTTGCCGTCTTTTACTTCATTGACAACAGCCGATTTGACGGCATCACCGTTTTCGTTGATAGTGATGACGCCTGTGATGCCTTTGTAACCTTTGGTTCCGCGAAGGTTAGCATTGATACACTCTTTGTCGTCACTGGCTTTGCCCGCATCGATACATTTATTCATAGCAGCAAGTATCATGCCGTATGCATCAGCAGCGAGAGCGCCCATAGAGTCGGCTGGCTTGTTGTATTTTTTATGGAAAGCCTCTACATAGGCTTTTGCCTCTGGCGAGCTGGCAGCAGCTTCATTGAAGTGGTCTGTATACATGAACCCTTCGGCATCTTTGCCGCCTATTTTGACAAGCTCAGGGAATCCTACACCGTCAGCACCAATAAACGGAGCGCCACAGCCCATTGCACGAGCCTGCTTGACGAGCAAAGCAGCTTCAGGATAGTATCCTGTAAATGCAATAATCGACGGCTTGGCAGACTTCATTGTAGCCACCTGAGCATTAAAATCTTTATCGCCGGAGTTGATCAGTACTGTCTTGATGATCTTGCCCCCTGCAGACTCATAGGCCTTTTTGAATGCTTTTGAAAGACCAACTGAGTAGTCCTGTTTGGCATCTGTTACTACTACTGCAGTCTTAAGACCGTTGTCGATGGCGTATTTTGCCATGACCGCACCCTGGAAAGGATCGATGAAACATGCACGTGTTACATATTTTTTACCCTTGGTTACGCGAGGGTTAGTGGATGCATGCGTGATCATAGGAGTTTTTGCTTTTTCAGCTACCGGAGCCATGGCCATGGAGTTGCTTGATGCAACTTCGCCCAAGATCACTGTGACCTTGTCTTTGTCAAGAAGCCTTTTGACTGCTGTTGCAGCCTCAACCTTGTCGCCTCTGTCATCGAGTACTACCAGTTTGACCGTATCACCGTTTTTGAGCTTATTGTTCTGCTCATAGGCAATATCAAGACCGCCTTTGGAAGTCTGTCCAAATGCCGCTATAGGGCCTGTAAGCGGTAGAACCACACCTACTTTTACTTCTTTTGCCAGAGCGATACCGCTCATCAATGCAACTGCTGCTGCAACACTTACTGCTTTTTTCATATATTCTCCTTGTGAAAGTATTGAGATATTTGCATAGAAATAACTCATGCGGTACAAATAGTAACAGTTTGGTGCTTAATCGGTAATGAGAAATTTGAAATAAAAAACAAAAATCCAACAAATGTGCAATATTTGGTCAATTTGATATGCAACGATCGCTACAAAAGTTCTTTTACTATTTTACTGATACGTGCTCCATCTGCCCTGCTGCCGATCTTGACTTTGGCAGCACCCATTACCTTGCCCATATCTTTGATACTTTTGGCCCCTGTTTGTGAGATTATATCTTGTATAATGATGCTCAGTTCTTCGTCTCCAAGAGGTTCAGGGAGATATTTTTTGACAAGCTCTATCTCGGCCTCTTCTTTGGCCACAAGATCATCCCTGCCACCTTTGGCGAATTGCTCCCTGGCATCTTCACGTTGTTTGAGATATTTTGTCAAAATAGCTTCTATATCACTGTCAGTCAGCTCTTTTCGTTCATCTACTTCTATTTGCTTAATAGCCGCAAGAATATTACGTAAAGTATCTCTTTTGGCAGTCTCTTTGGCCCTCATGGCATTTTTCATATCTTTGTTGATTTGTTCTTTTAGTCCCATGATTATCCTTTTTTGATTCTATTTGGAAAATTATATCACTTTTTTGGTTTCTTGAGGTGCATCAAAGTCAAAATATCTTATTATTCCAAATACATAAGGATACGCAAATGACACTCTTTCAGCTCATATTGTTTCTAATAGCGGCTACGTTTTTTTATCTATTTTTCAAACAGCTTTTTAGCGGCAACTATCCCAAAAGAGGTATAGATTTTGAAGCCGATATGCCCGCAGAAAATATCGGAAGCATTGCCGAAGCCGATAAGGTGTTTGCCAAACATTCGAAAATACCGAGTCGTATGGAAGAACTCATTCATATAGCGGATCAGGCCAGCCAGGATGGCAATTGGGTAGAGGTAAAAAAAGCTATGCAAAGCGCACAGATACTCGATGGCAAAAATCCTGAAGTATTGCGCAGATTGGCTACGGCATATATGCATATGCATGACTATTCAAGCGCCAAGGAGATTTATGAGGAATTGCTGCAGATAGATCCTGATGACGATCTGGCTGAAGCATCTCTGGCCAATGCACTCCACAAGCTTGGAGAGGATGACTCGGCTATCGTGCACCATGAAAGATCATTGGTGCTTGATGCTGACTATGCGCCACACTATTATAATTATGCCAACACATTATACGATTTGGGACGCAAAGAAGAGGCTCTGGGCCTATACAAAAAAGCACTCGAAAAAGACCCTGAGCTTGAGGCTGCCCGTGATATGATAAAGGAGATTGAAAATGATCGATGACCAATGTTTCGTTTCCGAGAAAGCTACCGAAAAGATACTGCTGCATGTGACAAATGTGTGTGGCCTGTGCTATAAGGATTTGCATGAAGGTGATGCGATATACTATGATCTTCAGGAGTACAGGTATCTGTGTGAAAGTTGTGCCGAAGAGTTGAGTGAGAAGATGAATGAAGCATGTGAGATCATTGAAGAGGGTGAAGGGCTTTTCCACTAACCCACAATATACTTCACCGCATTGATATAACTGAGCGCATTGAGCTTTTTGTTCTGATAGGCTATATCAAAAGCCGTACCGTGATCAACTGATGTTCTAAGAATGGGCAGATTCAGGCTGACATTGATAGCCTCGTCAAAATAGAGCGCTTTAAGAGGCGCAAGTCCCTGATCGTGGTACATGGCTACGAAATATTTATACTTTTCTCTCATCTTTGGCGTAAATGCGATATCAGGAACCAATGGATCGGTAAAGGGCGAAGAGTCAGAAGCGAAGAGTTCGGGTTTTTTGTTTCTGATGATATTTGTGGCGTTGTTTATGGCTTTTTGGATGATTTTTTCTTCACCTCCCAGCACTCCGTTGTCTCCGGCGTGGGGGTTGAGTCCAAGAACCGCTACGGTTGAGTCGGGTTTGGCAGCATGGTAAAAATCTACAAGAAAGCGCGTAAGATCTTTTTCGTTTATCTTTTCTGCCACATTCCTAAGCGGTATATGCTCTGTGTATAGAGCTACATACATCTGCGGACAGCCAAGCATCATGATCGCCTCGGCATCGAAAAAATCCCGCAGTGCGTCGGTGTGGCCTTTGTACTCTATGCCGGCGAGTTCCCACGCTTTTTTGTGTATCGGCAGGGTGGTGACCGCATCGACTTTATCGTTGTTTGCCATAGCCACCGCATGGATGAATGAGTCATAAGCATATTTTCCACTATGTGCGTCTACTTTGCCTGGTTTTATGGTGAAGCAATTTAAGAAAGGTTCTGCAGTTGTGAAATTATCAGGGATAGATATGTTCAACAATTTGGAAGCTTGCTTGAGCATATCTTGGTCGATACAATATATCGGTTCTACGATTTCTTTGATGACATGGTGATTTTCTAATGCCAACTGGATCCCGATGCCGTTTAGGTCACCTACAGAGACAGCGACGCGCTTCATGGTGCACTCACAATATCATGAATAGTAAGTAGTAAGTAGTGAGTAGTGAATAGTTTTGGTATGCTTTGCTTTGCAAAGCTTTTGTTTGCAAGGAGTTTATGATGTTTCATTCCTTTTGTTCTCCATTTTACTTTTTATTTTTTACTTGCTGCTTCCTAAGACCTCTTTCATCTCTACAATTGCCCGCTCTAGCCCGACAAAGACTGATCTGGCAATAATGCTTTGGCCAATGTTGAGCTCTTGGATAGTTTCTATGGCGGCGATATCGGCTACATTTTGGTAGTTTAGTCCGTGCCCGGCAGCGATTTTGAGTCCCGTCTCTGCCGCGTCACAGCTAAGCTGGCGGAGCTTTTTCAGCTCTTTTCCCAATTCTATTTTTAGTTCTTTTCTTGGTAGTTCAAGCTCCTTAATGGTGTGGTGGGTTTGAGAGAGGTTAGTGTAGAGCATGGCATATAGATTGGCGTATCTGCCGGTGTGAAATTCTATCCACTCAGCTCCCAAATCTTTGGATGCCTTGATCGCTTCTGCTGTCGGATCGATAAATAGCGAGACCTCTATCTGGGCTTCATGCAGTCTTTTAATAGCGCTTTTGAGTCTTGACTGATCACCGGTGACAGCCAGACCTCCTTCGGTAGTGACCTCCTCTCTTTTTTCGGGTACGAGGGTGGCTCTATGGGGTTTAAGTGCGCATACTATATCGATGATCTTGCTGTCGGCGGCACATTCTAGATTGACCGGCAAAGGGGAATGCCCGATAATGGCTGCGGCATCATTGTCATGTATATGACGGCGGTCTTCGCGCAAGTGTATGGTAATCTGATCGGCTCCTGCACGAGCACAGATTCCAACTGCCTGTAATGGATCTGGGTCGTTGATTTTTCTTGCCTCTCTAAGGACTGCTATGTGGTCTATATTGACACCAAGTTTCATTATCTGCTCCTTTGGATCGGGATGATTATAGCAACAATATGGTAAAATCCCTCAATTTTCTTCAAGGAAACAACTATGGCAAAACGAGAGATCAAAAAAGCGGTCCTGGCCTATTCGGGCGGGCTGGACACCAGCATTATTCTCAAGTGGCTCCAAGATGAGTATAACTGTGAGGTAGTCACTTTCACTGCCGATCTGGGGCAGGGCGAGGAAGTGGAGCCGGCACGCGACAAAGCGCTTAAATTGGGGATAAAGCCGGATAATATATTTATACTGGATCTAAAAGAAGAGTTTGTAAGAGATTTTGTGTTTCCGATGTTTAGAGCCAACGCGATATATGAAGGTGAATATTTGCTGGGCACTTCGATAGCTAGACCCTTGATAGCCAAGAAACAGATAGAGATAGCTCATCAAACTGGAGCCGATGCCGTCGCGCACGGGGCAACGGGTAAAGGTAATGATCAGGTGAGGTTTGAGCTTGGATATCTGGGACTTGATCCTGATATAGCCGTTATAGCCCCATGGAGAGAGTGGGATCTCAATTCACGTGAGAAACTTTTGGCCTATGCAGAAAAACATGGCATACCGATTGACAAAAAAGGCAAAAAATCACCATACTCTATGGATGCTAATCTGCTGCACATCTCATACGAGGGGCAGATATTGGAGGATCCAAACGCAGAGCCTGAAGAGGATATGTGGCTTTGGACCAACTCTCCAGAGGAGGCTCCAGATAAGCCCGAATATATTACCATAGGGTACGAGAAAGGCGATCCGGTCTCCATAAACGGAGAGAAGATGAGTCCGGCAACAATCTTGAAGACTCTCAACGACTACGGCAACCTTCACGGCATAGGGCGCATAGACATAGTCGAAAACCGATATGTAGGCATGAAAGCAAGAGGCTGTTATGAGACTCCGGGCGGGACTATTATGCTCAAAGCCCATAGAGCTATCGAATCTATCACACTTGATCGCGAAGAAGCTCATATGAAAGATGAGATGATGCCTAGATATGCAAGCTTGATCTACAATGGATACTGGTGGTCGCCAGAGCGCAAGATGCTCCAAGCTGCCATAGACAAAACTCAGGAGTTTGTTAGCGGCGAAGTGAGACTCAAGCTTTATAAGGGCAATGTGACAGTCGTAGGCAGGACATCACCCAACTCACTTTACAGTGAAGAACACTCGACATTTGAGGAAGATGAGGTGTACAATCAGCAGGATGCCGAAGGATTTATACGCCTCAATGCTCTGAGATTTGTTATCGAAGGCAAAAAGCAGCCAGGCAGGAGATAATCTAGGGTAAAAGCTGCTTTATTTGGGGGAGCCTATTCTTTTTTTCTCTTCGAGTATGGTTTTTATTTTTGAAACAGAAGTATAGTTTTTGACCTTTTTGCATTGATCATCAGATCTTTGGCCATAGATATAAAGCTCTGTGTTGTTTCTTGTGATCATATCCACAAAATAGCAATCCTCAACCGGCAACAAATCCATAGAAACAAGTGCTACAGTATAATGATTCGACTCTATTTTTTCCAAAAAATCTGCTTCATTTGTGACCAGATCACATGTAAAGCCGGCACTTTCAAGTACCTGAGCCTGAATGGTTCCTGGCAGCAGGTGCCTCATATACAGAATAGCTTCTCTTGACGGTTTAGATCCCTTGTCTATGCCGTCCTGTTTTTCAGTACTGCCTATCCCAGTTTTGTCTACTTTTGCTATAGTTGTATCTGTAGCGGTGTCTTTGGCGTTGGCAATATTGGTGCTCTTGTCTTGTTTGTTTGATGCAGAGATATTTGCTTTTAAAGGTTTGTCTTGCAAATAAGCTTTTTGAGGATAATAACCCCTTATGATATTTGCTATTTTATTGATATCAATTGGCTTGGGAGTGTAGTTGTCCATTCCCGCTTCAAGATACTTCTCGCGGTCACCTTTGAGTGCATTCGCAGTCAAAGCTACTATCGGTATATGTTTTTGATGGCTGTTTTTTTCATACTGCAAGATCTCTTTGGTTGCCTCTATGCCGTTCATGACAGGCATTTGGATGTCCATGAAGATTAGATCATAGTCATTTTGTTTGCGCAGCATGACAGCTTCTTTGCCGTTAGCCGCTATAGTGACATCTATGCCAAAATTGGCAAGAGTAGTGGTGATTAGTTTTTGATTGATGCGGTTATCTTCGGCTACAAGTACATGCAGATCGTGAAAAGCTATTTTGGGTTCTTCAAGATTGTGCTTGGCTTTGTGCTCGGCATTTTCGGAGAGTGCCTGAAGAGCCTTAAGCGTTTTTGAATAATTCAACGGCTTATAAATAAGAGAACCGACCCTTTCGGCGATATCGGCAAGTTGTTTTTTGTTGCTGCTGGCCGCTAAAAGCGCGATATTGGTATCTATGTTGAGGATATTGTCTATCTCGCCTTCGCGCCGTGCATATCTTTGATCTACAAATAAAAGATCAGGCAGACTCTCCGGTTTTAGATCAAAGATCTCATCCTCATAGTAAAATTCAAAGTTGGCCCCAAGATATCGCACATAAGATTCAAGGTTTCTGTCCACTTGGCGGTCTATATTGCGTTTTGGCAGCAGAAGACCTACTTGTACGTCTCTAAAGTTGTATTTCTCATTCTGTTTTGCCTCAGGATCTATCTTGAAAGTCAAAGAGAAATAAAATGTAGATCCCTCACCAGGCTCACTCTCTATTTCAAGGTTTCCTCCCATTAGAGATACGAGTCTATTTGAGATAGAAAGCCCCAGGCCGGTCCCTCCAAATTTTCTTGTAGTGCTTGAGTCAGCCTGAGCAAAAGCTTCAAAAATACGTTTTTGCTGCTCAGGGGCTATACCTATACCGGTATCTTTGACTGAGAATTTAATGCTTACATATTCATTGTCTTCGTGAATACGCTCACAAAAGACACTCACTTCTCCATAAGCGCCTGTAAACTTGATCGCATTACTGATGAGATTGACCAGTATCTGGGATACTCGTGTAGGATCGCCTATAATACTGGAAGGGAGTGTCGGATCGACATATACTCCAAAATCGATATCTTTTTGCAGTGCTTTGGCTCCATATGTTTCGACTGCGGATTCAAACTTTTCAAGAGGATTGAATTTTATCTCTTCTATCTCTATCTTCTCAGCCTTGATTTTGGAGAGGTCGAGGATATCATTAACGATAGTCAAAAGATTTTCCGAACTGTCCTCTATCACCCTGATGAACTCCTCCTGATCTTTGTTGAGAGGCGTTGTCTTGAGTAGTTGAGTAAAGCCGACTATGCCGTTTAGAGGTGTGCGTATCTCGTGAGACATATTTGCAAGAAAAAGATCCTTGGCCTGATTTGATTCTTTGATGGTTTCAGCCAGGAAGGTATATATATCTTCAGTATTTCTGCTCTTTACGATCCTCTCAAGTTCAGCCTTTTTATCCTTGCTCAGATCAAACTGTATATCGGCAAGAGTTCCCTCAAGAAGTCGCTTTTCTTTTGCTAATTTTCTCAATAGATAAAGAAGAAAGACAAGGATCAGCAAAAATACAAAAGTTTGCAGAAGATAATTGATAATATTCTGCTTGTTTCTGGACAATTCCTCTGTTTTGCTGGTCAGGTCCTTTGTCAGGAGAGACTTTTGAACTTTTTTCAACCTTGATATTTTTGTATTCATGGCAGATAACCATGCTTTTATGTCGAGACGATATTTGCCATCTGAGGCACCAGCTACAACATGCGCACGCTCATTTGCTCCTATAGTCTTATACTCATCCGGTTTTATTATTTGCAATATTTTTGTAGAGAATGCGGGATTTGCCAGTGCAACAAATGGTGGGAGCTCTGTATAGTCAAGAAGACTGTCCCAAGCCTTGAAGCCGTTTGCGGTCATTTTGGTCCTATTTTTGATCATATATGCGATTAGTGCCCGCTCTGCATAGATATTGGATTTGGTGCGAGCAAGATGAAGGTATAGATTCAATTCCGGCAAAGTAGAGAGCGGCAGCCTCTTTTTTGCCAAACGTTTCATCGTCTCAGACAGGTATATCATGCCGCTGTCGCCATAATAACCCTTGAAGACCTTGATATGGTTTTTTAGTCCGCTATCCACAAGCAGTCTGGCAGCATCTATGCTCTCTTTCAGAGAATCTAGCCCAACTATTCCGGATGCGATGGAGGCAAGATCTGAATCGGCCAAGATCGCTCTTAGGGCATTGTCTGTCTTGTTTCTTGAAAGTGCAATATTGGATTTGTTCTTATCCAAATCGACGCTATCAAGTGATTCGGCGCCGATACTATCCACTAAATTATCGAGTCTCTCTACCAGCTGCAAGGTATTAACGGTCTTTTGATTGAGAGTATACATATTATATTCATTATAGGTTTTATATCCTATCAGACCAAGGAAAAATACCACAGGTATCAAAAATAAAATAAGGAGGAATCTATTATTTAAAAATCTCATCAATATATCCTATTGGCTTTTGCTGTGATACAAAGCGAAATTTGCCAGAAGTTTTTCAAAATAGTTACAGGAAATATTCATCAGATTAGGGATAAACATATCGTAAGCGCGTGAAAGGATATTTGTATTTGTCTTCCAAAACAGTCTTAACTCTTCTTTTTGTTTCTCTAGATCAGCCGGATAATGGTATGCAAGTATCTGCTTGAGACCTTTTTCAAGTGTTAGTCTGCTTTCATCCATTTTTTTGCGATTGCTTTCGCTAAGCGCCCCAAGAGTAGAGGCCATATAGAATTTTCCAAGCCTTTCGATCAGGTATTCATATCTTTTGATGTTCATCAGCATAGTTTCTTCCTTGTTGAATCTATAGCTGTGTTCATGAGCTATGGATTCTCCTCCCTCTAGCAAAATCTCACTATAATCAAGCATTTTAAGGGAGTTTTCCTTGCTCACCTTTTGCTTCAGAAGCTTATCGATATTCTCCTTGTTATATTCGAGGTATATCAGTAGGTCTTTTGTGTTGGTATCATTTGTGGATGAAGATATGGTATTGAAACTTTTTTCCAGTTCATCCAGCATGGTGTGTATATCGGCTTTGATCCCCTTGTGTTGAGGCCTGGCATAGAGGTACAGGTAGTTTTTGGCTATCTTTTGACTCAGGTATCTTACCTTCTCTGCAGCCTCGATCACATTGATATCAGATCTTGTGGCAGCACCCCCGATAGCGGAAGAGAAAACAACAAGCAAAAAGATTTTGAGATATTTCTGCACTATGTTTCCTTTTATGGATTTAGTTTGGTGTATAGTTCGGTTATTTTGTTCATTTTTGATGTGATATCATCAGTGCTGGTAAACACTATGAAGGGCAATCCTCCCTTTTCGATATTCAGGTAGAATTTGTAGACTATTTTCCAGAGTTTATCTATGCTTTTGAGTTCTTGGCTTATTTTGGCCGTATTGCTCACATTGTTTAGAAGAGCCTTGTTATTATCATCGAACATTTTTACGGTCTCTTTCATTTGATCAACGGTGTTTTTGTCTTTGATACCCGACTGGTATGCGATATAATACTTGGCTATACGCTGTGCCAACATCCTTTGTTTTCCTGAAGTAGCAACAATTGCAGAATCTTGTTTTTTGGCAAGTTTTTTGAGAGAGTCGACTATATACTGGCTTCCTTCGAGCATCGATTCACTCAGATCCAGAACCAACTGCGCATTGTCCAGAGAAAAAGGTTTTTTGGCGGTCTCTTCGAGTTCCTGCTCACTCATATTGACAAAAGTGATGAGATTTTTTATCTCCGGGTCATTGATAGCTTCAGCCAGATATTTCTGACTTTTTTTGAATGCGGCAAGAGACTGGTCAAGCTGCTTGGTAGCTTTGTCTACAGCCACTTTTTTGCCTATATAAAGATAATCTTTTGCTATGCGCTGAGAGAGCATGCGCTGTTTGCCGGCTATATTGAGAAGCTCAGAGATATTGTCCGGATTTACTTTTGCAGCTTCGGTCCCTTCAGAGGCGCCCGCTCCAAACAACAAGGAACCTGATAAGACAAATCCTGCCAAAATATATTTTGCTTTATTGAATGTGAATGTTTTCATTATAATCTCCTTATTTTTCCTGGGCTGCGTAGAGTCCGGTGGCTGTATTCATGTTTTTGAGTATCTCGTTTGATTTTTTGTAGATCAGCGTCGGGATGAACTTGGAACTTGAGCGGTTCATGATCTCAAAAAACATAAATGAGTTTTTGGCTTTTTTAAGCAGAGTCTGTATCTGAGGAGTGCTCATTTTGGCTGCCATGAGTTTATCCAGAGAAGTGCTGAAAAGCTTCATTGTATCATCCATCTTTTTCTTGAATTTGGGATCATCTACTCCCCATACTTTAAGCATATAGAGACTGGCCATTCTCTGAGAGAGCATTCTTTGGCGACCGGATATATTTATGATCTCTCCAGATACTTTCCCTGTCTGCTTGGCGAAAAGACCCACGGCTTCATTGGCCTGTTTCAGCAGTGATTCCAGATTTTCCTGCAGCTTGCCTGCTTTGTCTTTGGATGGAGTTTCACTTAAAGATTTCTTGATCGGCTCCCACATCTTTTTGACCTTTTGGAGGCTTTCGCCTGTAGCCTTATCTTTGTTAAAGGCTATCAGAGCATTAAGATGATCCTCAAAGTTAGCCATAGTTTCCTGAAGGTCCTTTTTTGGATCTCCAAAAGTATTTCCCATGCCGACCATAGCGTAGTCCTTGAGCATGCGCTGAGTGTACATACGCTGCTTGCCGGATACGTCCACAGCCTGAGAGAGATTTTTGATCTCTATGGCACTTGCTATGGATGTTGCCAGAAGTATTATCGTAGCTGTTTTGAAAAATGCTGTCATTACATCCCTTTTATCTCATATTGATGTAAAAGCATAACAATATTTTGTCATAAAATTTTTGACAAAACAAAAAATGATCTGATTGTAGTAGCACAGTACATCATATCCCAATGCCTGATTATAGTCTCAGCTTACTTTGCAGTCTCTTAAGGCTTTTTTGTCAGTCAAGTATCTTTTCCATTTTCCTAAGTATATTTTTGGGGCGAAACTCAATGATCTTGTCTCTGTATAGAATATAAGGCATTACATCAAGTAAAAAATAAAGTACCCAAAGTATGGGATAGAAAACATAATATTCTCTTTTGAAACTTTTAAATGTATAGTATTTTTTGAACCAGTCTATAGCAGTTTGGGTGTTGTTGTGAACGAGCAGCAGCTCTATCCCAAAAGCAAATCCCCATGTGACATATGTAAGCACTATCACCAAAAATCCGCCGTATATCCCGAATGATGCTATGGCCATAGCCGCCAGCACGGCAATATATAGAGAAAAGGTATAAAATCCCAAAGCGGCGACAACTATCACGACAGATGCGATGAAGAGCAAAGCCCCGGCCAGCAAAAAACCTTGAGCGTATTGCATCTGTTGGGTATAGCTTGGACTGAAATATGCTCCAAGACCCAAGAGGGCAAAGATGGCAAATATAACCAGTCCGAGCGATTTGGTCTCTTTCATGCAGACTCCTTGACAATATCATAGAGTCTGCTTAGGCTTGATACGGCAGGTTTGCGTCCAAGCCATTCTACAAACAGTTGGCTCATGGGTCTGAGAGCGCCGTTTGAGAGGATATGTTTTTTGTACCCTTGCGCTTTGTTGGGATTAAGCCCGTTTTGTTGATCTAGACACTCAAAAAATGCCTCCGCGCTGAAGACTTCTGCCCATTTGTAACTATAATATCCGGCCGCATAGCCCCCGGCAAAAATGTGTGCAAAACCATGCTGAAATCTATTGTAAGCCGGAGGTTTGAGGAGTGATGTTTTTTTTCTGATGTTATCAAGCAGATCCTGCACCTCTGTGCCCTGATAAAGCTTTTGGTGTAGCATCAAATCGAACATGGCAAACTCAACTTGCCGCAAAATACCCATGGCAGAGTGGAAATTTTTACTCTTTTTTATCTTGACAAGCAGCTCTTCGGGTATCGGCTCAGAAGTTTGGTAATGATAGCCAAATCTTCTAAGTATAGCAGCTTCGTAGGCAAAATTCTCCAGAAACTGAGAAGGGAATTCCACCACATCCCATGCCACACCGTTGATACCCGAAATTGATCGTTCCTTTTGCTTACTGAAAAGGTGGTGAATAGCATGGCCCATCTCATGAAAGAGTGTGACTATCTCGTCATGCCTTAGAAGGGACGGCGTTTCTGCTGTGGCAGGGGAAAAGTTGGCCACTACAAAAGCAGACGGCAAGTGTGTTTTACCGGCAGAATCTACAAAGCGGGTCTCCCAGTCATTCATCCATGCGCCGCCTCTTTTTTCTTTTCTTGCTTCAAGATCGAAATATATTCGTCCAGAGAGCCGACTATTTTCATAAATATCATAGACCTTGACAGTTTTATCCCACACCGGCACATTCACCTTTTCAAAAATGACGCCAAATAACTTCGAGACTATATCAAGCATACCGCTTAGAACCTTATTCTGTTCGAAGTATGGTTTGGTCATGGCATCATCGTAGCCGTATTTGATCTTTTTGAGCTTTTCTGAGTAGTATGAGATATCGTATGCTTGAAGCTCAATACCATCAGACTCATGTGCAAATTTTCTGAGCTCTTCGAGCTCTTTTCGAGCTTGAGGCAAAGCAGCGTTTGTAAGCTTATCTAAAAAATCCAGCACCTCTTTTACACTGCCGGCATCTCTGGTTTGTAGCGCATATTCGGCATAATTGTCAAATCCAAGCAGTCTGGCTTTTTCGTCTCTAAGCAATAAAATCTCATCTATCACTTTTTCGTTCTCTTTGGCGCGAGTAGTGTAGGCGCGATAGAGATCCTCGCGGCGTTCTCTGTTACTGCCATAGGTCATATATGATATGTAGCTTGGCATCTGGAGTGTGAATCTATACAATGTTTTGCCGCTCTCTTTAAATGCGGCATTTTCAAGGTCGCTTGCAGGCAGTTCGGCCACATCCGCAGGATCATCTATGATCATCTCATGTGCATTGGTGGACTCAAGCAAATTGCGGGAAAAGAGCGTGCCAAGCTCAGACAAGCGCAAATCTATCTTTTCGAGTCTTTTTTGTTGATCCTCGGGCAAGTCTGCACCACTCAATCGAAAATCCCTCAGCATTAACTCCAGGACTCTTGCCTGGTCGCTATCGTCTGCAGATATGTTTTTGAGGGTTTTGTAAAGTTTTTCGTTGTGAGACATTTCTGACTCATATGCTGACAAAAGGGGTATGCATTCTTCGTATGCTTTTTGTGAGGCTTCAGTATTCATAACACTGTTGATATGTGACAGAGGCGCAAAAAACATCCCAAGCTCTTCATCCATATCCTGCATTTGCGGCAAAAGATCTGAATATGAGCCGGGCTCTGCCTTAAGTAGCTTATCGATATCTTGTCTGTGCTCATCAAGGAGAGCGGATAACTCTTTGGGATACCGGCGCAGCTCTTTTGACGGAAATTCTTGAAACATATTTTTATACCTTTTGATGTTTTGATTGATCTTTGTATGATAATATACTTTATGATTTGCGAATTGTACCAGATTGTACCAATAGGTATAGCAAATTTAGGTAAAATAAGCAAATTATTTTATGTGGAGAAAAAGAATATGAAAGTATTACTAATAAAAGATGTCAAATCACTGGGTAAAACCGGAGAGATCAAAGAGGTCAAAGATGGATACGGGAGAAATTTTCTGATAGCCAAAGGTTTTGCCAGGTTGGCTACCCCGGAAGTGATAGCCAAGTGGAAAGAGGAGCAGGAGAGACTCGCCAAAGAAGAGGCCCAGACCATAGCTAGACTCAATAAAGAAAAAGAGCTGCTCGAATCGACCACAATACGCATAGAAAAGCCGCTTGCTCCGGTAGGGATCAGGGGATCAGTAGGCAATGGCGATATTGCCAAAGCCATTGAAGAGCAGCTTGGCATAGCGCTGGATAAAAAACATATCGATCTCAAAAAAGCCATCAAGTCTACCGGTATACACGAGGTAGATGCCAAACTCGGTCATGCGATCCATGCCAAACTCAAAGTAGATGTTGTCGGGGTAGAGTGATGTTTGAGGCTACTACGATACTTGCCTATAGAGGCAAAGGGCATGCCGTGATAGGGGGAGACGGACAGGTGACATTTGGCAATACCGTCCTTAAAGGTAACGCTACCAAGATACGCACCCTTTACGATGGAGAGATTCTCGCCGGTTTTGCCGGCAGTACGGCAGATGCGTTTAATCTGTTTGATATGTTTGAAGGAATTCTCAATGAAAAAAAGGGCGATCTGCTCAAATCTGTCATAGAGTTTTCCAAAAAGTGGCGCAAGGACAAGATGTTGCGCCAGCTTGAGGCTATGATGCTGGTACTCAATAAAGAACATATTTTTATACTCAGCGGTACAGGTGATGTGGTAGAACCCGAAGACGGCAGGATAGCTGCTATAGGGAGCGGAGGCAATTTTGCGCTCTCTGCCGCAAGGGCCCTGGATAAGCATGCTTCACTTGGTGCAGATGAGCTGGTCAAAGAGAGCTTGATGATAGCTGGGGAATTGTGTATATATACAAACCAAAATATCAAACTACTGGAGTTGAAATAGAATGAGTCAAAATATTATGACCCCAAAAGAGACAGTCACCTATCTCGACAAATATGTCATAGGTCAAAATGATGCGAAAAAAACAATAGCGGTTGCGCTCAGAAATAGATGGAGAAGGATGCAGCTTGATGAGGAGATGCAGCAGGAGGTCATGCCAAAAAATATCCTCATGATAGGAAGCACAGGTGTAGGCAAGACTGAGATTGCACGAAGATTGTCCCGTATGATGAAGCTGCCTTTTGTCAAAGTAGAAGCAAGCAAGTTTACAGAAGTGGGCTTTGTAGGCCGCGATGTGGAGTCGATGGTGCGAGACCTGGCTATGACTGCCTTGCAGCTTGTTCGAGAAGAGGAGAACGAGAAAAATAAAGAGAAGATCGAAGCTTATGTTGAGAACAAGATCATCGAGAAACTTCTACCTCCTTTGCCTGATGGGGCTTCAGAGGAGAAAAGAGCCGACTATGATGCTTCTTTTGCGAGGATGCAGGAGAGATTTGAGAGAGGGGAGCTTGATCATTTGATGATCGAAGTTGATGTTCCCACTCCATCAGTGGAGATAGCAGGAGCCAATATCCCGCCGGAGATGGCAAATGTCCAGGAGACTATCATTAAAGTCATAGGAGGCATCAATAAAAAGGGTAAAACCAAAGAGGTAACGGTCAAAGAGGCCAAAAAAATACTTGAAGCTGAAGCGAGCGAGAATCTGCTTGATGAGGAGAAGCTCAAGGATATGGCTATCAAAAAGGTAGAAGAGGGCGGGATAATCTTTATAGATGAGATAGACAAAATAGCTGTTCCGTCCACAAGTACCTCCAGGCAGGATCCAAGCAAAGAAGGAGTGCAAAGAGACCTGCTTCCTATAGTAGAGGGATCCAATGTCAGCACCAAGATCGGCACGGTCAAAACTGACCATATACTCTTTATAGCCGCAGGTGCTTTTCATTTGAGCAAGCCCAGCGATCTTATACCCGAGCTTCAGGGGCGTTTTCCTTTGAGAGTAGAGCTTGATTCACTTGACGAGGAGGCCTTGTATCGTATATTAACCGAGCCCAAAAATTCCCTTGTCAAGCAGTACAAGGCTTTGCTTTTGGTTGAAGGTGTCAATCTGGAGTTTGAAGAGAGCGCTTTGAGAGCGATTGCGAACTATTCGGCACTTGCCAACGAAAAAACAGAAGACATCGGAGCCAGAAGGCTTCACACGATCATGGAGAAGATACTTGAGGATATCAGTTTTGATGCTGATGAAAACTCAGGCACAAGTATAGTGATCGATACTGCTTTGATAGACCAAAAGCTGGAAAAAGTGGTAGAGAGTGAAGATGCTACTAGGTACATACTTTAGGAATGAGGAATGATGAATGAGGAATGAGGAATGAGGAATGAGGAATGAGGAATGAGGAATGATGAATGATGAATGAAAGTGACCCAAAAAACAAGGCCAGATTAACTAAAGAAACTGGGGCTAAAGCTGGTTTTGTGGCGGTTGTGGGTAGGCCAAATGCGGGCAAGAGTACCCTGCTTAATTTTCTGGCCGAAGAGAAGCTTGCCATGGTTTCCAAAAAGGCTCAAGCTACCCGTAAGAGAATGAATATCATAGTAATGCATGGAGATGCACAAATCATTTTTGTCGATACACCAGGAATACACGAGAGGGAAAAACTGCTCAATCAGTTCATGCTCGAAGAAGCTCTTAAAGCTATAGGCGATAGTGATCTGATACTTTTCCTGGCTCCTGTGAATGACTCGGTGGATGAGTATGTGAGTTTTCTGAAGCGGATAAGTAATAAAAATACTCCGCATATAGTTCTTCTGACCAAAACCGATCAGGTTCCCCAGGCAAAAATTCTCCGCAGACTCGGTGAATATCAGAAATTCCAAGACCACTTCAAGGCGATCATCCCGTTTTCGGTCAAAAAAGGCGCCAGTAAGGAACAATTGCTTGACGAGATAGTCAAGTATCTCCCCCTCCATCCATGGCTGTATGATCCTTATATGCTCACGACCGACAATATCAGAGATATCTACAAGGAACTGATCAGGGAATCGATCTTTGAAAACTTAAGCGACGAGATACCCTATGAGAGCGATGTTGTGATAGATCGCATAGAAGAGAGCGCAAATTTAGACCGTGTATTTGCCACCATTATAGTAGAAAAACCGACTCAAAAAGGGATGATAATTGGCGCTCAAGGAGAAACTATCAAGCGGCTCGGAAAGCTTGCCAGGCGGCAAATGGAGGAGTTCTCCGGGAAGAAAATATTCCTTGATCTTCATGTTTCTGTCAGACGGGGATGGAGCAAAAGCAAATCTGATCTCGAGGAGCTTGGTTATCAGTTTTAAAATATAGTAAGGTAACTTTAATATTATAACATATATAATTTGGCCATGAATCGAAAAAGGTGGCAAGGAACAAGGTATGGCCAGTAAGAAAAATAAAAATAGACCGTCCGGTATTGTCGCCATTGACAACTATAGCAACAAGAGCTATATTCTCAAGGACAATGCACTTACTCCGTTAAAGAAGTTGTCGTACAAAAGCAACTTTTTCTACTCCACATATCTGGCAAACAAGGATATGATCATCGCTCCTATCGAGGTAGCAGCAGGTATTGACGGGGATGATCTGGAAGGGATGATAGAGGACAGGGCATATGAAGAGCTTGGACTTGACCCTGCTCAGGAATATATTATCCGATATCAGGAGATTGAGGCTAGAGAGGGGCAACAGAAGACATATCAACTGTTCGTAATAGACAAAAACAAATATACTGAAATATTCGAGCCTCTTAGAAAACAGATCAAATATATAGACCTTATCGTTCCGGCTCCTTTGCTGTATCGTTCTTTGTATGATATGGATGTCCTCAGTCCTAAAGGTGTTCATGCCTATCTGTATTTTACGCATTATGACACGTTTGTGACCTTTTATAGAGACGGAAGATACCTGTATTCCAAGTCAATCCCTTTTTCTCTTGATCAGATATATCACAGATATTGTGAGATGATCGGTGATACTGTCGATGAGGCCAAATTTTTCAAAACCTTGCAAAAAGACGGACTAAAAACCCTTCAGTCGGATTTTCAGCAAAATCTGATGAAACTTTTTGGTGAGATATTCATTTCTATTAATGACATCATTATATACACCAAAAGAGCATATGACCTTGAAGTAATAGATCAGATGTTCATAGGGAGCGAGCTGGGCGCGATAGCAGGGCTGGATGAGTATGTTCAAAACTACCTTGGTTTTCATTCTACTCCACTCGATTTTAACTTTGATCTTAGAACCGATGAATGGCACACAGATCAGATGCAATATATGCTGGCCGTCTCAGCGCTCAAATATATCGATGATCCTGCCGGTCAGATCAATTTTACCCTCTATCCCAAACCGCCTACATTTTTTAAGCGACCCGCTGGACAGATAGCTGCACTTGTCCTGCTGGCCCTCGTGGCCGCGCTTGCATTGCCGATATATCATTATGTAAGCGCAAGCATGAATGACATACAGACTTACAAATACAAAATGGAAGAACAGAAGCTTGCCAAAGAGGTGGCCAAATACAAACGTATTTTGGGACAGAAGAAGAGTGAATATGACCAGGCAAGCAAGGTGCTAAAAGAGCTCTCAGAACGTTTTTTGGCAAAGGAAAAGACACTTAGAACGATATATGACAAAAAAGTACATTATCGTCTAAAGTCTGATCAGTTCATATCTTTCGGGAAGGATCTGCTCAAAAACGGTGTCAAGACCGATGCTATCACATCAAATATGGATAGCTTCAGTATTTCACTTGTGGCACCCAGTGACAAAAAGATCACAGAGCTGATAAAAGATGTCTCTAAAAAATATTACAACGATATCGATCTGATCGATATAGAGACCATAGAGAAAGATACGAACAGTACTTTCTATCACGGAATTTTGAAGGTGAATCTAAGATGAAAGAGTTAGCAGATTTTTTGGAAAAGGTGGATGCCTATTTTGAAGGGAAAAGCTCTACAGAAAGATTGGCATTGATCCTTCTGCCGGCGATCCTGGTGGGTTATCTGGCCTGGACACTCATAAATCCGGCAGCCGAAGCGGCTCATACAAAAAGCATAGCTGACAAAAAAAATGTACTGAAAAAACTGCAGGAAGACAAAAAATATCTCAACAGTATCACCAGAAACGGTGACAGAGACTATTTTGTCAAAGAGTACGACAAAAAAATATCACTTGCAAAAAAACAATCCGATTCTTATCGCAAAAAAATAACAATTCTCGATAAAAACCTTTATAAACTTTCAGATATGCTGTTCAATCAAAAAAGCTGGTCACTGTTCCTGGATTCGATTGCCGCCAGGGCACACGAGAACAATGTAGTTATCGACAAGATCAGCAACTCATATGTGGATAGCAACGGTAGTTTCGGTCATGTACTTGAAGTGGGTTTGCGTTGCAAGGGTGACTTTTCCGGCATTATAGACTTTATGAACGATATAGAGCAAAATACTCTTGTAACGGATATTTTCGAGAGCAGGATATATACTGAAGAGAACAGTACGTTGGTCAATGCAGACCTCAATATTTCAGTATGGGGGATAAATCACTGATGAGATATTTTAAATTTATACTTGCAGTTTCACTTGTTGCCTCACCATTACTTGCAGAGCTTTCTATACAAAATATAGAAAAGATGGTAGAGGATATCAAAGCAAAAAGAAAAAGCAAAATGCAGGATCGCAATATCTCCGCTTCGCCTTTTATCGTGATCAGGCAGGATGATAACAGTTCAGTCAAAA
Organism: uncultured Campylobacterales bacterium; assembly: GCA_964520575.1. Lineage (GTDB taxonomy): Bacteria > Campylobacterota > Campylobacteria > Campylobacterales > Sulfurovaceae > S017-3. The sequence goes on along the minus strand of CAZFNK010000004.1, from coordinate 6,603 downwards.
AAAGCATCCCAATTCATGAATCCAAGACCTTTTTTGTGCTTGGCGGCATCATGAATTCATCCGCTTATATAGACGGTAAATGGCATAAAAAGGGAGATAAAGTGGGTGATTTCAATCTAACTGATGTCAAGGAGGATCATGTGACTCTGAAAAAAGAGAACAGAACAATAACACTTTTCTTTAGAAAAGCAAAAAAACTTTTATCCATAAGTGAGGAGCAGTAATGAAATTCATAAGTAAGATAGCTTTTGGACTATCGGTGTTTTTGGGCTTATCCGTCGCATCTTCTACCGCGGTACAGGCTCAGGAGTGTAACGACAAACTATTTAGTGTCACGATGGACGATTCCCTCAAAATCGGTGACGCTGTAAAAAATCTTGCCGAGACCTGCGGACTGACTGTACTGGTCAAAGACGCAGGAGCAGCAAAAAGAATGGACAAGAATCTATACTATGTAAAGCTCAAAAACACTACCTTAAGAGGCTTTTTGGATACTATACTGGCAGAAAATGATCTTAGCTATGAGCTTCACGGCAATACTCTAGTCATCTCCTATCTGGTCACCCGCACGTTTAAAGTCCATTATATATCAGGACACAGAACCGGAAAAAGCGGCGCCAATGTCACTATCGCCAACTCAACCAATTCTGCCTCTAAAGGCTCCAGCTCCAAGACAGGTATGAGTATAGAGAGCAATGATGAGTTCAAATTCTGGTCCACGATCAAAGATGAGGTTCACAGGATCCTGGCTACTGCCGGAGACGGAAGTACGCACTATACTAAGGTTGGGGATGCATGGATAGGGCCTGATGGGCAAAAATGGGAGTACAATCCTCTTGAGCCGATAGTTGACCCTGAGGCTGGTATGATCACAGTCACAGGTACAGCGCGTCAGATCAAGAGAGTCAGCCGCTATATAGCATCACTTGCCAAGCAGATCAAGCAGCAGGTACTGATAGATGTGCGTATATTAACAGTTAAATTTAATAATAATCGCACTACTGGAATAGACTGGTCGAAGCTTTATGGTCTTCAGAATTTCGTCATAGATGCCATAGGGATGAGGGAGCACAACGTAAACAAACTTGAAGACACAAAAAACAGTCTGAATATCAAAGAGTGGACAGAGGGGCGCAAGCCTAATGATGTAAGTGTTGCACGAATAAAACAGCATGCTGAGATAGAAGATGTAATTAGATTCCTCAAAACCCAAGGGGACGTAAAATCAGTTTCAAGCCCAAGAGTGATGACCTTGAACAACCAGCCGGCACTGATCAGTGTGGGTAAGGAATTGTTCTATAAGCTTAAATCAAGCACCACTACTGCCGCGGGAGGTGCATCAAAATCTTCAGAGGGCGAGAAGATTGATTCTGTATTTGCGGGTATTTTGCTCGATATCACTCCCGAGATAGACAGCAGAGGGATGATCACACTCAAGATCAATCCATCTATTACCGAGACCCTGTCCCCTATCAACAATGACGGCTCACGCACTATGCCTCCGGATCTGGTCAGACGGCAGATAGCTTCTGTCATCAAGGTCAAGGACGGCAATCATGCGATTCTGGGAGGCCTGATATCCACACGAACAGGCTTCAAGGTAAATAAAGTACCGTTGCTGGGAGATCTGCCTCTTCTGGAGTATGCTTTCAAAAGGGAAGAGAAGATCGAAGAGACAGAAGAGCTTGTTATCATCATTACGCCGCACATAATAAACAGCGGCAAAAATATCTCACTTGGTGAACTTGGATATTCACGCCTGAGATAATGAGCAGATACAGCAAGCCCAAGAATATCTTCGTCGACGAGATAGACGTCGAGAACTTTATCAAGATAGAGAGCGCACAGAAAGCTTACGAGCAGTTGCGCCACAGCATAGACAAGACACTCAAGATGGTTTTGCTTTTTGGGCGTCCGGGGACAGGCAAAAGTCTTTTGCTTAGTAGAATCTACAAGGATCTTAAGGACCAGTATGAGATATACTTCTTTGAGACACCCTTTTTGTCCGGAGAGGAGTTTTTCCGCAAACTGTTCCATGTCCTGACACACCGGGAACTGCCCAAAGGCGCCAAGGTGGGTTTTGATACATTTGTGGACTATCTCAAGCGCATCAAGGGAACAAGATCGATAGTGGTTTTGGTGGATGAGGCCCAGATGTACCCCAAAGAGGTACTGGAGCAGATCAGAATACTCTCTGATACCGGAGCGATCAAATTTGTAATCTCTCTTCACAAGACAGATGATGAGGAGCTTGTGGCAAAAGAGCATTTTCAATCCCGTATCTGGGAAGTTATCGAACTGAAAAATGCTTCCATTGAGGAGCTCAAAAAATACATCCACCAAAAGCTTCTCCAAGAAAGTGAGTTTGATATCGCCAATCAGATACGCGATAAGCATATCAAATATATCTATAAACAGACAGAGGGGAACTACAGGGAGACCAATAAGATGCTATATACTCTTTTTGAGATATATGAGTATTATGATCAGAATGACCCGTCCAAAATAGATCACGGTAAGTTATCCCAAAAGATATTTGAAATGACAGCTTTGAAATTAGGCTATATCCATGTATGATATAAACGAACTGGAACAAAAGTGGCTCAGATACAGGCGCAAGAGAATAGCCGTATATTCTGCGTTTGTTATCCTTGCAGTTTTGGCTGCCGCCTCTTTGGCATACTATCTGACATATGCAAAAAGCAGTAGTTTGCCCGTATCCGTCAATAAGGCCAATAAAAGCAGCGAAGCAGCAATGGGAGAAACTTCCGATCGAACAAAACCTCTTTCTTCGGAAGTACCGTCTGTAAGTGCCTCCAGAAAGGCAAAAAAAGGATTCAGGATCACATTTTCGGATGCCGGAAAAAAAACCGATGTCGCGCAGGAGGGTTCACCGGCCAAAAAAATAGATATCAAGGTAACACCAAAAAAATCACAACTGAGTGTCAAAGAGATAGAGAGCCGGTTTGCTGACATCAAAGATAAGGACGATGCTTTGTTTCTGGCTCGCTACTATTATGATAAAAAACAGTACAAGAAGGCTCTGACTTGGGCATTGGAGGCCAATAAGCTTGACAGCAACACAGAGGAGAGCTGGCTTGTCTTTGCCAAGGCCAAAGCCAGGCTGGGAGCCAGAAAAGAGGCTATCCGGGTTCTTCAGGCCTATTATGACCGCTCCGGCTCACAGAAAGCAAAACAACTTTTGGATAAGATTAGAAGAGGAAAATCATTTTGAGAGAGCTCAAAAGAGAAGCTGGAGTATAGGATATGGGGCAGGAAATCATAAGGTCATTACTTGATCAGGGAATAATCAGCAAAGAAGATATCGGGCAGCTGATCAAGGCAAAACCACCCAAAAAGATAACTCTGGAAAATCTGTTGTCAGAAGGGATAGTGCCTGAGGAAAAGCTCAATAAATTCTTCATAGACGAGCTGCGCAAAGGAACCCTTACTCTAAATGATATTGAGAATATTCATGGCCTTGATATCGATATATTATTCAGACAATTAGCCGAAGAGCTGCACGTGGAATATGTCGATATCGATGAGATAGAGATAGATATGGCGCTTTTTAGCCGTGTTTCCTATCATCAGCTTGTACGATACAACGTCCTGCCGTTTGATGAGGCAGATCTTGAGATCAAAGTGGCTTTTTCAGATCCTCTTGACATGGTAGCACAAGATACCATACAGAGGCTTTTTCCTCTCAAGCCCATAAAAGTTTTTCTGGCCAGACCGTCCAAGATCAAACGTTATCTCCAGCAGCTTGAGGTTACCCAAAGCGTAAAGGGTTTGATCGATGAGATACGCGAAGATCTAAGAGAAGGGGGAATTGAAAAAGAGAGTGACGAATCTCCTGCTGTACTCAAGCTTATAGACTTGATACTTAGAAATGCCATTATTACCCGTGCCAGCGATATACATATAGAAGCCACCGAGAAGAACTGTATAGTAAGGGATCGTGTTGACGGCATGCTGGTCCAAAGCTTTATCTTTGATAAGGATATCTTCAGTCCTCTATCATCTCGCATGAAACTACTGGCCAATCTAGATATAGCCGAAAAACGCAAGCCTCAGGATGGACGTTTTGCCCATACAGTAGCAGACAGAGAGTTTGATTTCAGGGTATCTACGCTTCCTACACTGTTTGGCGAATCGATAGTACTCAGGATACTTGACAAGACCAAGGTGATGATACGCCTTGAGGATGCAGGGATGAGCAAATTCTGCTACGACAGATTCACTGAAGCCATCAAAGCTCCTTACGGGATAGTGCTGGTCACGGGTCCTACAGGATCAGGTAAGACCACTACTCTTTACGGAGCGCTAAATGCCATCAGAGATGTAAGAGACAAGATCATCACCGTCGAGGATCCTGTCGAATACCAGATGAGCGGTATCCAGCAGGTCAATGTAAATGTAAATGCCGGACTCACCTTTGCCAATGCTCTCAGGTCGATACTGCGTCAGGATCCTGACAAGATAATGATAGGTGAGATCAGGGATACCGAGACTTTGCGAATAGCCATACAGGCGGCTCTAACCGGTCACCTGGTTCTATCTACCCTCCATACCAATGATGCTATCAGTGCCGTGACCAGGATACTCGATATGGGTATTGAGAGCTATCTTGTCAGTGGAGCTCTTGTGGCCATCCAGGCGCAGCGCCTTGTGCGCAAGATATGTCCTCATTGCAAGGTACCCACTACCGTCTCATCCAAAGTGATGGAGGAGATATCCGAATACACAACAGAAGATGCTGTCTTTTACAAAGGGGAAGGGTGCAAGGAGTGTCAGCACACCGGATATATAGGGCGGGAGATGATCTCGGAAGTTTTCCCTATCAGTGATACTACGGCCCACATGATCGCTGCGGGAGCATCCAAGGAGCAGTTGATTGAACAGGCAAACAAAGAAGGCTTTGTCTCCATGCTTCAAGACGGGATCCGCAAGGCAGAAGAGGGCAAGACAACTATAGATGAGATATTCAGAGTAGCGAGGTTGTAGGTTATGTTTTATAAAGTCACACTGGTCCAAAAAGGCAATCGATTTACATCCGTACATGAATCTGCAAACAAAAGAGCCGCTTCCGCAGCTGCTAAAAAAGCACACCCCGGTGCAGTGGTTGTTAGCATAGAGGAGACCTCAGCTCCATTGGAAAATGTATTTTCAAACATGTTTGAAGGGCTAAAGAAAAGCTCCAGAGGCTCTATCAAGCTTGACCACAAGATAGCATCTGTCAGACAGATAGCCGTAATGGTGGATGCCGGAATTCCTGTGCATGATACACTCAATGATGTGGCCGCCAATACTCAAAGCAAACGTCTCAAAGAGATATACAACCATATGAGCAATGATATAAATGCCGGTAAAAGTATGTCTGAGGGGATGGAGCCGTATGCCGATGAGTTCGGTCGTGTGGCTGTAGCTATGACAAAACTTGGAGAGAGTACCGGAAATATAGCCGAAGCCTACAATAAGCTGGCCGACATTCTTGAGGATATCAGGGACAATACGGCCAAATTTAAAAAAGCCATCAGGTATCCTTTGATCACACTCACCGCTATGGCAATCGCTTTTACGGTACTGATTATGGTGGTTGTGCCCAAATTCAGAAAGATATTTGAGCAGCTGCATGCTGAGTTGCCGGTACCTACCAAGATACTTCTTGCTATCGAGTATGTTCTGACCAATTATGGGCTATGGGTGCTTATAGGCATTATTGTCGGTATATATATGCTGATCTATTCATACAAAAACAATCAGTCATTCAAATACAAGATGGATAAGCTGATGGTGCACCCAAAGTTCTATCTGATCAACAAAGTAGTGTTTCTTTCGACAATGCACAAGTACACCTTGATATTTGGAGAGCTGGTGCGCTCGGGTATTCCGGTTTCAGAAGCGCTTGATACAGCAGTAGGAATGGTTGACAATCTCTATATCAAAGAGAAGCTTTTAACAGTCAATGCAAACATAGGCCGCGGTATGAGTCTGGCAGATGCTTTTGAGCAGACAGGGCTTTTTGAGAATATGCTGTTGCAGATGATACGTGCCGGTGAATCTGGAGGACAACTTGATCAAATGCTAAAAAAAGTCACAGAGTATTACAATATGAGGTTCCAGGATATCATTGACAACCTCTCGACATATATTGAGCCGATCATGATGTTCTTCATAGCGGGACTGGTTCTCTTGATGGCTCTGGGTATATTCCTGCCTATGTGGGATCTTGGTAGTGCGGTCAAAAACGGTTAAAAGCCGTCCTGCGCTATAATGCGATCACTTTTTAAAAAGGATCGCAAGTGAGAGCATTGTTGAGTGTCAGTGACAAAAATGGAATTGTTGAGTTTGCGCAGGGGCTTGCAGAGCTTGGCTGGGAGATAGTATCTACAGGCGGTACATACAAAAGACTGAGGGAAAACGGTATATCTGTCATAGAGATAGATGAGGTGACAAAGTTTCCGGAGTGTTTTGAGGGGAGGGTCAAGACTCTCAATCCCTATGTCCACGGCGGCATACTCTACAAAAGAGATGACAAGGCACATGCAGCGCAAGCCCAGGAGCTTGGTATTACCGGCATTGATCTGGTGTGTGTCAACC